>JAEYWA010000210.1 GCA_023431385.1 Bacillota bacterium | reverse complement strand
ATGTGTCCTGGCATATGGGATGGCCTTTATTCTTTATATATCAGGTAGATGTGATCGGAATAAATGAAGCATGGTTGAGTTATGTCAACGTAGCCGTAGGCTTTGCCGGAGTACTTACCTATACCTTCTGGGGAAAAACAATCGAGAAAAAGGGTGCCCGGCTGATACTTGTTTTTGGCACCCTTGGTCTTTCTATAAATGCTTTGTCAATGATACTGATAAAATCTCAATACCTGCTGCTAATTCAAAGTACTGTTACAGGTCTAACCTTTTCAGCCTTTACTCTTGCAATTTTTCATAATCTCATAGAAGTAGTTCCGCAAAAAAACAAGACTATTAATATTGCAGTTTACACAACCTTAATAAACCTGTCACAGTTCATTTCTCCAATTATCGGAGTCTGGCTTTACAAACGTACTTCCATTGTTTTTGCCCTGGGGTGTGTGGGAATATTAAGGCTTTTTGCATCATTACTGTTTCTGTTAAGATATTTACGAAGTAAGAAAGCTGCTAGCTTAACCAGCTGATTACTTACTTAACGATATCTTAGTTATTACTTTGCTGTTATATAACTCACTACTATTACTTAGCGTACTACTCCCTTATGTGAGACATATCACCTTCAATTATTACCCTGGCTTTTAAAGTCTCGAAAAAATCCACTCTGTCATTAGCTTTATCTATTGGGCTGCACTCATTATGCTCAGAATCATTATCAATTTCAACTATACTCATGCTTGTCCCATATATAAAAGGCTGTTCCCACAGCTTTTCAATTGGAATACCCTTAAATATAGCCATTATGGTCTTTACAATAACAGCGTGTGTAACTATAAGAACATTGCAGTTTTTATTTTCCTTGATAATTCTCTTTAAAACAGCTTCAATTCGTGATCTGACCTGGAAGAAGTCTTCACCTGAACTGGCCTTGTACTGATGTGGCCTGTTCCAGAAAGCATCCAAACCGTCCTTATCGGCTTCTGTAAACTCGTTCTTTGCCTTTCCTTCCCATTCTCCCAGATTTATTTCTCTAAGATTTTCATCAGTTATAATATCAATTTTCCTGTCTCCTCTTATTAGTTCGGCTGTATTAACAGCTCTCTGGCTGGAGCTGGAATAAATAACTTTAAAATCTATGCCGTTCAGGCTTTTTCCAAGAGTCTTTGCATTTTCTATACCCTTTGCTGTCAGTTCAGAGTTATTCCACCCCTGCATCCTGCCCTCAACATTCCATTGTGTTTCACCATGTCTCGTTATGTACAGTTTGATCATTTTACCCCCTAATTTTACTCTAACTCCAAGGTCAGCTGTATATCGGCTTTATCTTCATCCTTAAGATAACAACCTATTGCAGGAATATTCTTGGTACGATAGTAGTCCACATCGCTCAGCTGCATTTCCTCAATTGTTTTAATATACACCAGCGTACTTCCTTTTTTAGAGGTCAAAACCTGCACTCCCTGCGAATCTCTTGTTGATTTAGGGTTGATGTTCTCAGTATTAAATACCAGAACCTTTTTAATGCTGCTGGTTGCCACAAGATCAATATCTTCGGTAGTAAACATCATCCTTACAAGAGATGAACTGTCACAATAGGCATTGGCAAGCTTTTTGCGGTTAGTTTTTGTCGCATAGCTGGACATCTCTATTTTCGCAGCTTTACCATTTTCATAGAAGAACAGCATGTATCCGTCATAATTGTCTGTTGAAGTTACATAGATAATCTTTTCATCATTTTCAAGACTCAACAGATTTGTCAGATATTCTCCAAGGCTGCTCGCCTTGCAATCCGGAATATCATAGATTTTTGTTTTGTACACGTTGAACTTATTCGAGAATAGCAACAAGTCGGCCTTGTTATGAGACTCGATTTCCTGAACAATATTATCATCGTCCTTCAGCTTATGCTCAGGATTTGCTCTTAAAGATACCAGCGGTATTTTTTTAAGATAACTTTGTTCTGTCAGGAATATCTTAAGGTTGTAATCTTCAATCAAATGCTCAGTGGTTATTTCCTCCACATGCTCTTCATGAATTAACTCAGTACGTCTTGGCTGTCCGAACTTCTTGACAATTTCCTTAAGCTGCTTTTGAATAATCTTTTTAATCTTGCTTTCATTACCGTATATATCCTTTAATTCAGCAATTTCCTTAACAAGGTCATCAACTTCACTGACTCTGTTCAGTATATACTCCTTGTTAAGATTTCTGAGCTTTATTTCAGCAATAAAATCAGCCTGTACCTCATCAATCTGAAAGCCGTTCATCAAATTAGGGATTACTAGAGCCTCTTCCTCTGTTCCCCTTATAATGGCAATAGCTTTGTCAATATCCATCAGTATCTTTTTCAAACCCATAAGGAGATGAAGCTTATCGCTCTTTTTCTCTATATCATAAAGGGTTTGCCGCTTAATGCAATCAACTCTGAAAGCAAGCCATTCGTTTAGAATAGTTCTAACTCCCATAACTCTTGGCTTACCGTTTATTAATATATTGAAATTGCAGTTGAAGCTGTCCTGAAGCGGCGTAAATTTGAAAAGCTTGTTCATCAAGGCGTCAGGATCGGTATTTTTTCTGATATCAAGAGTAAGCTTCAGACCACTTAAATCAGTCTCATCTCTCACATCAGTAATTTCCTTAATTTTACCACCCTTAATCAAATCGATAATCTGATCCATTATGGCTTCAACAGTTGTTGTATATGGAATTTCAATAATCTCTATACAATTGTTTTCCTTGTCATACTTATATTTTGCTCGAACCTTGAAGCTGCCCTTTCCATTAGCATATATATCTCTTATCTCCTTTTCGGAATAAATAAGCTGTCCGCCGGATGAAAAATCGGGTGCTTTAAGGTAATCCTCCATAATTGCATCAGGATTGTCTATTAATGCAGAGGTAGCTTGGCATATTTCCTCAAGATTGAAGCTGCAAATGTTACTTGCCATACCAACAGCAATCCCCTGATTTGCATTTACAAGAATATTGGGATAGGTCGTAGGCAGAAGTACGGGTTCTTTCATAGTTCCGTCGTAATTATCCACGAATTCTACAGTGTTTTTATCAATATCCTTGAATACTTCTTCACAAAACTTGTCAAGCTTTGCCTCAGTATAACGGGGCGCTGCAAACTTCATATCCCTGGAATACTGTTTACCAAAGTTTCCCTTTGAATCTACGAAAGGATGAAGCAGAGCGTTATTACCTCTGGTCAGCCTGACCATGGTTTCATAAATAGCCATATCACCGTGTGGATTCAGTTTCATGGTCTGACCCACAATATTTGATGATTTGGTCTTTGCACCGGTGAGCAGGCCCATTTTGTACATGGTATAGAGCAATTTCCTGTGGGAGGGCTTGAAGCCGTCTATTTCTGGGATTGCTCTTGATACAATAACGCTCATTGCATACGGCATGTAATTGTTCTCAAGTGTTGATACTATATCCTGTTCAACAAAATTTTTGTGAGTAGACATTCATATCCTCTTTTCTGTTAATATGCTGTTACTTTATAACAAAATTCAAAATGTATAAGTGTATCCTTTTAACTTAATATCCGTTTAATCAATAAATCAGCTTACGTCTATCATGTCCAGATATTTGCTGCCGTTTTCCTCTATGAAAAGCTTTCTGCCAGGCAAATTATCTCCCAGAAGCACGTCAAACATTTGTGCCGTATATTCGACTTCTGTAGGAGTTACCTTAATAAGTCTGCGGGTCTCCGGACTCATGGTTGTAAGCCACATCATCTCAGGCTCATTTTCACCAAGTCCTTTTGACCGTTGTATTGAGAACTTTTTACCCTCGAGTTTTGATAGTATATCTGCCTTTTCCTTTTCGGAATATGCGAAATAGCTTTTTCCCTTGCAGCTTATCTCAAATAGTGGAGATTCGGCTATAAAAACCTTACCTTCCTGAAGCAGCGTAGGTACAAGTCTGTATAGCATGGTAAGTATAAGCGTCCTTATCTGAAAGCCGTCTACATCGGCATCGGTACAAATTATAACCTTGTTCCACCTGAGATTATCTAAATCAAAGGTATTAAGCTCCTTGTTATGTTTGGACTTGATTTCAACCCCACAGCCCAGAACCTTTAGCAAATCAACAATAATTTCATTTTTAAATATGCTGTCATAATCCGCTTTAAGACAATTTAAAATCTTACCTCTGACAGGCATAATAGCCTGAAACTCGGCGTCACGGCCAAGCTTGCAGGAACCAAGTGCGGAGTCACCCTCCACTATATATATTTCTCTTTTTGACAAATCTTTTGTTCTGCAGTCAACAAACTTCTTCACTCGGTTCGAAATGTCCACATTTCCGCTAAGTTTCTTCTTAATATTGATTCTGGTTTTTTCGGCAGTTTCCCTGCTTCGCTTGTTAACCAAAACCTGTTCTATTATTTTATCACTTTCAACCTTATTCTCAATAAAATACACTTCCAACTGTTGTCTCAGAAATTCGGTCATTGTTTCCTGAATAAATTTATTGGTAATAGACTTTTTCGTCTGATTTTCATAACTTGTAACAGTCGAGAAGGAATTAACCACCAGAATCAAACTGTCTTCAACGTCCGCAAAGGTAATTTTAGCTTCATCCTTGGTATATTTGCCCCTGGCCTTTATACATTTGTCTATTTCATAAACCATTGCATTCTTAACAGCCTTGTCAGGAGCACCTCCATATTCAAGAAAACTTGAATTATGGTAGTATTCCAGAAGATTTGTCTGATTATTAAAGCAGAAGGCAATTTGCATTTTTACCTTGTACTCGGGCTTGTCCTCCCTGTCACGACCTCTTGTAGCAGTTTCATAGAATTGAACGTCAGTAAAGCCATTATCTTTATTGATTTCCTTTATGTAATCGACTATACCGTTTTCATAGCAATATATAAATGTCTCACCCGATTCCTCATCCTTAAGTATAAAACGAAGTCCGGCGTTTACCACTGCCTGCTTTTTTAGAACTGTTTGAAAATATTCCAGAGGAATGTTTATATCGGTAAATACATCAATATCAGGTTTCCATTTCTGAATTGTGGAAGTTTGCTCATATTTACATTTTTCCTTGTTAAGCCCGCCTATGTTTTCACCCTTTTCAAAGTGAAGCTGATATTTATGTCCATCTCTGAATACAGTAACATCAAAATATTCAGAGCTGTATTGGGTTGCGCATGCACCAAGACCATTTAAACCAAGACTGTATTCGTAGTTTTCACCGGAGTTGTTCTGGTACTTACCTCCCGCGTACAATTCGCAGTACACCAGCTCCCAGTTGTATCGCTCCTCCTTGGTGTTGTAGTCAACGGGCAGCCCTCTGCCCCAGTCCTGTATCATTATTGAATGGTCAGCAAACCTGGTAACTTCGATAACATTACCATGCCCTTCCCTGGCCTCGTCGATTGAGTTTGACAGAATTTCGAAGAAAGAATGCTGACAACCATCCAGACCATCTGATCCAAATATAACGCCCGGACGCAGCCTTACTCTGTCTGCACCTTTTAAGGATGAAATACTCTCATTGCCATATTCAGTCTTTCTGGTATCTTTTGTCATTAGTTACTCCTCCGTTTTTATTGTTCCTTAACATTATTTATCAAACTTGTGTTCTCTGTCAAGTTATTTTGCTGTTTCAACGACTGCCGGGTATCGAATGCTGAAGAAATAATAACAAAAAGCTGTTTCATGACATTTCTTGACAATAAAACGCAATTATTTTCGATGATTATAGCTGTTGCACGATACCTAAACCAATCACTATCTGTTGTCATGAAAAAACCGCAATTCATTTAACTGAATGTGCGGTACCGATTTTAGAATCTATATACTTGTTGTGTTAGTTAATAAGCCTTTTCTACGTCAAGAACTACATTATATTCAAACTTTTCCCCATTCATAAAAAATCCAGTTATTGACAAGTTTAACGACTTAATAACTTGCTCCAAATTATTACTATAAAATAAGTTTTCTGAACTGATTGAACCCATATCTGTTGAAATTATTGAGCCTTTCGTAGAACCTTCAACGCTTTCAGAATTGCTTAAAATGGTATCTTCAACTCCATCTTTGTAATAAAAGAATTTTGTAACACAACTTTTAACATCTAGTGGTTCTTCACCTTTAAATGTTAAATCTCCACCAATAAATTTTTCTAAACCGTCAGTTGATATAATTAAACCATTATTTATCGTTATAACATCCGTCTCACCACAAAAAGAATAAATTCTGGTTTCAATTTGTTCCTTTGAACATGATGCAGTAAGGGATAATACCATAATAAACAAAGTAATTGTTAGAAATCTTATTCTCAATGTTTTAACTCTCCCTTTAATAATTTATTCTTACATTAACTTCGTATTTTGGCTACAATATCGATTCAAAAGCATTCATTACAAATAATACTACATCTGGTAGATTGCTATGTCAAGTTTAAACCGCTACCGCACTATTCAGTTTTCAACGTCCAGTCTTTCCTTCATTTCCGCCGTTTTCTATTCAAATAGCGTCTGAAACCCGGACATGAAAAAAACCGCACTAAGTCATAACTGTGATGTGTGGTCGAATCGATCCCAATTTAGCTTAAAGTACTTTTGATTTTCTTATTATTTTTACCCACACTATTGTGAATATAATACCTACTAACTGCCCATAACCAAAGAATGCTACAATTAAGCCTCGAAAGTCCAAGAAATCACCTTCAACATAAGGTTTTCGGCTCTCAAACCATGTATAAATTAGAATACATATGAAGTTTATAATAAAAGAAATTATTATGTGTATATTAACTTTAGTTTTAAACAATTTTGATATTTGTGTAGCTGATATTACTGCAATGAGTGGAGCAATGAGCCACGTAAAAAAGGTTAAAGCAGGAAATTCGATATCAAGACTGCTGGGTAGTATAACACCTATCAGAGTATACGCAATTAGTATACTACATATACTACAATCTGCTTAAATACAATCTTTCTCATTTCATGCCTCCTGTTCAGCCTTGTTTGTATTACATTTTATATAATAAGTTAAATTAATTTTAAATCAACTTTTACCGCACTATTCAATTCCAAAGATCAACTTTCCGTCGCTATAGACTAATTTTATGCAATAAAAAAGCACATCCAATTAACTAAATGTGCGGTATAGATTAAATTAATATCTGCTTATTTTTTAGATCTGTCATCCTTTTCCATACTATACATGGTAACTATAATTCCGTAGTTCCTAGTAATGTCTCTCTTTTGATCATCTGATAATTTATCCCACATGCTATAAGAGTCTTTTATCATAACAATATCATTGTACTCTCTGTTCGTTACTCCATACGAAAATGTATAACTATCTTTTATGTTTTGATTTTGCTCCATGACGGTAAGTAGCTCATTTAATTTTTTTAATCTTTGAGCACAATCATCTGATTGCAATTTTTGGGCCACCTCATATGCTTTTTCCCGACTGATTTCTCTTGTATCAGTTATTACACTATCACATAATTCAAAATAATCATTATCGAACTCACTCTGAGCCTTGATAAAGGCATCTTGCTTACTTCCCGTCATTAGGATTAAAATTAAAGCAAATAGTAAAAATTTTGTATTCCCAGTTTTCTTATGAATTTGCTCCTAAAATTGTTAGTTTTTAGAAACATGTTATATTGTGACAACTGATATGTCAAGTCATCAAAAAACATTTTGGGATTTACCACTACCGTACTATTCATTTACAAATGTTCAAATTTCTTACTCGTATTCCCGCTAAATTGCGACGTAATTCGATGCAAAAATAAACCGCACTTCACACTGAATGCGGTACTTAATTAATTATTTATGTAATGAAAACGAATCAAACATATAATTGACCAAATGCTTATAACTAGTCTACTATAAAAAGTTTAGCCCCCTTATCTGTATATGAACGATGTGGGTTAACATTATCTACCTGATAACTAATTCCTGGTGTCAAAGTGAATTTTCTGCCATCGTCAAGTTCAGTAACTAATTCACCATCTATGCAGAGAAGTACATGCCCTCGGTTACACCAGTGGTCTGCCAAATATCCGGGTGTATACTCGACCATACGAACACGTATATTACCTATTTCAAAAGTACGCCAATAAGCTTCTCCAGTCACGCCAGAATGTATTGTTGGCTTTATTGTAGCCCAGTCAATTGTACAAAATGGTACATCTTCAATTGTCATATCTTATACTCCTTATAATAAAGAATTTGAACCCTGATTTTTAGAAGTAACTACATTAAATGTTATATCTGGAATAATATTTAGTCAAGCTAAAATCTCTACCTCACTTTCAACTATCAAAGTTCAATTTTTATAGTTAATTTTAAAGCATATTTAGCTGATTTCTTTCTTACTCTTTTGGCTATTATTTAAGTTAATAACAGCCATATAATACAACTAATCATTAATGCAAACCAATTAATTGTAATTTGCGCTTCTAGCATAGTCTTCCTAAAATAATCAATTCCGGTAAAGAGGGTAGGTATAGAAAATACTATCGCAATGTCCCAACTGATCAAACTAATGAATAGACTTTCTGATGTGATGGATTTAATAATTTGTTTCTTATTAGCTCCAACAGCTTTCATAATACCAATTTCCTTGGTACGTTCTAGTGTTTGAATCTTTGTTGTAGAAGAAAATCCAAAAGAGGAAAATAATTATAAGCATATTAATGACAATTAGAAATGTTTGAAATGTCGGCATATACTGTGAACCTACCTCTTTCCTTCGGGGATAGCTTCTATAAACTTACACGTTTGGTGTGTCCATCATCCGTATCTGATGAATTCATTTAGCTTGTTGTATCCGGTGTACCCATCGGAATGCACATAACCTCTAATATTTTTTAGAAGGTTATACTTCTTTTCTTCTCATTATATCTTGCCTTTTCTTTTTTACTTGATGTATTAAACCCAGCAATTAAGAAAGCACCTTTTCCCATCAATAAAATAATAGACATCGCTGCCATTATAACAACTACAGACCAACCTGCCCATATTGGACCATTCATATCTGTTCCCTCCAATACTCATAATAAAGTAATCGATGTTTTATAATATCTAATGATTCTACATTAATTGTTCATTAACCTAACTTCAAATTATGCTTATGTCCTACAACAAGTAATTGACACAGGTAATTACATTATGCGTTTTTCCAAAGATAACACTTGGAATGATTTCAATGTTGAGCTTTATACATTTTTTATTCCTGCCTTGCATGTTTATTAAAACAATCAGCATGGCAATCATCCATATTATATTAGGAATCATAATTAACATGAAACCAATAAACCTTTAAGTGAAAAACCAAATCTATAAAATTTCATTATCTTATCATTTGGATTGAATTATTAATAATATCTATAAATTCTTGTGTGTCTTTTATTTGATTAATCGACTTAGGTACTACAGGTTTTATTGAATGGTCTAAAATTGTTAATTCAAACCATTTAACATCCCGCCATTCGTCAAACTTGAATCCAATGTTATGAAAAACTCCAACTGGTTTGAAGCCAAAAGATTTATGAAATCCCTCACTTTTGATATTCGGTAATGCAACCCCAGCATAAGCACAATAATATCCTTGTATTTTAAGTAATTGTATCAACGCAGTATAAAAAGCTGTAGCTATATGCATTCTATGAAATTAAGGATTTACATATACAGTAACATCAACTGACCATTGATATGCAGCATGTTCTCTATATTTTGATGCATAAGCATAACCAACGTTTTGTCCATTAATTTCACAAACGAGCCAAATTAATTTCTTAAACTGGCTTGTTTATACTATATGGGAATGTGCCTAATTTCAAGCAATTTAAGATAAACTAAACTTTTTGTTCAAAATAATTCAATCAGGAAAATGTATGACAATAAAAGATAATTATATTATAATAAAATAGAAATTCGAGGGCCACAAAATCACTTTATCCGGCACTCGTATGAATACATATTTTTGGAGGACAACCTCATGAAATTAAGAATTACTCGAAAAGATTTAGAGGAGTTAACCCTCGAACAACAGCAAAATCTCCGTGACCTGTGGATTCCCCATATTTATGATACTGTTGTTGCAACCGTATGCGTGGATGCAGCTGAAGAAAGATTTGAACAGATTATATATGTTGTAGGCGGAATAACACTATTAAAACATCATGATATGTTACTTTATGATCTAAAATTCATGGCGGATGACAGCTTAAAAATAAAGGAAGAAGAAGCATATTCAGATAGTATTTCCTCTGATAGAATTGACGAAGAAGATTCTGTGAACGAATCTTCTACAGTTGAAGACGATCCAACGGAAGATGCAGATTTCAACTTTGATGAAGATTTTAACTTTGAATTTCAGCGCCCGGAGTCATTTTCGAAACAGGATTGTCTTCCCCTGCTGGATATTGGTCAGATGATAGATATACTTGAGAGAAAAAACTATGGTGAGGGAGATTTCTACCTATCAGCCTCTATAGGAGATTATGTACTGGAAATGGGTAAAGCAGGCTTCACCGGTTCACTTCCGTTTGATGAAAATAACAAGCAGTGCGAGCTTTGTGATATACTTTGGGAATCAGTAAAAGCTATAATTTAAACTTCACTAGTTGCAATATTAAGGGATGTAAGCCTATACTTACATCCCTTTTATAATACTCTATCATATCAAAATCAAGTTAATTCTCTTCAACATTAACATTTCCAACTCCGGTACTTAACTCGACGGAAGGTCCACCGCCGTTAACATCCCCTTTGAAGTGTGTTTTGTTGTCACTATTCGTTTTTATAAAGCTGCCGCTAAGATTTCCAACACCGGTATCTACATCCAGCGTCATCTTTGAATCGGCAGGTACAAGAAAATCAACATTTCCCATTCCGGTAGAAGCTTTGAATGCATCCACTTCATTTAATAAGCCGTTAAAATATATGTTACCCGCGCCGGTACTCAGTTTACTTTTTCCCAGTGGAGAAGAGTCCTCAATAGTTATATTTCCGGCTCCGGTACTTGCCGAAAATTCAGCTTTCATATTGTTAAAATCAATATTGCCAGCACCTGTACTTGCCTCAACTTTATCCGATACGCCTTCAACAATGATATTTCCTGCACCTGTACTTATATCTAGATTCTTAAAATTATCTGGAAGACTAATATTGTAGTTAATAGTTATCTGGTACGATTTGTAGTGATACTTATGCCAATCCCAGAAATCCTCACTATCTTTTGTCTTAATCACTACTTCGACATTATCTCCCTTATGCTCCAGTGCAAGAATCATATTTTCCAGAATTGTTTTCTTGGTTTCGGCTGAAGCACCTCTTACTACTAGTTCAGCATTCAGCTCTATTCCACTGTTACCCGATTTTGTAATCTCTACATTACCCGCACTTGTTGATACTTTAAACTCTTCACCCTCGATTTCGTCCTGGGCGATTGTCTGGTTGTGGGTTGATGCCTCACCAATACCGCTGAAAATGCTATTCTTTTTATCACTTTGGCTTGATTTATAGAATTCATACTCTTTCCCATTGATTCTAACTCCGCACCCCGCAGAAACAAGGAACATTATAAACACAAGGGACAATGATATAAACGAAAATATTCTCTTATTCAATGTTGTTTTCACTCCCATTAATATTATTATATATACAATACGGATGAATCTTTAAAAAGTCTTAGAAATAAGAGCATTAGTTATAATTACTCCAAAGTGCCTAAATTAAAAGTTTTGGTGAGTGCATTACCAAGGAATTTCCAAACAAAATAGATAGTCACAGTTTGTATAGGAATAAAAATAGCGTCCTTAATCAATCTAGCTGTTAAAATAGCAATGGCTCCTTTATTGTATAGAATAACCAACCAAATTGTATTAAGTGTCAGGCTGCATATTACTATTACGGTCAATACGGCAAAGAATGTTCTTAAAAGAGTAATTTCCTTTTTAAATAGAAATACTCCGTATAAAAAACCCGATAAGAATGCAGTTAAAGTGAAGCCTGGGAAGAAGGCGCCTTTTGGAAATATAAGCATCCCTAGAACATCTGCAGCAGCTGCTGCTATTCCTGCCATAACAGGACCGAATAAAATAGACGAAAGGGCTACTGGAATAAATGCAAATGTTATTCTAACAAATTGATTTTCGACAGAAAAAAACCTTGTCAAGATAACTTCAAGGGCAACGAAAAGCCCTAACAACAGAATGCTTCTAATTTTGTTGTGTTTCATGGACAATACCTCCTTTTAATGTGCGAGTACATTTATATATGAGCATAATGCTTACAAACGTGATTTGTGCATAAATATGCTCAAATAAAAAATGCCTCATTCAAGTGTTTCCCGTTTGGGGTCACAGTGCAGTAAAGCACTGTGGAAAGCCACATAAAAGAGGTATCTCTTTTTGTGGCAGCGGAATGCGAAATTTGCACCGCAAACACCTTGTGTTTTTCGTCTAAAAGGCAACTTCCCGTCCCTTTAGCACTTAACGCGCAAAATTCTACTCTGCCAATTTTTCATCACAAACATCAGCTTATTAATATTTATGACAAATATATTGTATAATAATTCATATAATTACGCAACGTCCATAATCATAATAACCATTATCGATGGAAAACATTTTTTACATGGTTAATATAAAATCAAATTATCAAATAACAGGTATATACAGTTAACTGATATTTTATAGATATAACGATATGGAACCCATGAATTAAAATCATGGATTCCATATTTGATTGCTTATTACGTACATATTATTAAAAAAATTATATCCCACTGTCTATTTCGCCTTTGTGGCTGTTGCAGTGGCTGTTGCTACTCCAGGTGTTGGTGTTGCTGCTCCAGGTGTTGGTGTCGCCGTTCCAGGTGTTGGAGTGGCAAGGCCAGGTGTTACGGTAGCAGCCCCTGGTGCCGGAGTAGTTATTCCTGGTGTAGGTGATGGGGTAGTCGGAGTAGTGCTTGGTGCTGCTGTAACTGTGGCTGTGCTGGTACCTGGTGCTTCATTCTTTGCGCATGCGCCTAAGCTTAAAACCAAGGCAACCGCTATTAATAGAGCAAATAATCTTTTCATTTCGTTACAATATTCCTCCTTTAAATATAAAAAAATGTTTATTAGATTTTAATCATATTATTAGTAAAATAACTAAATTTATACAAATTTTCATAAAA
>JAEYWA010000137.1 GCA_023431385.1 Bacillota bacterium | reverse complement strand
AAAGAGCTGCTAGAAAGGGTAGAAACCCACAGACTAAGAAAGAAATAACTATTCCTGCTTCAAAGGCTCCAGTATTCAAGGCTGGTAAGGTTTTGAAGGATAATGTTAACGCTTAATATGCCAATGCGCCCTTATGGGTACACTACATAAAAGCCCTGAATTACTTCAGGGCTTTTTGTATTTGCGTTACTCTTAAATTTTGCTGTACAGATATACTGCCTTTGCATTATTGTTAGTTATTTGCTCTTATTTTTTCTATAATATGACAAATCACCTGGGAATTGGTAGGTTTTTTCTGTGTCGTATCCTCGGATAGAACATTTTCAATACAGTTTCTTATTGCTCTTTCCACCTTTTGAATTGTAACATTATTTTTAGCTGCTATTTCACGATAAATACCCTTTGGGAGAGAGCCGTTCTGGCAATATACATCAAAAGCCTGAGTAACTATATCCCGTATATAGCAATATCCGGTCATATGTGCTTTAAGACCAAATTCTCTCATGTATTTTGTAGCAAGTACTTTCAGTTCATCATCATACCGATTTTTCTGCCTATTGGGAATTCTTGCATTGTAATCTTTCATGGAATACTGTTTAACATTACTGTCTGTGTAAATCTGTTTAATTCTTAAAGCCAGAACACTTTCGTCAAAAGGCTTGATTATGTAATAGTTTGCACCCAGGTTCATCGCTCTTGATACATAGTTTTCAGTGCTTACAGCAGAGTAAACAATAAAGACGGGTAGTCCATTCTCCCTATATTCTTTAGAGTATTCCAGGACACCAATTCCATCTAGTTTCGGCATTATTATATCCAACAGCACTACATCTGGCCTTTCCTTCTGAATCCGTTCAATGGCTTCAATACCATCCTTGGCAATATCAAGCATTTCAAAATCCTGGCCCTCGCTGAGCTTATCATACAATGCCTTTGCAGTTAATAAATTATCATCTACTATCATAATCTTTATTTTACTCATTTTTCAATTTAACCCTTTTCATATTTAATGGATGAAAATATTTGGCTATATTTCATTTTAATATCTCGATTATCTTCCGGCATATTACCTGTGGCTCAGTATTATCACAGTCAATAACCATATTAGCATATTTGTTATACAAAGGAGTCCGTTCGTTATATAGTTCTTTTAGTGATCCGCCTGTCCTGACCAGTTTCCTTGAAGGGTCCATTCTCTCCTCTATGGTTTGAAAACTCGTGTTTAAAAATACAATAATTCCAATGTGTGTCAGATGTTTCATGGAAGTATCGCTGTGGATCAGGCCACCTCCCGTAGAAATTACAGAGTTTTTTGGTCTGATTTCCTGGACCACCTCATCCTGAATTTTAATAAAATACTCCCGTCCTCTTTCCTCCACCAACTGTTTTGGAGTTTTTCCGGTTCTTTCAGTAATAAGTGAGTCCGTGTCAATGAATTCATACCCAAGTACTTCACTTAGAAGCTTTCCTACTGTACTTTTTCCC
Organism: Bacillota bacterium; assembly: GCA_023431385.1. Lineage (GTDB taxonomy): Bacteria > Bacillota > Clostridia > Acetivibrionales > DSM-1351 > Ruminiclostridium. Next base: position 13,159 of record JAEYWA010000137.1, on the reverse strand, counting down.
GTACCAGGCATACCAATCAGAATAATGTTTCCTGTTTCACAATTGTATGTCATAGGCTATCCCACCTGGAATCCATATCTGTAATGCTTTTTAAGCCCGTGGACATTATTATGCTGTCTACCAGCGCTATTCTTACCATCGCCTCACAAATTGAATACACTCTTGGCACAAGAGATGGGTCACTTCTGGATGCAAACTTATGTGTTACAGGTTCTAGAGTTTGTACGTTAACTGTAAGTTGATCCTGTAAAATCGTAGGTGTCGGTTTTACCGCTACACGTATACGGATTTCCTCTCCGTTTGATATACCTCCAAGCATCCCTCCTGCGCGGTTGGTTTTGAATCTTATTCTGCCGGTTTCTTTATCATAATATGGTGTGTCATTCATTTCAGACCCTTTTTTGGAGGCAACACCAAAGCCTTCTCCGATTTCTATACCTTTTACACCACCAATAGACATCAACCCATGGGCTATAGTAGCACTGAGTTTGTCAAATACAGGTTCTCCCAGACCGGCAGGAACACCTTTTGCAATTATCTCTACTACACCGCCGCAGGAATCACCCTCCTTGATCACCTCCAAAAGGTCATCTGTCATAACTTTTGCTATTTCAGGGTCAGGGCAGTTTATTTCGTTTGTTCTGTAGTTTTGTTTTGCCTGCTCGTAAGTAAAAGGGCCCGCCTTTATGCCATGTGACTCCACAGTGTATGCAATAACATCTATACCCATGCGGTCCAATATCTGCTTTGCAACAGCCCCGCCAGCCACCCTTGCTGCTGTTTCGCGGGCCGAAGCTCTGCCGGCGCCCAGATAATCTGAATGTTCGCCATACTTTTTAAAATATGTATATGCTGCCTGTCCAGGTCTCAGCAAGTCCTTGTTGCCTCTATGCTGCTCAATGTGTCTGTCCCCGATATCACTGCTTGGAATTAGCATTGCCACAGGGGCGCCGGTTGTAGTGTCATCCTGCATTACTCCAGAGAAAATATACACCTTGTCTGCTTCTGATCTGGGCGTATGCAGCTTAGACTGTCCCGGCCTTCTCTTATCCAGTTCCTCCTGAATAATCTGAGAAGTTAATTTAATTCCAGCAGGAACACCATCAACTATTACTACCAATCCGCCCCATAGTTCAGGCGGAACATTGTCACTTTTTCTAAAAGCGCCAGAATAGGATTCTCCGCTCGTTGTTATACGAAATATTCGTCCAAATGTATTTCCAACCATGCTGCCTCCAATATATATAAAATACTTAATAATTTAAGTTCAGGATATAACTAAACAAAAATATTCCTCGCAAGCTGTTTATTGCCCGTTCTAATTACTCAGTCTTTGCTCGAAAATGAAGTCATTCCTCGACAAATTCAATATCACCGCCGCATTTTCTGATGTTGTCCACAAAATCCGGGAAAGTAACATTCATTGCTTCAGCTGTATCAATAATCGTTTCACCTTGAGCCCTTAACCCGGCAACCGCCAATGACATAACCACTCTATGATCATCATGGCCATTTACTCTGCAGCCTCTAAGCCTGCTTTCCCGTATTATCAGGCCATCCGACAATTCTTCAATATCTGCGCCCATTTTGGTCAACTCGGTACACATTACATTAATTCTATCGGTTTCCTTCAGCCTTGCCTGTGGTACATTAACCAACCTGGTTTCACCTTGTGCAAAGCATCCAGCAACAGCCATTGCAGGTAGAGCATCAGGGATAGAATTCATATCTATAGTACGACCTTTTAAAGCCTGACCCTTAACATTAATACCATCAATCTCATAGGATACCTTTGCTCCCATATCCTCTAAGATGGATAGCACCAGTTTGTCCCCCTGGGGATCGCTCATATCAAGATTTGCCAGTTTGAACTCCTGCCCGGTTATGGCAGCTAATACCATAAAGAATGTAGCCGAGGAGAAATCTCCTGGAATTGTACATTCAAATTCTGAATATTTCTGTTGTCCGGGTATAAAGAATTCTTTCATATTATTATGTTTGTATTTTATTCCAAGTTTATTCAGCCACCATAGAGTAATTTCTACATATGGTATTTCATTAAGTCTTGTAACTTCAATATGCGTATCGTTTTCCAGAAGAGGAGCGTTAAGTAGAATTGATGATAAGTATTGCGATGTAACTGCGTCTAATGTTGTAAATCCACCTTTTGCCCGTCCCTTAACAACTACAGGGGCAGATCCATTTCCTCGAGTGGTGTAGGCCTCACCCCCAAGGTTGTTTATTGCACTTACAAGGGGACCTATTTGTCTTCTTCTTATTTGATAATCACCTGTTAATACTGAGTAACCGGGTACCAGGGCCGCAGTCATCAAACCCAGCCTTAAGCTGGTTCCCGAATTACCAACATCTATAACATTTTCCGGAACCTGAGGGTTTCCTCCAACTCCGTTGACAAAATAACAGTTTTCATTCATTTCATATGAAGCGCCAAATGCCTTACATAAATTTGCCGCAGAAATTGAATCATTTGAAATCAGCGGATTTCCTATGGTACTCCGCCCTTCTGCCAGTCCTGCAAAAAACATTGACCTTATTGTATGAGATTTTGACCCGGGAATATTTACTTCTCCGGAAACCTCAGAAGGTTTTACCCTTAAAATCATAATTCTCACCTACCATATTACCAATTTTCATTTTCATTTCGAAATTATGCTCATACATGTTTTTAATACATACATTATACTTTATAACCGTGCTGCATATCTACATTACTATGTTATTATAACCTCAGACTTTCGTCAATTTTTTTGCCTATTTTATCCAGTTAATCGTTATTTTTATCTATAAATTTGGGAGGTGGAGGACCGAAAAACTGGTAATAATTGCACAGTAGTTTTCCATTATACAGTTTTCTTTTTTTGTCAGCCCTTCTACCAAAAAGCTTCTCAAATTCAAGATTTGAGGTTATTACATAATAGGACCATGAGTCAAGTTTTCTAAATACAGTTCCCATATCTCTGTAAAGTTTATCTACATAGTCCTTTTCCCCCAGCCGCTCACCATAGGGCGGATTACAAATAATAACACCATATTTATATCTTGAGCTTATATCCGATACGGGCATTCTCTGCAAGTGAATAGCATCCTCAACCCCCGCTTTTTTTGCATGATACCGTGCAAGGCTCATAGCTTCCTCATCAATGTCCGAGCCATGAATTCTAAGTTCCCTGTCTTCTACCATCGAGTCATACGCTTCATCCCTTGCCTGGTCCCATAAATCAGAGGCAATGATGCCCCACTTTTCAGAGTCAAATTCCCTGCCAAGACCCGGGGCAATATTCCTGCCTATTAATGCCGCCTCAATGGGAATTGTCCCACTTCCGCAAAATGGGTCCAATAAAACCCTTTCCTTGTTCCAATGGCTTATCAGAATCATGGCACAAGCCATAGTTTCCTTTAACGGAGCACCTCCGACAAGTTTTCTGTATCCCCTTTTATGAAGACCTGCACCACTGGTATCTATAGTCAACGTAACAATGTCTTTAAGTAATGCCACTTCGATCCTAAACCTTGGCCCGGTTTCCTCAAACCATTCGCTTTTATAACGTTGTTTCAGCTTTTCCACTACAGCCTTCTTTACGATGGCCTGACAGTCAGGGACACTAAAAAGCTTTGAATCGATTGATTTTCCTTCTACAGGAAATTCTGCATCGGCTGGGATTATTTCATCCCAGGGTAAAGCTTTAGTCTGCTCGAATAGTTCTTCAAAGCTCAGTGCTTTGAATTCACCCATCTTCAGGAGAACTCTGTCGGCTGTCCTAAGCCAGAGGTTGGTTCTGCATATGGCTGCTTCATCTCCGGTAAAGGTAACTCTTCCGTTTTCAACCTTTTGCTCAAAATAACCAAGTTTTTTAAGTTCTCTGGCTGTAACAGCTTCAATTCCGAAGGCTGAGGTTGCAATAAGTTCTAATTTACTCATTTATCTGCCTTTCAATACTATAGTTATTATCCAGCCATTTATTAAAATAATTATTTTTGGATAAGTACTACTATTATAACCTTGTAATAAAGTTATAACAATAAATTATTGCCAATATAAAAAAATAAAAATGGAGACAGAATACTAGATTTTCTTTCACAATAAAAAATTCTTATCTCGACTGACATTTAATACTATTTACAGTAATTTTAAATGAATCCTAAATTCCGACACCTTGCAATTATCAACTTTGTTTGGTGCAACATATAAACAACAGCTTTTAAACACAAAAATGCTACCGAACGGTATTTTGCTTATATTCAAGAACATTTTCACAAACGAGATTAACTAACAACCACTAATAAATGAAAGTTATATTTTTTCTGCTTGCATTTTATTGAGAATAATAGTATAATTTACTAGAATTAATTTTTAAATATTGGCGTACAACGGGGTATGCTAAAATAGTTCTTCCTTACATAGAGCTTTATTAGTTGCTAATAAAAAACCGCCCTTACGCCATAATAATAGTAATTGCTTAATATTATTTGTGCAGGAGGGTTTTTTAATGAAAATTTTACATGGTATTATGGATCAGGTTATTAAAAGAAATCCAAATGAACCTGAGTTTCATCAGGCTGTTCAAGAAGTACTCGAATCACTTGAGGTGGTTGCAGAAAAGCATCCGGAATGGGTTAAGGCTGGAGTATTTGATAGAATAGTCGAACCGGAAAGACAAATTATCTTCAGAGTACCCTGGGTTGATGATAATGGTAATGTACACGTAAACCGTGGTTTCAGAATTCAGTTCAATAGTGCAATCGGTCCTTACAAAGGCGGATTGAGATTGCATCCTTCAGTTAACGCAAGTATCCTCAAATTCCTCGGATTTGAACAAATATTTAAGAATTCCCTGACTGGCCTTCCAATTGGTGGAGGTAAAGGTGGAAGCGATTTCGACCCTAAGGGAAAATCAGATCTTGAAATTATGAGATTCTGTCAAAGCTTTATGACAGAATTGTCCAAGCATATTGGTGCTGATACAGACGTTCCAGCGGGTGACATCGGAACCGGCGCCAGAGAAATAGGCTTCATGTATGGTCAATACAAGAGACTCAGAAATGAATATACAGGAGTTTTAACAGGAAAAGGGCTCAATTGGGGCGGAAGTCTTGTTAGAACCGAAGCTACTGGTTACGGCCTGTGCTACTTTATGGATGAAGCATTAAAAGCAAAAGGTAAGTCCTTTAAAGGAACTACAGTAGTTGTTTCAGGTTCAGGTAATGTTGCTATCTATGCTACTCATAAAGTTCACGAGCTGGGCGGTAAAGTAGTAGCTTTAAGTGACTCAAACGGTTATATCTATGATTCCGAAGGAATCAAGCTCGAAACAGTTAAACAACTTAAGGAAGTTGAAAGAAAGCGTATAAGTGAATATGTTAAGATTCATCCAAACGCTGTATACACTGAAGGCTGCTCGGGTATCTGGAGTATCAAATGTGATATTGCGCTTCCATGTGCAACTCAGAATGAAATTGACGGTAAATCAGCTGAAATACTAGTTAAGAATGGCTGCTATGCAGTTGGAGAAGGCGCTAACATGCCATCAACTCCAGAAGCTGTTCATGTATATTTGAATAATAAAATTATTTACGGACCTGCTAAAGCTGCAAACGCAGGTGGAGTTGCAACATCAGCTCTCGAAATGAGCCAGAACAGTATGCGTTATTCCTGGACATTTGACGAAGTTGATGCTAAACTTAAAGATATTATGGTTAATATCTATAAGAATGCAAGTGCAGCAGCAAAGGAATACGGCATGGAGGATAACCTCGTAGCCGGTGCTAACATTGCAGGCTTCTTGAAAGTTGCTAATGCAATGTATGCTCATGGAGTAGCGTACTAAGTAACACCCTTATATTTTTGACGCCAACACCGTTATATTGTGGTGTTGGCGTTTTTTTATACCTTTTAGTGAATAGCACGTTTTTTGTGCTTTCCACCCATTACATCCGAAACGTCGTTTATTGTCACAAATGCATTTTCGTCCTTGTCATATATTATTGATTTCAATTTGGCAACCTCAATTCTTGTTACAACTGAATAAAGAATTTTTTTATCGCTTTTTAAGAATCCACCCTTACCATCTATGTAGGTGACACCTCGCCCCAATCTAGCTGTTATGGCATCTGCAATTTCTTCAGCCTTTTCCGATATTATAAAAGCGGCCTTAGCTTCATCAAGTCCCTCAATTGTAATATCAATAACTTTATAAGCAATAAAGTAAGCTATTAATGAGTACATTGCCCTCTCCCAGCCAAACACCAATCCGGCACTGCTCAATATAAAAATATTGAAAAACATAACTATCTCGCCTACTGAAAAGGGAGTTTTTTTGTTTACTATTATTGCTACCATTTCAGTTCCGTCAAGAGAACCCCCATACCTTATGATTATTCCTACTCCGATTCCCAGAATGATTCCTCCAAAAACAGTGGCCAGCAATACATCGTCTGTTAGTCCTGGAATAGGGTGAAATATCTGAACCCATAGAGATAAGGATAATATTGAAAAAAGCGAGGAATAAACAAAAGTTTTACCTATTTGCTTATATCCAAGAAATAAAAACGGTAAATTTAAAACAAAAATGAACACACTAAGGGGGATATTGGATAAATAACTTGAGATTATTGATATACCTACTATTCCACCATCAATAATGTTATTTGGAATCAGGAAAATTTCCAAACCTGTAGCAGCTAATATTGACCCTAAAAAAAGAAAAACATATCTACTTACTTCTCTCTTTATCTGGTTCTTTCTAGTTGTCATAATTCCACCTCACTATTATATTATTTAAGATATAATATAGAAAGCTGAGGTAACTATCTTATAATTGCTTCCATTAAAATAATGTGGAATAGATTGTCTGATATATTCCCGATAATCAATTAGTTTATCAAAACTTGAAAAACCTCTTATTTGAAAAACTACACAATTAGAATTGCTTTGATTTGGATAAGTTTGTTTTATTCGAGCTGACATGCAGTTCTTCAGTTTATCCCTAGAAAGAACCACTGCTTTATTGGTAAGAGAGATTTTTTTGCTGAAAGCATAGCTATTCTTATGATTATTTTTTGAGAAAAAATTATAGTTAATACATATAAATAGTGTCTCAAACAATAAGGTTGAAATTATTAGTATACTGACAATATACTTTCTTTTGGACATTTAAGCCTCCTTTCAGAAAAAATTAAGTACTGAATAATTATATCATACATTTGTTAATATAATGAATCAATTTGTTTCGAAATTCAGCCATGGTTCTGTTTTAGGAGTATAACAGCAAAATGTCAGCATATCCTTTTTAGTTGGATGTTCAAAAGTAACCTCATAGGCCCACAGTGCAATTTGCTGCCCGGGTTTGTTTACGTTTAGGCCATAGCGCTGATCCCCATAGAGTGTGTATCCCGCATGGGAAAGCTGGACTCTAATCTGGTGGGGTCTTCCGGTATGAAGTTTTATTTTCAAGAGGCTTAGTCCCTCCTCTGTTCCAAGTACTTCATAATCAAGGACGGCCTCCTTTGCTTCTCTTGTTCCTTTCTTCACAACTGAAACCATATTTGTTGCTTCATTTTTTAGAAGAAAATCTATCAAAGTACCTTTTTGCTTATCAGGTACTCCTCTGACCACTGCCATATAAGTCTTTTTAAAGGTTCTATTTCTGATCTGGTCTGACAATCTGGAAGCTGCTTTTGAGGTTCGAGCAAACACCATTATCCCTCCTACAGGCCTATCCAATCGATGTACAAGCCCAAGGAATACCTCTCCGGGTTTACTGTACACTTCTTTAATGTATTGCTTTAATATTGTAAGTAAATCCAAATCCTTTGTATTATCTGCCTGCACAGGAATATTAACCGGTTTTTCAACTACAAGTAAATGATTGTCTTCATATATTATTTTAGGTGTCAAGGATTTTCCCACCTTCCATATATACCACATGGAAGTATCATTGCTGATTGACTTACAGGCAAGCCTACCTCACCGCAGCTGTAAATGCCTTTATACCTGCTTCCAATGGTTTGTTTCAGAATATTACTTAAAACTGTTGGAGAGAAGCCGGTAGTATAAGAATTAATAAGGAAGAAAAGTGGGGTATCGGATAAAAGACCCATACATTGATCAACAAAATCATAAAGGGAATCTTCGATTTTCCATATTTCCCCATTAGGACCTCTACCATATGATGGTGGATCCATTATAACTCCATCATACTTCTTACCTCGTCTTATTTCCCTCTGGACAAATTTCATACAATCATCTGTAATAAATCTGACAGGTCTATCAGCTAGCCCTGACAAGGCAATATTTTCCTTGGCCCAATTGACCATCCCTTTTGCAGCATCCACATGGCAAACCTCTGCACCTGCATATGCTGCAGCTACAGTAGCGCCTCCGGTATATGCAAACAGATTCAGAACTCTGATAGGTCTTTTGGCTTTTTGAATATTATTAATCATCCATTTCCAATTTACTGCCTGTTCCGGGAAAAGACCCGTGTGCTTAAATCCGGTGGGTTCAATATAGAATTTTAAATTATCAAAACCAATTGTCCATCTCTTTGGAACTTTCTTTTTGAATTCCCATTGACCGCCACCGCTTTGACTTCTATGATAATGAGCATCAGCACGCTCCCACACTTTTTTATTTTTTACTGGCCAAATTATTTGGGGATCGGGTCTTCTCAATATTATATCTCCCCATCTTTCAAGCTTTTCTCCATCACCTGTTTCTAAAAGCTCATAATCTTTCCATTCATCTGCTAATAACATTCTTTCCTCCAATTTTCATCCATGAGTCATATTGAGTGCTTTGATTAAATCTAAATCAATAAATCCTGTTCCCTATTTTATAGCTGTTACTATGTCAACTATTTCATCAGGTCGTGAGACTATATAGTCAGGTTTTGCATTTTGTAGTAATTCAAGCGAATCAAAGCCCCACAATACTGAAATCACTTTGATACCAATTTTTTGGCAGGCTTCTACGTCCCGTTGTTCATCCCCGACGTAAATTACCTCGCTTTTTTCAATATTAAGCTTTGAAATTAGTCTACCTATTGTTATATGTTTTGCAAACAGCCCTTTTGAGGATTCAATATTATCAAACATGTTCAAATCATTAGACTTCAGAAAGGCTTTAATATTTTGAACAGAATTCGACGAAACAATACTAAGGACGTATCCGTCTTTATGAAGCTTTTCAAGCATTTCTTCTATACCTTCGACGGGGCTGACTTCTTCTGCGTAGGAGTGATAACTATTCAACAGTTCCACACCCATTTTCGGTAGTCTGAAAACCGGTATCTTCAGTTCTTTCAGCCGTCTTCTCATGGGAAGTTTTAGCAATTCCTTAATTCCTTCCTGACTAACGGGCTGAAATCCGTATTTCTCAGCCATCTCATTACCTAACTTTATGAATGTCGGTAATGAATCGACCAGTGTCCCGTCCAGGTCAAAGATAATATTTTTAATCATGCATCCCCCAATTTATCCTTAGATCTTTATAAGTCTATTTTAAGAAATCCCAAAAGGTATTTTAAATATCTTCTCTGTATTTGTTCATTAACTGTTTAAATAATTCTGCACTTGTGGGCGGAGTATATGTAATTGTATTTGCTCCTGCCTCTATAGTCTCCAAAATACTATCATTGGTAGGGCCTCCCGTTGCAATTAACGGAACAAACGGGAAATTCTTGCGTATTTCTCTAACAACCTCAGGTGTTTTTGCTGCACAGGAGACATTCAAAATTTGAGCACCTGCATCCAATCTTGCCTGGATATCAGTATTTATCGAGGTCACAGTTACAACTATCGGAATATCTATTTTAGCATGCAATGCTTTAATTAATTCATTTTTAGTTGGTGCATTCACAACCACGCCTATTGCCCCTTGAAATTCTGCATCCATTGCTATATTTATAACACGCTTTCCGGTGGTCGTCCCCCCTCCTACCCCGCAAAAAACCGGTATATCAGAAGCATTAATTATAGAATGGGTGATTATGGGCTGAGGTGTAAATGGGTATACTGCCATTACTGCGTTTGCATTACAGTTCTTGATAATTGCAACATCGGTAGTAAACATAAGCGATTTGATGTTCTTCCCGAAGATATTTATACCGCTGGCGCGGTTCATTACCTCAGGTATTTTAACCATATGTTTTCGAAGAGTTCCTTCTATTTCAGGTACAAATGTCATAACTCCTCCTTATACTGCTATAATATCAGCATTGATCTTAGAAATAAATCCCAACTCTTTCTAGGTTAACCTATTAAAATGCGTTGTATACTTTAAATGTTTTTTCAGTATCTTAAACTATAGTATACTAAATTTTTCTTGGAACGTACAGAAATAATAGCTATTGTATTTTGGATTTATAATGGTAAAATATAATTCATTGAAATCGTATATAGAAGGCGGGTTTATGATAAAATGAACAACAATATTTTATCCACCAAATTTCTCGGCTGTGATAGTGACTTTATATCTGCTGACATTGTGATTTTCGGAGCTCCCTATGACGGAACTACCACCTTTAGACCGGGAACAAGATTTGCACCATCAACAATGAGGATGGATTCTATCGGAATAGAAACCTACAGTCCTTATTTTGATGCAGATATTACAGATTACTCAGTTAATGACTACGGAGATCTTGATCTTCCTTTCGGCTCACCACCAAAGGCTTTAAAAATGATTTCCGAAACTTCAAAGTTAATATTTGATCACAATAAAAAGCCTTTAATGATAGGAGGAGAACATCTGGTTTCTCTGCCCGTTATTGAACAGGCAGCAAAAAAATATCCCGATTTAAAAATTATCCATTTTGATGCACACACCGACTTAAGAGAGGATTATCTGGGAGAAGCCCTGTCACATTCTTCTGTTATCAGACGTGCCTGGGATATTCTCGGGGACAACAGTATCTGGCAGTTTGGTATACGCAGTGGTACCCGGGAAGAATTTTACTGGTCCAAAGAAGGCCATACAAATATGTGTCTTCATAATTTTGATACTCTATGTACTGCTGTTGAGGATATAGATAATTCACCGGTATACCTTACTATTGATCTGGATGTACTGGATCCCTCTAACTTTCCTGGAACAGGTACTCCCGAGGCCGGTGGTGTCAGCTTTACTGATTTGATAGCAGCCTTAAAAACAATATCGAAGCTTAACATAATCGGAGCTGATATAGTGGAGCTGTCACCACATTACGATCACAGCGGAGCTTCAACAGCACTGGCATGCAAAGTTTTGAGAGAAGTAATATTAGCTATGGGTAAATAAGTTAGAATTCAGCTTAAGCTGATATAAACCCCGGGACTTGCTGAAAATCAGCCAACTCCGGGGTTTATTGTTTAGCTTTACAACTCTTTGATAATTCCCTAATAAAATAAATGAGGTGATATATAAATCTACTATAAGACATATTTTTATATTAATTCTATATCAATTGATCCTGTTTAGAATCAATTCTGCCGAGACAGAAATTGTACATATTATATTGCAGAGTTGCCTCTTTCTTTTGTTCTGATTCTTATACAATCCTGAATGTCAGAAATAAATATTTTACCGTCGCCAACCTCTCCAGTTTGCGAGTATTTAATAATGGTGTCGGTTATTGCGTCTACCTTTTCATCCAGAACCACCAGCTCAAGCTTTACTTTGGGCAGAACATTCAGAGTTATTTCATTACCCCTGTAGAATTCCTTCCAACCCATTTGCTTTCCCGCACCCATTACCTGAGATATTGTAATACCATCCATTCCTGCTTCAAGCAATGCTTCTTTCAATTCTTCAAGCTTGGACGGTCTGATTATTGCCTCTATTTTTTTCATACTATAATCCTCCAATTCTCCTATACATTAAGATGTAAAATTTATCAATCCATTCCAGTGAATGAAGGATATGCAGATTCACCATGCTGTGCAATATCGAGTCCTTCGGATTCTTCCCTTGAAGTAACTCTTAAATCCTTCATGACCGCCTTCAGAACAAACATAATAACTGTTGTTCCCACAACTGCAATTGCAATAGTTATTACCATAGCCAATATTTGAGCTACCATTAATTTGGTCTCACCATATATCAGTCCGTTATTTGCCACAACTTCATTAACCTTGCTGTTAGCAAATAAGCCTGTTGCGATACCTCCCCAGATACCGCCGATACCATGACAGCCAAAGGCGTCGAGGGAATCGTCATATCCAAATTTAGGTTTGATAACACTCATAGCAAAATAGCATATCGGACTTACAAGCGCTCCTATTATGAAAGAAGCCCATATTGGAACAAAACCTGCACCGGGGGTAATAGCAACCAGACCCACTATGGCACCTGTTGCCGCACCTAACAAGGTAGGCTTGCCCCTGGTTATCTTTTCAACCAGCATCCATGATAACAATGCCATAGCTGCCGAAGTATTTGTAGTAATAAGTGCATGAACAGCTAACGTACCGCTTGCCAGAGCACTTCCTGCATTAAATCCGAACCAGCCTATCCAAAGAATCGCTGCACCTATGAAAACAAGGGGAATGTTGTGAGGCTGGCTTGAAGTTACACCATAGCCTTTTCTTTTTCCCAGTATTATGGCAGCCACAAGACCGGATACACCTGAACTAATATGAACAACGTTACCGCCTGCAAAGTCAATAGCTCCAAGTCCGCTTATTAAGCCTCCTGCTCCCCAGACCATATGTGCCAAAGGATAATACACGATGATTAGCCATAAAGTAATAAAGAAGAACAATGCTGAGAATTTCATTCTTTCAACCAGAGAACCAGTGATAATTGCTGCAGTGATAATTGAAAACATCATCTGGAATGCGCCAAACAGTGTATGAGGTATGGTTCCGGCATAACTGCCCGGTTCACCTGTCACACCATTGAAGAACGCCCATTGGAAATTGCCGATTATTCCTCCAATATCCTCACCAAATGAAAGTGAATAGCCTATTGCCACCCACAACACTGAGGCAAGGCCACATACGAAGAATGATGCCATAATTGTGCTAAGTACATTTTTACGTTTTACCATACCACCATAAAATAAAGCAAGACCTGGTGTCATGAAAAAAACAAGTGCTGCCGAGATCAGTATAAAAGCTGTATCTCCTGTGTTAATAGTTGCCATAATTAACCCCTCCATTT
>JAEYWA010000132.1 GCA_023431385.1 Bacillota bacterium | reverse complement strand
TTGATTTCTTTATATAATACGTACATGAAAGTATGTTAATTCTTATTGAAGCGCCGTGTACCGAACGGTATGCACGGTGCTGTGAGAGGTCGGTAGCTGAAATAATCAGCTACCTCCTACTCGATTTGCTAAGAACTCAACAATAGTAAAAAATATATAAGGAAAACCAGGTCTTATTTATTACAATAAGTGAAATAGTAAAACATAAGCCTTATTTACTAAACGAATTACATTTATCTGATTATTGAAATGTCGTTCATTGCGTGATACAATATATTGTGCCAATGATTACATGGAATACTAAATATAGATTTGAAGGAGGATTTTAAATGAAGCTTTCTGAAAATGCAATTACAGTTTTAGAAAAAAGATATCTGGAAAAAGATGAAAACGGCAACCTTATTGAGAATGTAGAAGGTATGTTTAGACGTGTTGCCAAAGCTATTGCAGCTGCGGATAAAGATTATACCGATAAGGCTGGGCTTGATAAAATAGAGAAGCAATTTTTTGATATGATGGCTGATCTTGAGTTTTTACCAAACTCACCTACACTAATGAATGCAGGAAGGCCATTAGGGCAGCTTAGTGCCTGCTTTGTACTGCCAGTTGAAGATACAATGGAGGGCATTTTTGAAGCTATTAAAAATGCGGCCTTAATACATAAAAGCGGAGGGGGAACTGGTTTCAGTTTTTCGAGACTACGTCCCAAGGGGTCGGCAGTGAATTCTACAGGAGGAGTAGCCAGTGGTCCAATAAGTTTTATGAAGGTTTTTAACGCTGCAACAGAAGCTGTTAAACAGGGTGGGACCCGACGTGGTGCTAATATGGGTATTCTTAGAGTGGATCACCCTGACATTATGGAGTTTATTTCATGTAAAAAGGACAATACAGAGATTACGAATTTCAATATCAGTGTTGGTATTACAGAAGACTTTATGAAGGCAGTTGAATATAATCTTGAATATGAACTTATTGATCCTAAAACCAAGAAACCTGTTGGTAAACTAAACGCTAAAAGAGTCTTTGATGTAATAGTTGAGATGGCCTGGAAAAATGGGGAGCCTGGTATTATTTTCCTCGATAGATTAAATAGGGACAATGTTACACCAAAGCTGGGAGAATTTGAGAGTACAAATCCCTGTGGAGAGCAACCGTTGCTACCATATGAGGCCTGCAACCTTGGCTCTATTAATTTGTATAATATGCTCAATGCAGAAAAAAACTCTTTGAATTTTGATAAATTAGCTATGACTGTAAGGAAAGCGGTTCACTTTTTAGATAATGTAATTGAAATAAACAAATATCCGCTGTCTGAAATTGATCAAATGACCAGGGGGACAAGAAAAATTGGGCTTGGTATTATGGGTTGGGCCGATATTTTGTGCGCGATGAGGATTCCATACAACTCTCAGCAGGCAATAGATTTTGCTGACAAAGTAATGAGTTTTATTCGGGACAACGCTCAGAAAGCTTCTCAGGAATTGGCCGAACAAAAGGGAGTATTTCCGTACTATGAAGATAGCATATTTGTAAAGAAAGGAATAAAAATTAGAAACTCCACTACAACAACTATTGCTCCTACAGGTACTCTTAGCTTAATAGCTGGAGTGTCAAGCGGAATTGAACCTCTATTTGCTATCTCTTATATAAGAAATGTTATGGATAATAATGAACTTATTGAAGTTAATCCAGTATTTAAGGATGCTGCAATTAAAGGTAATTTCTATTCTGATGAATTGATGAAAAAGATTGCAAAGTCGGGTACTATTAAGGATATTGAAGAGATACCGAAGGAAATCCGTGATATTTTTGTAACTGCCCATGATGTTGCGCCGGAATGGCATGTGAAAATGCAGGCAGCTTTCCAGAGGCATACCGACAATGCTGTATCTAAAACTGTTAACTTAAGTCATGACGCATCTACAGACGATGTCAGAGAAGTATTTACGCTGGCTTATAAAGCCCAGTGTAAGGGTGTTACCATCTATAGGGATGGAAGCCGTGATATGCAGGTACTTAATATTGGAAAGGTACAGGGGAAGGAAGAACCTAAAAATGAACCACTACCCGCCGGAGATAATATATACTGTGATTCCTGTAATGATATTTCAAAAAGAATATCAGGAATTGAGCCAAGGCCAAGACCGGACATAACTACAGGCTTTACAGAAAAGGTTAAAATAGGCTGCGGTAATCTTTATATTACTGTAAATTACGATGAAAACGGAATATGTGAAGTGTTTACAAATACAGGTCGTGCCGGAGGGTGCCCTTCTCAGTCTGAAGCAACCAGCAGGCTTGTCTCAGTAGCACTGCGTTCAGGTATGGATGTTAAATCCATAGTTGAACAACTGAAGGGAATAAGATGCCCTTCAACTATTCGTCAAAAGGGGCTTAAGGTTCTTTCCTGTCCGGATGCTATCGGAAGGCTTATTGAAAAAGTCGCAAAAATTCAGAGCGGCAAAGATGAAGATGGTAACTATGATTTTACTACCCAAGAATACAGTGTTGTTCAGCGACCAAACTCATCGGGCAGAGGAGAAACTGCTTGCGCCTCAGATTGCTATGATTGTACGTTGAAGGATGGGTGTTCAAATCCTGAAATGGAGATAGATGAGATGAGCCTGGGAGGCGCATGCCCTGAATGCGGAAAGACAGTAGAACATGAAGGTGGCTGCGTTATTTGCAGGAACTGTGGGTATAGTAAGTGTGGGTGATACCTTATAATATTACAAGTCCCGGAAAGCTAAACGGGGTTTAGTAACAGAACTAGAAAATTACGTAATAAATCAGACGAGGGTGTGAAAGTTTTTCTGTAAATAAGAATTGATTGTGAGGTCTTCTATGACGAAATAAATCATAGGAGGCCTTTTTATTATGGCAAGAGAAAAGAAACCCGTACACAAAGTAGTTATGACTGAAGGTAAACGTAACATCATCCAGCAGTTACTTCAGGAGTATGACATCGAGACCGCTGAGGACATCCAGGATGCCCTTAATGATCTTCTTGGTGGAACCATCAAGGAAATGATGGAAGCAGAGATGGATGACCATCTTGGTTATGAGAAGTCTGCACGTTCTGACAGTGATGATGCACGCAATGGCTATAAGTCCAAGAAAGTTAACAGTAGTTATGGCAGCTTTGAAATTGATGTTCCTCAAGACAGAAAATCCACCTATGAGCCCCAGGTAGTTAAGAAGCGTTAAAAGGATATATCCGACATTGATCAGAAGATTATCTCTATGTATGCGAAAGGAATGACCACCAGACAGATATCAGAGACCATTGAAGATATCTATGGACTTGAGACTTCAGAAGGCTTTATTTCAGACGTCAAAGATAAGCTTCTTCCACAGATAGAGGATTGGCAAAACCGTCCATTAGACGAAATATATCCTATCGTTTACATAGATGCCATACATTATTCTGTAAGGGATAATGGGGTTATTAAAAAGCTTGCTACATATGTTATTTTAGGTATTAGTGTAGCCGGCAAGAAGGAAGTACTATCGATAAACGTAGGCGATAATGAGAGTACCAAGTACTGGCTCTCTGTGCTTAATGAACAAAAGACATTCTCATCATTTGTGCAGATGGACTTAGCGGTATAAAAGAGGCTATCGCTACTGCATTTCCCAAAACTGAATATCAGCGTTGTATTGTCCATCAGGTAAGAAACACTTTGAAATAAGTGCCTGATAAAGACAGGAAGGCCTTTGCGACTGACCTTAAGACCATTTACCATGCTTCAGATGAAGCCAAGGCTAAAGAGGCTCTGGAGCGTGTTGATGACAAATGGACACCTAAGTATCCTAACGCAATGAAACGATGGTTTGATAACTGGGATGCTATCACGCCGATTTTCAAGTTCTCAGCAGAGGTCAGAAAGGTCATCTATACGACAAATGCTATTGAGAGTCTGAATGCTTCCTACCGAAACTCAACCGTCAAAGAAGCGTATTTCCGAGAGATACCACCTTGCTCAAGGCTCTTTATCTGGCTACTTTTGAGGCCACAAAGAAGTGGACCCTGCCTATAAGAAACTGGGGACAGGTCTACGGTGAAATGAGTATCATGTACGAAGGTAGACTTCCAGAGTAGATCTTTTCATCAAGCAGAAAAGAGGTTGTAGGCTTTTTATGCCTTCCACCTCTCGTTGTAGTTCCACCGTACACAAAATCAGGATTTTGCATCCTTTTATCATCTCGACAAATTGAAGTTTGTCTGACTCAAAACCAGGATTTGCTAGCAATTTACCAACGCTACATATTGGTGTTATGCTTGATAGTTGACAAACTTTTTTCGACTGATGCATAGCAATATCACCCCTCCAATCAAAGTCATTTGTATACAGAAGACTCGGCCACGCTCTGCTTTCAAATATAAACTTTTCTTGAATTGATTGACGCAAGTATGAAATCATACTATAATATAAGTATGATTTCATACTTAGGAGGATTGCTATGAAGTTTATACAACATCCGGTTTTACAGGAATTTGACCGATTGAATAATTTGATTGATGAATTTTATCATGAAATTTGTGTGAAGCAAGGGCTTTCCGATAGTGCTTATGCGATACTGCAAGCCGTCCTTGTTCTTGGTGATGGCTGTACCCAAACACAGATTTACAAGCACACTCTTCTTAACAAACAGACTGTGAACTCATCAGTAAAGAAACTGCATCAAGATGGGTTGATAGATTTTCAGCCAGGCAATGGACGAGAACTGAAAATTCATCTGACTGTCAATGGAGAACAAATTGTAAAGGAAAGGATTTTGCCAATCGAACAGGCGGAAAGTGAAGTATTTGAAGAAATGACTCACGAAGAACACGAAGAAATTCTTCGCTTAGTCAAAAATTACTATGATACTTTCCGCAGCAAGGTTGAGCAACTGTAAATAACCATGTTACACAAAATCATCAGTACTATCGGTCTTGGTGTCCTCGGCGTTGACCCCATTACAGCCGTTTACCTTATGTCTATGGGACTTCGAAAAGAAAAGAAGTCACGCATAACTTTGTTCTTCCTCTCTTTTGCCGGATTCAGCATCTTTGGTGGTGCAGCTCTATCGGCAATTTTCGGTGCTACAGCGGTAAATTTTCTGAAAAACATTATGCCTGGTGACAACAGTTATTTTTGGGCAATCTTGAATTTTGGCATTTCTATTTTCATATTCGTATGGGTTATCAGAAAACTGTTTGCCAAAGGTAAGAAGAAGGAAGAAGAGAAAGAACCTATCGGCGGAGGCTGGTTCAAATATATTACCACAGGACTTGTGTTTGCCATTACTTCTTTCACTGATCCAACATTTTATGCCGTCATCCTCATGAGCGGAGAGTCCGGCGACTTCTTCAATGCAACACTACTTTTAACCATCTGGTTTATTGTCAGCCAGTTTATGGCTGTCATCATTTATATTGCAAACGAATTGAACATATTGGATAAGTTGACTGTGTTTGTAGAAAAATTTAAAGAGAAAAAATTGAAGACCATCTCTCATGTATTCTATTTTATGCTTTTGTCTGTTGCCGTTGCACTTCTTGTCGATACGGTTTTCTACTTGTTCAATGGAAAATATCTATTCTAACAGAAAAACTCCTCATCGCCGTTATGGTAATGAGGAGTAGCATTTTGTCCGTATTAACACAAAATATCAGTTTCATATAGTTTCGTCAATCAGATTTTGCACAAAATATTGACTTTTCAAAGGTATCTTAGTAGGATATGAAAAGAGCAGACAACATACAAATGATGCATGCTACTAATTTAAACGTCATAGATAATCTTACTGATCTTTATTTATAGAGATTTTTCACATACTCAATCAGACAATTAAATCAAATTTGATTTAATTGTCTTTGTAAATATAAAACTCAATATTTTCAAATTCATCAAATTCTTCAAATGCTTGACACAAGGGGCTGTTGCACAATGAATAAATTTTATTCGCTGTGTAGCAGTCCCCTTTTTGCCCCTAAAAATGTAAAATGCGGGTCCCGAAGGGCCCGCAAGTGTTGTATAATTTAATTTGTGAAGACTAAC
>JAEYWA010000131.1 GCA_023431385.1 Bacillota bacterium | reverse complement strand
GTTAGTCTTCACAAATTAAATTATACAACACTTGCGGGCCCTTCGGGACCCGCATTTTACATTTTTAGGGGCAAAAAGGGGACTGCTACACAGCGAATAAAATTTATTCATTGTGCAACAGCCCCTTTTTTTCTTCAAAATGAGAATTTGATTAGTTATACTTGGTATGATGAATAAATTTGTTTTGCGTTGGAGCATATTTTGAAAATATCAGTAGTATTTTAATACTGTCCAAGGTTATTTAACTATGATGATTTTTTAACAGATAAAACTTGCGTCACTGTAAGAAATATTATACAATTGGGATATCTTTTTCGTGGAAATTGAGTTAATTATAAATAAGATATTTCATTTAGTCGTTTGGAGGAAAACAATATGGAACATAAATTAAATTCTTACGTAGATAAGATGGTAGGCTATATAGATGATGTAAATAAAATTGATGCAGAATATTTCAGTAAATATAGTGTAAAAAAAGGTCTCAGGAACAGCGACGGCTCGGGAGTTTTGGTTGGACTTACCGAAATAGGTGAGGTACATGGTTATGTCATTTATGAAGGTGAAAGAAAGGAAGACGAGGGACGCCTTATTTACAGGGGTATAGACGTGGTTGATCTTGTAAAAGGGTTTCAGAGGGAACAAAGATTCGGCTTTGAAGAGGTTTGCTATCTTCTGATGTTCGGAAAATTGCCGAATAGAGAACAGCTTGATGAATTCAACCAGCTGTTGGGAGACTTAAGAGCACTTCCAAATGGCTTTACTGAAGATATGATCCTTAAGGCTCCAAGTTCCGACATAATGAACAAACTGGCCAGAAGTGTACTGGTGTCGTATTCCTATGATAACGATCCCGACAGTATTGACCCGAAAAATCTTTTAAGACAAAGCATTGAGCTAATAGCCCGTTTTCCCACAATGGCTGCCTACGGCTTCCAGGCAAAGTCCCATTATTACGGGGGTCAGAGCCTTTATATTCATATGCCGAAACCAGAATTGTCCACTGCTGAAAACATATTATATATGATCAGACCTGATAACAAATATACGAGAACAGAGGCTGAAATACTTGATCTCGCTCTTGTTCTACACGCTGAACATGGCGGAGGCAATAATTCGACCTTCGCCGCAAGAGTTGTATCTTCAACCGAGACTGACACATATTCCGCAATTGCGGCCGCAGTAGGCTCTTTGAAGGGGCCCAAACACGGTGGAGCCAATATCAAGGCTATGGAGATGCTGGAGAATATTAAGGAAAATGTATCGGATTGGGCCGATGATGATGAAGTAAAAACCTACCTCACAAAAATGATGAATAAGGAAGTATTTGATAAAGCCGGACTTATTTATGGTTTGGGCCATGCAGTGTACACTTTGTCAGACCCCAGAACAATACTTCTTAAGGAGAAGGCACACCAGCTTGCTATAGAAAAAGGCCGTGAGAAGGAATTCCTGTTATATGATGCAGTAGAGAGAATAGGGCCTGAAGTATTCGCAGAGAAGAAGGGTACTTCAAAAAATATTTGTGCAAACGTAGATCTCTATTCCGGCTTTGTATATGATGCCCTGGGAATTCCAACAGAGCTGTTTACACCATTATTTGCAGTTGCACGAATCGTTGGCTGGTGTGCTCACAGAATAGAGGAAGTGGTGTGCATGCAAAAGATCATCAGACCTGCATATAAGAGTATTACCAAACCTCAGCCGTTTGTTCCTCTGGAGGAGAGGTAAGATTAAAATAAAGTGTTAATATAAATGACACTAAAAAACAGACATTTACCAATATGTCTGTTTTTTTTCAGACATATATCAGATACTTATGTATATTATTTTGTAAAATACCATAATGTGGGAGGTAAATCATGAGATTGCTCGAAATACTATTATCCTTGGTGTGTGGCTATATGATTGTTATAGTTTACTTCAAAAAGCTTATACCGGATAGGTTCAGAATTGTTACTATTTCCATTGCCTTACCGATGTTTGCTGCGCAGCTGATGATTGAGGGTTTCAGATGGCAGCTTTTTATCGTTTACTTATTGTTGATATTGTTTAGTATTATATCGGTAATACAATATGCCAGACCTGAGATTAGAGTATGGAAGCCAATTAAGTACATTCTGCTTTCTATAACAGCAGTATGTTTTTCTTCTTCAGCCTTGTTAGCTATCTTATTACCTGTGGTTAATTTTGATGAACCTAATGGACCTTATTCCGTGGGTTGCGAAACTTTTCATTTTATTGATAGTGATAGATTGGAACTTTTGACTGAAGACAAATCTGATAAAAGAGAATTGATGACCACAATATATTATCCGGCGAATATAAATGACAACTTAGAAAGAAAAACATTTTTTCCGAAAGGAGAAGACGTATTTGAAAAAACTATTGCTCAATATGCACGCGATTTAAAATTCCCCAAATTTATTATTGGATACTGGAAGTATTTTAAGAGTAATTCTTTCGTTAAAGCTGATATAGCTACAGGGACAAACTCTTATCCTGTAATCATCCTTTGCCATGGCATGGGGACAGGGGGAGTATTACATACTATACAGGCAGAAAACCTTGCTAGCAATGGATTCATTGTGGTTGTTCCCGATCATACCTACTCAACCTCTGCTACTGTTTTTCCTGATGGAAGTGTAACCGGCCTAAAGACAGCAGTAAATCTGCAAAATATGAAGGTAATGTATGACACCATAGGAAAGTTATGGGTTGAAGATATTGAGTTCTTAATAAAGCAACTTGATAGGTTGAATTCTGTCACTGGAAAAAGTAAATTCAACGGAGCCATAGACACTGGAAACATTGGTATAGCAGGTCACTCCTTTGGAGGGACAGCAGCATTTAACTCACTTTTATTGAGTTCAAGAGTAAAAGCTGCTTTTACAATGGATGGAACCTTGTACCCACTAAAAGAAGTGGATAAATTTGATAAACCATTTATGTTTATAACTACAGAAGATTACTATAAGCAAATAGAACTCTTTAGAAAAAAGATGTAACTCAAGAAGATATGCAGGAGGTGAAACTATCAGAGGAGCAATATAATTTGTTAAAGCCGATATTAACTACTGAAAATAATATAATTGATGCCCTGGTGAAAAAAAAGAGTGTGATTTGTATTGAACAGTCAGGACATTTTAATTTCACTGATCTTCAGTTGTTCTCAAGCCTTATTCAGTATACTGGTATGACCGGGAAAATAAGTGGTCGCAGGGGAGCAGAAGCTGTAAATACATATATGTTGGACTTTTTTAATTATAACTTAAAGGGCAATGGCGGAGAGTTATTGAAGGGGCCATCAAAACAATTTCCGGAAGTCCAATTCGTAAGAACTATGGAGCACTAGTTCTCAACTATATAATTCCAGTCATACTTAAGAAAACAATAAGTAGCAGTACAGGCGTAACAAATTTAAGCAGAAAAAGATATACTTTTATCAGCCCGGCATTATTCAGAGTTCCCTTGTTCGATAGCTCCTCTCGAATATCACCCTTGTTTAGAAAGTAACCTGTAAAAATGACTATAAGCAAGCCGCCCAAAGGCAAAAGGATATTAGAGGATGTATTGTCAAAGAAATTAAAGAAGGTTTGTCCAAATATTTTAAAGGTGCTCAACAGACCTATACTGTTTGCTGACAGAGCAGATGGAACTCCAAAAAGCATAACAACGACAGCGGTAATAATAACTGCTTTTGGTCTGGATAGCTTTTTTTCTTCAATTATAAAGGTTATAACTACTTCAAAGATAGACATCATTGCAGTAGTAGCAGCGATAGCGGTTAACACAAAAAACAGCACTACAAGCAGTCCTCCTAAAGGTATTTTTGAAAATACGAGGGGGATGGTCATAAACAGCAGACCCGGACCTTGCTCGGGTTTCATTCCAAATGAGAATACTGCCGGAAAGATTGCTATTCCGGCAAGAAGTGAAACTATGGTATCAGATAGTGCTACTTTACCCGAGGTGGCAAACAAATTATTGTCTGCAGTAAAATAACTTCCATAGGTAATTATTGTTCCCATACCAAGAGAAAGCTTGAAGAAGGATAACCCCAAAGCCATTAGAACAGCCTCTTTTGTAACACTTGAAAAGTCTATTTTGAAAAGAAATTTCATCCCGTCCATTGCTCCAGGCAGAAACAATGCCCGGACATCACAAATAATTATCAAAATAAGCAGAACCGGCATCAGAAGCTTTGTAATTCTTTCAATACCTTTCCTCACTCCGAAGAATAGTATGGTTGACACTACAATAATGGCTATAATTTGCCATATTACAGGGGGAAGAGGCCCCGTGACAGTATCACTGAATAAACTTTCCATCTTATCCATTGATGTATTGCTGAAGGTTCCTGAAAGGGCCTTGAAAATATAAGAATAAACCCATCCTGCAACTGCACTGTAAAAAAACAGAATAAAGAACGCTGATATTATCCCCGTATATCCTATGGTCTTCCAAAAAGGGTTTTTTGAAAGCATCTTAAATGCTCCTATTGGATTTTTCCTGGTTTTTCTTCCAACCAATAATTCACTTACCATTACTGGCAAAGCTACAAATAAACCGCATAACAAATATATGATAAGGAAAGCTCCGCCACCATACTTTCCGGTCATATACGGAAACTTCCATATGTTACCCAAACCTACAGTAGAACTCAGAGTCGCAAAAAATACGGCCAAACCTGTTGAAAACCGTTCACGTTCAAAAGAAATTTTTCGTTCCTTCATAATTATCCTCCAAAAAATAAACCATTTTTCAACAATAGATTTACCCGAACATTTGCTTTAGTACCAATATTAATGTTAATATTTTTAGCAGAATAGTAATTATAATACTAAAAACTTAAAACAAATATAAGATTAGATTTTAAAATGAGGGGTATAACAAAAATATCAAAAATTTTTATAACCTATACAGTAGACAATCTGCTTAAAATAAAATATCATATTAAATGTTTTAAGATTTAAATAAATACAATTTAATCTTCAAATATTGCAAGGGCGCTTATGGGAGATTTCAAATTATATATTACTTATCAACATCAACTGTTATATTGCTTTTGGAGGGCAAATTTATGAGAAGAACAAAAATTATATGTACGCTCGGACCTGCTTCTGACGATGAGAACATCCTTAGAAATATGATGCTTGGCGGTATGAACGTAGCTAGAATGAATTTTTCGCATGGAACCCATGAACAACAGAAAAAAAGAGCTGACTTATTCAAGAAAATACGAAACGAATTAAAACTCCCAATTCCATTACTGCTTGACACAAAGGGACCTGAAATCAGGACTGGTGACTTTAAGGAAGGTCAGGTTACATTGAAAGAAAGCAATCAGTTTATTTTAATTAATAAAGATATTGTTGGGGATGAGAACTGTTGTTCTATAACCTATAAGGAATTATACAGGGATGTATCAAAGGGCAGCAGGATACTTATAAACGACGGTCTTGTAGAACTTGAAGTTTTTGAGATAAAAAATAAGGATATTTATTGTACCGTTAAAAACGGCGGTGTTGTAGGAGACCGAAAGGGAATAAATGTTCCCGGAGTTGACATCCGACTGCCTTCTTTAACGAGCCAGGACATTGCCGATATAAAATTCGGAATAGAGAATGATTTTGACATAATTGCGGCTTCCTTTGTAAGAAAGGCCTCCGATGTAGTTGAGATTAGAAAGGTTCTGGAAAAGAATGGAGGCAGTGATATACTGGTTATATCAAAAATTGAAAACAGGGAAGGAATCCGGAATTTTGATGAGATACTTAAGGTATCAGACGGAATAATGGTTGCCAGAGGAGATCTTGGTGTTGAAATCCCTGTTGAAGAAGTGCCTATTGTTCAAAAGAATATAATAGAGAAGTGCTACAGAAATGGGAAACCAGTTATAACCGCTACACAAATGCTTGATTCTATGATACGAAATCCAAGACCAACCCGCGCCGAAGCTAGTGATGTTGCGAATGCCATTTATGACGGGACAAGCGGTGTTATGCTTTCTGGAGAGACTGCAGCCGGTAAATATCCCTTGGAGACCATTGCGGTAATGGCCAAAATAGCTGAAAAGGCAGAAAGCTCAATGGACTACTGGAAAAGATTTACCACACAGCAGACTGAAATTAATACAAGTGTAACAAACGCTATCAGCCATGCTACTTGCACAACAGCTCTTGACCTGAAAGCAGCAGCAATTATTTCTGTTACCCAGTCAGGTCACACTGCCAGAATGATTTCCAGATTCCGTCCCGCATGCCCAATTATAGCTACGACGGTAAATCCAAAGGTTCAAAGACAGCTTAACCTGTCCTGGGGAGTTTTACCTTATCTTGTTCCGGTTGCTAATACTACAGATGAAATGTTTGATATGGGTATTGAAAAAGCTCTGGAATCGGGGCTTGTCAAAAATGGCGAATTAGCTGTTATAACTGCCGGAGTACCTGCTGGAATCAGTGGTACTACAAATACATTAAAAGTTCATATAGTGGGTAAAGTATTAGTGCAGGGAGTCGGGATCGGAGACATGTCCGTTACAGGAGAATTGTGTGTTGCACAAACTGTAAAAGAAGCACTTGATAAATTCAGCGATGGAAATATTCTGGTTACTCCTTCCACAAATAATGAATTGCTCCCAATATTAAAAAGAGCCTCAGCAATTATCGTTGAGGAGGGCGGTCTGGCTTGCCATGCGGCAACTGTTGGTTTGGCTCTGGATATTCCTGTAATTGTGGGAGCCGATAATGCAACAAGAATACTAAAAATGGGATCTGTAGTTACAGTTGATGCTGAAAGAGGTCTTGTACTTAGGTGTGATTGAAAATTTAATAAAAAGGATTATAAAAAAGAAATTCTTAATAAGTAATTTTAAATAAGAAATAATAAATTGATTTTATAACAGGCATACTACTTAAGTTTATTATTTAAATGAGAGGATAAATATGGTTAAAACATTACCACTATTACCTTTAAGAGGATTGACGGTTTTTCCGTTTATGACCCTGTACTTTGATGTGGGAAGAGAAAAGTCCATAAAAGCTCTTGAAGAAGCCATGATAAACGATCAGTTGATTTTCCTGGTCGCTCAGAAGGATGCTTCTACCGACT
Source organism: Bacillota bacterium (assembly GCA_023431385.1). Lineage (GTDB taxonomy): Bacteria > Bacillota > Clostridia > Acetivibrionales > DSM-1351 > Ruminiclostridium. Next base: position 3,958 of record JAEYWA010000131.1, on the reverse strand, counting down.
CGCCGGGAGAAGAGGATATTTATAATATAGGCACAATTTCAAAGGTTAAGCAGCTGCTTAAGCTCCAGGGTGATACCATCAGGGTGCTTGTTGAGGGTATTAGCAGAGCTGAAATAAAAAACATAATACAGAAGGAACCTTTCTTCGTTGTTGAAGTGGTTGAAGGACATGTGGAGGAAGAGTTTGAACCAAATGAGGTTGAAGCACTAAAAAGGCGTTTGGTCTCAGTTTTTGAGGACTATGTAAAATTAAGCGGAAAAGTTTCTCCTGACACAGCTCTATCTGTTGCTGAATTGGATAACATCAGTCAAGTATCGGATATTATTGCTAATAATATTCCTCTTAAAGTGGAGCAAAAGCAGGAGATATTGTCTGAATTCCATCCATTAAGAAGAATCGAACGACTGCTGGCAATAATAAGTCAGGAGACAGAAATACTTGAGATCGAAAAAGACATAAACACAAAAGTCAGAAAACAAATCGATAAAGTACAAAAGGAGTATTACCTCAGAGAACAAATGAAGGCTATTCAAAATGAACTGGGTGACAGGGACGGTGTAGCCGGAGAGGTTGAAGAGTACAAAGCAAAACTTGAAAAGGCTGGTCTGCCTGAGGAAGTTGAAAAGAAAGTACTGAAAGAACTTGACAGATTACTGAAAATGCCATCCGGTTCAGCAGAAGGCAGCGTAATCAGGACATATGTGGATTGGATATTTGACCTTCCCTGGAACAAATCTACCGTGGAAGATGTTGACCTGGCCAAAGCTGAAGAAATACTGGAACAGGATCATTATGGGCTTACAAAAGTCAAGGAACGTATTGTGGAATACCTGGCTGTCCACAAACTCAAAAATGACCTTCGTGGACCGATACTATGTCTTGTAGGACCGCCTGGCGTTGGAAAGACGTCAATAGCCAAATCTATAGCAAGGGCACTTAACCGGAATTATGTAAGGATTTCTCTCGGCGGTGTAAAGGACGAATCTGAAATTAGAGGACACAGACGCACCTACGTTGGCTCAATGCCCGGAAGAATAATATCCGGCCTTAAACAGGCAGGTTCTAATAATCCGCTGATACTACTTGATGAAATAGATAAAATGAGTAGTGATTTCAGAGGCGACCCTGCTTCAGCCATGCTGGAAGTGTTGGATGCGGAACAGAATTTCGCTTTCAGGGATCATTATCTGGAATTACCCTTTAACCTATCCAATGCACTGTTCCTGACTACTGCGAACAGCCTTGAAACAATTCCTAGGCCGCTGCTGGACAGAATGGAGGTTATAACGCTTACAAGCTATACCGAAGAGGATAAAACTAATATTGCAATGAAGTACCTGCTTCCGAAGCAAATTGAACTCAATGGTCTGACTCGGAAGAATATAAAGATAGATGAGGAAACAATCCGTGATATTATTAATTACTACACAAGGGAAGCCGGTGTCAGAAACCTCGAAAGGGAGATAGGCTCGGTCTGCAGAAAGGTTGCAAAGACCATAGTATCTGATAACAAGCGTGTAGTAACTGTTTCGAAGAACAACCTTGAAAAGTATCTTGGAGTTAAGAAATACCGGTTTGATTTTGCAAATGAGAAGGATGAGGTTGGTATAGCTACAGGTCTTGCATGGACCCCGGTAGGCGGTGATACCTTATCCATAGAAGTAAATTTGATGAACGGCAACGGAAAGCTTGAGCTGACAGGGCATCTGGGTGATGTTATGAAGGAATCTGCAAGAGCTGCAATGAGCTATATAAGATCTCAGTGCAAGGAGCTGAAAATTGATGAAAGCTTCTATGAAAACAAGGATATTCATATTCATGTTCCCGAGGGAGCAATACCAAAGGATGGTCCATCTGCAGGTATTACATTAGCAACAGCAATGGTTTCGGCCCTCTCAGGTATACCTGTTAACCGTAAGGTAGCCATGACCGGAGAAATCACACTGAGAGGAAGGGTACTTCCTATAGGCGGCTTAAAGGAAAAAGTGCTGGCGGCTCATAGAGCGGGCATAGAAACAATAATCCTGCCCATTGATAATAAAAAGGATATTGATGAAATACCTGAGAATGTAAGAGACTCTTTAAAGTTTATCTGTGCATCGGATATGAAAACCGTCCTGAAAAATGCATTGGTAAAGGATTAGTTAATTCGAATCTGATGGTTATGGGCTGTCCTTAAAACACCCATTGTTAAGTGGTGAAAAAAGTGCGTATCCCCGCACTTTTTTTGACGTATAGGAATTTATTTTGTATTCGTTGAAGGTACTGATATATCTTGGGTTATAAGACTTCACGGGTAAATGTAATTAGAACTGACACTGAACGGCTTTGCTAATCTAGAAAATAACCATATATAATCCAAGAAAAAAAGCAGGAATTTTGTTATTTTATATCGAATATATACTATTAGTCCAAAGCAGGACTGAATGCTCACTAATGATAATTAAGACATAATAATCTGGAGGGGTTTATGACCTACTATGGAATTTCGGTTATTATTACAATTTTGGTAACCTCTGTTATCGCCTTTTATCTTCTGCATAAGGCAAAAGAACTAAATCTTGGTATATTGATTTCTATAACTGCAGGTTCCATAGTATTAGGTTTTTCCTTTAGTCCGGCTTTTAAGTTTATAATGGAACTGCTTAGCGACAATGTCAATTTGGATAAAAAAGTTGCTCTAATATTATCGCTGATTGTAGAATTACTTATTTTCTTATTTTTTATAAGCATTTTGTCTTTGGTGATATCTATTGTAATACCCAAGAAGTTCTCCTCAATAGATTGCGGAATTTATATTGATAAGTTCTTTGGAAGTATAAAAAATACAACTTCAAACGTACTCAAAAAAATGTCTGCTATACCTGAGAAAACAATACCATTATTGAAAGAAAATGTAAAAAATACATATAATCTAAAAAATAAGTTGAAAAAACCAGTTGACACTAATCAAATAATTGATACAATGGGATTAGAAAAAAATGAGAATGGAGTAACCTTGCAAGATACTTCTGACTCGTTTACAAACCTTATTGCGTTTATTGAACCGAATAGACAGGAAGTATCTGATAATACGGAAGCTATCCACACATCAGAGGAGAGTCAAGCTGCATATACAGTGGCAGCTGCTGCCGAAACTGGTGTTGTCGATATTTTTGATGTGTCTGCAGATAATGAGCATAGACCCGTAGAATTTGAAGGATCTGAAACCGAAAATAAAGAACTTTCAGAGGAACCTAAAACCGAAAGTAAAGAACTTTCAGAGGAACCTGAAACCGAAAGTAAAGAACTTTCAGAGGAACCTGAAATAGAAAATGGAGAGCTTTCAGAGGATACTGAAGCTAAATTCGAAATTGAAAATAACAGCATAGCAGATGCTCCTGAGGCTGAAGACCTTTCAGTGGAATTTGAACCTCATAATGAAGAGAAATCAGTTGAACATCGCTCTTATGAAGAGGCTGATATAATCGAATCTCAAACTGCTGAGATATTTGATATAACTGATGAAAAGAAACCTGATGCCGATGTAATACCTGAAGTTTACAAGAAAATTGATAAGATTGAAGATACTAATGGTATGACTGGGGATACTATCAGCATTACTGAAACTAGTGTTCAGTCACTTGTTGTTAAGGCCTTTGAAGCTAAGGATAAGGGTAGAAGAGACGAGGCAGTGGAATACTATATGAAAGCACTACAGCATAATCCTGATAAGGAAATGCTATTCTGGATAGTGCTGGATGTATGCACATTATATAAGCAATTAGGTCTTGCCGCTTTAGCTCAAGGTATACTTGAAGGAATTGTTGAACAATATGAGGCAGTGATTAAGCCTGAAATAAAAGAGGAAATTATTAAAAACCTAAAATAAATTTACTTGGCAGTATAGATTTTTTGGAATTTGAGGGGGTACTTTTTAATGAAAAAGACGAAGGAAATAGTGGGCTTACCTATAATC
>JAEYWA010000111.1 GCA_023431385.1 Bacillota bacterium | reverse complement strand
CAATGGATATATAGGAAATCCCTCAAAAATTAATTTTGAAGAAGCAATTTCTTTTGAAAATTCTATGGTAAATGACTACATTAAAGCTATATTGATTGCACTGAGCAGACAGTAAAGAGAAATTTTTTAAGGATAAAACAGCAAATAAGCTTACTTTACTAAGCACTGCAAAGGTAAATACAAAATAGTTTAAGATATACTTTAATAAATATTGAAACCCTCCACTTTACCACCAGACTTCTGTCCGGTGGTATTCTATTTCTAACGAATGAGAGGAGGAATAGATGATGGAGGATGTAATCAAGGTAGAACATCTGTCAAAAGCTTATGGCGATCTGAAGGCTGTTGATGATTTCAGTTTTTCTGTAAAGAGCGGCACTGTATTCGGGTTGCTGGGAGCAAATGGTGCGGGAAAGAGCACAGCCATTGAATGTATTCTAGGCACAAAAAAAGCAGACAGCGGGGTTGTTTCGGTATTGGGAATGGACCCCTTTACCAATCGTAAGGAAATTTTCAAGCAGGTGGGTGTGCAGTTCCAGGAGGCACATTATCAGGAAAATATCAAGGTTGGTGAACTTTGTGAGGTGACTGCGGCCCTTTACAAAAACTCTGCAGATTACAAGCACCTGCTTACAGATTTTAACCTTGCCAACAAGGTAGGTACTCTAGTAAAAGAACTTTCAGGAGGACAAAAACAGCGTTTGTTTATTGTGCTTGCATTGATACCAAAGCCACAAGTTGTGTTTTTGGATGAACTTACTACCGGTCTTGACGCAAGAGCCAGACGGGATGTTTGGCAGATACTCAAAAGACTTAAAGCCGGTGGTCTAACAATTTTACTCACTTCGCATTTTATGGACGAGGTTGAAGTTTTATGCGATGAGCTTTGTATTTTAAAAAGAGGTAAACCGGTATTTTTCGGAACAGTTGCTGATGCAATTAATCAGAGTCCTTATGACAAACTTGAGGATGCATACCTATGGTATACAGATGAGGAGGTAGTGGATAATGGAGGCTTTTAATAAGATGCTTAAGACAGAATTGAAGTTGTCTCTGCGTGGTTTGGACATGTTAATTTTCGCCATAATAATGCCTCTAATTGTACTTATAATTCTTGGCATAATATACGGAAGCAAGCCTGCATTTGAAGGAGCAGGTTATACATTCATTCAGCAATCCTTTGGTGCTTTGGCAACCATCTCAATTTGTGCGGGAGGAGTTATGGGCTTGCCCATGGTGGTATCCGATTACAGAAGTAAGCAAATTCTAAAAAGATTTAAGGTAACTCCGATAAGCCCTGTTACTATATTGCTTGTAGAGGTTGCCATATATTTTCTATATGCTTTAATTTCCTTAATTACACTGTTTGCTGTGGCAATGATATTTTTTAATTTCGAAATGCAGGGAAGTATATTGCACTTTATTCTTGGATGGTTATTGGTAATGGTCTCCATGTTCAGCATCGGTATGATGGTGGGTGGCATAGCCAAGAATTCAAAGGTGGCAGGTATTATCGCAAGTGTATTGTATTTTCCGATGCTGATTTTTTCAGGGGCAACACTTCCATACGAAATAATGCCTACAACAATGCAGAAAGCTGCAGACATCCTACCTTTGACACAAGGGATAAAAATACTAAAATCAGCAACCTTGGACTTGCCGATGGACAACGTTCTATTGCCAGTTGTCATTATGACCGCAATAGCATTAATTTGTTCATTTGTAGCCATAAGGTTTTTCAAATGGGAGTAATTTAAGTTATAATAAGGTTGTGTTTGATGCTAAAAAGTGAATACATTATTAGTCAGGTTTATGGTCGAACTGAATGTTGTTTAGTGGGATTGTTGCCAACCTGGATGTGACATGAGAATCAACAGTTTATACGAGTAAATATGGGAGCAGGTATGATTAGAGAATTTAAGATTGATGAATTAGATGCCATTATGAATATATGGCTAAAAACTAATATTAAAGCTCACAGTTTTATTACTGAAGCATATTGGAAAGGGAATTATGATACAGTCAGGGAGATGTTACCTGATGCGACTATATTTATTTACGAGGACAATGATACAATACAGGGGTTTGCCGGCTTGGTAGGTAATTATATAGCCGGGATATTTGTGAGTGAGGATTATCAATCCAAAGGCATTGGAAAAGCCTTACTTGATCATGTCAAGGGGACTTACTCAGAATTATCATTGCATGTATATAAAAAGAATGTCAGTGCAGTCAGATTTTATCAAAGAGAGGCTTTTACAATCTTAAAAGAGCGAATTGATGAAAACACCAATGAAACAGAGCTTGTTATGAATTGGGCAAGATGAGTGGAAACCGTCATAGCAAATAATATGCAAATAAAAATCGGGCTAATAGGAATTGTTGGCCCGATTTTGTAGTACTTTAAATACCTGTTTATACAGAATAGTTTTTGTCATCCGGGTCGGCAGGTGCTTTAAAATCAAAATTTTTAAAGTAGCATATGTTCTGAGGTGTGTTTTTGGCAGGTGGAAATGCATAGTTTTGGTATTTCACTACAGGATTACTTTCCTTCCGAATATTATCAAGGAATTCGTCAGAAAGATTTAGTATTGATTTCACCACTTCACGGGGTGTCATAGCGATCCACTGAGCGAGTGACATATCGGCAAAATGACTGCTGTTAAAGACTTCAAGGAATTGGAGAGGTTCATTGCCGATGTTCTGTACATAATGGAAACCACCTACTGGAACATAGCCAACATCTCCAGCACTATAGTTAAAGGTACGGGCTTTAGGACCCGGCATAAATACCGTCATTCTTGCCTTGCCCTTAATATAATACTGGAATTCGTCCTGATTTGTATGCCAGTGTATCTCCCTCATTGCACCCGGCTCTACTGTTACAAGAGCAGCTGATACAGTTTCACAGGCTGGAAAATTACGATGGTCAAGAATTTGTACTGTGCCTCCATCGCCTTTGATTGGCTGTACATTGCAAAGCTCATGCTTGTATGAATTAGGAACCTTCCCTGTAGGAGGAGCAACAGTTTGGGATTCTATGGTTCCGGGATCACCTCCGTCTGTAATATAAACCTCCTTTTTTGGGATGCTTTTGAATGTTTCCTCCGGAACGCCAAAGTTCGCCGACAAAACATCCATAGGCATATGGGCAAATAATTCCGAGATGGAAAAGGTATTATGTTCTGAGTATTCTCCTTTATCAAAAAACATCAAAAACTCACAACCTTCGTGGAGTCCTTGTATACTATGAGGAATATTCTTTGGGAAGATCCAGCCTTCACCGGGATGGATGTCTGCTACAAAGTTTCTTCCCATTTCATCTACTGCGGTAACACGACAGGCTCCAACCAGAAGAAAGCCCCATTCGGATTGCTGATGTGTATGCATTTCTCTTACTCCCGGGGAGAGATTCATGTCTACAACAGCAAAGGTGTCAGAAATAGGCAGTTCCCGCTTTGTAATTTCTCGGGACCAGCCACCTGGCCTGAGAATCATATTTGTATCAGAAAATGAAAATTTCAGGTTGGGGATGAGCCCTTTATCTGTAGCCGGTGGGACCAGCATATCAGGATTTTCTTCATCTCTCTTCAGATTTCTCGGACCCAGATCTAGTGCTCCGCAGCCATCTGAACGTACGGGTTCTGGTCGAGAGGCTTCCTTTAACTGGTTCAGTTTTTCCTGCAATCTTGTATGCAATATTCTTTCCATAAGTATCTCCTTTGCATATTAATATCCTTTAGTATCTGTTTGTTTATTTCAGTTATTCTTATTAAAAGGAAAATATTAATAAAAAATGTGTTATAATAATATAAAACATAAATCGACAATATTCATTAATTTACAACAAAAAACATATTTGAAAGAAGCTACATATGAGAATATTCAAACTTGAATTTAAAGGGTTAAGTGGAAGAATATTTGTTAACTTTTCAATACTCATTTTGGTTATTTTAATATTTATGGAGGGTTTATCCTATTACATAATGCAAAAGGCCATAAGTGACATTAATAATGATTTTACGCTTGTTGAATTGCGCCAGAAAAACGAGAAGCTAAATGATTTTGTCAATGAAATCGATACTTTTTCAAAAACAATTATTTCGGATAAAGAAACACTTGTTCAGCTCATAAAAAATGAGTATTCAGGTGTGAATATTAACGGAGTAATCCATAATATGGGCTATGTACTGCCGTATAACATTGATGCCGTATTTTTATCTTCTAATACCGGATATATATTCAGTGAGTCAGATAACGAACTAAAAGAGTATGTCAAAAAGAATATTGAACAGATTAAGGCGGAAATTGTAAATACCAGCGGTGAAATGATATTTCTGGACAGTAGGTTTCTTCAGTATGCAAATAACAGTAACGGTGAGTATATATTTTTTGCAGCTAGAAAAGTACGCAGCATAGATACTTTTGAAAATATAGGCATTTTGTTTTTTGCAGTCAGAGAATCGGTAATGTGGAAGAATATTTATATGCAAGGTGAGATAGGAGATTTCTATATCACTAATTTAGATGGAAAGATTATTTCATGTAAAAATAAGGATTTAATTGCTAGAAACATTTCAGAAGCACTTGATTGGAATTTTAGTCAGGAGGAGCTTAAGAAGGATAAAGGACGTTATGAAACAAAAGATCTCGTCATTAATAGTTCATATAATCAAAAAACCGGGTGGACTTTGGTAAATTCCGTTTCCGTTGATGAGACTAATTCTAATTTTTATTATATTCAGAGGTTGATTGTTATTATTGGATTTTTAGCAATTATTATCTCTGTATACATATCGGTACTGATATCAAGTAACATATCCCGTCCAATTAAAAAATTGACATCAACAATGAAAAAGGTTTCTCAAGGAGACCTGAATGTAAAAATGGATTTATCATTAATAAAGGGTGCAACTGAGGAAGTCAGGGAACTGAATGAAGTATTTAATCATATGACAATACAGCTTCAGACTATACTTGAGGATTTTTATAATCAGGGCTTAAAGGAGAAGGATGCGGAACTGAGGGCTTTAAAAGCGCAGATACAACCTCATTTTCTTTATAATACACTCGACACGGTATATTGGATGCTGATTGATAAAAGTGAGTATGAAGTGGCTGAAATTGTCACTAAGCTGGGGGAAATTTTAAGGTACAGTATAAAAAAAGGAAGTACAAATGTTTATGTAAATGAAGAAATATATCAAATGCAAAATTATTTATTCCTCCAAAAAATGCGATTCGAGGATAATTTGGATTATGAGATAAATGTTGATCCGGATATTTTACAATGTGAAATGCTGAGCTTTATAATTCAGCCTTTTATTGAGAACGCCATTAACCATGGCATTATGGAGGAGAAAGGTTCTGGTAAGGTGGTTCTGAACGGGTTCATATGTGAGGACAATCTTGTATTTGAGATTATCGATGATGGAATGGGAATGACCAGTGAGAAAGTTTATAAGCTTTTTGAAAAAAAAGAAGATACTGGAGAAAGCCAGGGTGGAATAGGAGTACTAAATGTCCACGAAAGAATACAATTCTATTATGGCAGTCGCTTTGGAGTTAAGATCGAAAGTCAGGTTGGTGTTGGAACAAAAGTAACAGTTGAAATACCGATTAAAAGAGTTGATTGATATCTATGGGGGTATTTTACGATGCTAAAAATTATTATTGTTGATGATGAACCAAAAGTTTTACGTGGTTTAAGAACTATAATTGAGCGGTCAGGTGAGGAATGGAGTATTACAGGGGAGTTCAAAAATGGAGTAGAAGCTTTGGCAGCAATAATAAATGAAAAGCCTGATGTTGTAATAACTGATATAAAAATGCCTTGTATGGATGGACTTGAGCTAGTTGAACGTGCCAGAGACATAGCACCGGACCTGAAATTTATTATACTAAGCGGGTTCCCGGACTTTTCATACGCACAGCAGGCCATACGCCTTGAGACAGTCGACTATATATTAAAGCCCCCGGACTATAAAGAAATTATCAAGAGCTTAAAAAAAGTACAGAAACAGCTGGAAGAAGCAAGGAATAAACTTGAAGAACAAAATGAACTTAAATATTTGAAAGAAAGTGCATCGATTCAACTTAAAGATAAATACTTTGCAGAAATGATTTATTCTTCTGACACAAGTAATATTGAAACAGAAGAACAGGAATATGAATGTTTCTATAAGAACTTTGCCTTGTTTGTAATAAAGCTTGATAATTTTACTTTTTCCGTTTTTGAGGAATCAACGGATAGGATGGATGTACTTTCCGCCTTTAGAAGAGACCTTCAGGCTGCCATTTATGATGGAGGAGGTTGTATTGTTGATCTATACGATGGAAGCTTTTGCTGTCTTTTAAATCTTAACCATACAAGCCCTGTGTTTTTAAAGGGATTAGCCAGAGAGATTAAGCAGAAATTATCATCAATTGATACAGGTAATCTCACTATAGGTATCAGCAAATGCTATGATAGCCCAGATAAAATTAATACGGCCTTTAAAGAATGCCTTTATATCATGAAAAACAAGGTCTTCTATGAAAAAAATAGCATACTGCTTTTTTCTGAGGTGCGTACAGAAAATTGCTGTGAGGAATATCCTATTGACATAGAACACAAGTATATTGAGGCTTTACAGTTTGGTGATTATGATAAAGCTATTATGTATTTATCCGAACTAATTGATAAGGCTATGTTAATATCAAATATGAATTCAAATATATTTAAAAGTTATATTATGGAACTTATTATTATGGTTATGCGTACTCTTTTTAACGATAGGTTAATAGATAAAATGATGCTACCTCCAATAAATGAGATTTATAAAAAGCTTAATATGCTTGATAATAAAAGTGATATAAAAGATTTGCTTTTCTCCTATACACAGGCAATCGCTGATTATTTTAATGAAAAAAATAAGCCTGGTTGCAGAAAGGTTATTAACGAAATAAAAAGTTATATAAATATTAATTATTTTAAAGATATTTCATTAAGACAGATTTCTAAAGAATTTTATATGAATGAGTCGTACTTAAGTGACTTGTTTAAAAGAGAAGCCGGGAGTTCTTTTTCGAATTATCTAAGTAATATAAGGATTGACCAGTCAAAAGTTTTATTGGTGCAGGATGATTTAAAAATACAGGATATAGCCGAAATGGTGGGATACAGTGATTCCAGGTACTTTATCAAGGTATTCAGGAAGCTCACCGGAATGACTCCATCAGAGTATAGGGAAAGGATACTGAACCATGGTTAAAATAAAACTACAGAAGTGTTTCTTTTTAATACTGGCAGTATTGCTTATTATAGAACTTACTGGTTGTACTGCAAATACAGGAGAGATTTCTGATGAGGATTCAGAAGCTGTTAAGGCTATTACCATGTGGAAGTTCAGATCTAATAAAGAAGATTATGTTATAAATAGATGGGTAAAGCAATGGAATGAAGATAATCCTGATTTACAGGTTAACTTTGAACTAATTCCCTACAATGACTACTTGACTAACAGGCTTCCAACTGCATTTGCTACAAATAGTGCACCTGACATATATATGATTTCTGCAGGCGGCTTTCTAAAGTATGCAAGGGCTGGCTATATGCTTCCATTGGATGAATATATCAACCATGAGCTAAAAAACGATTTAACTCAGGAAAGCCTGAAAGTAGCAACCTACAATAATAGAATACTTGGCATTCCAATAGAACATGAGCCTGTTGCTTTGTTTTATAATAAAGAGGTGTTTAAAAAGCAGGGGCTTGAACCGCCTACTACATGGGAAGAACTTGAGAATTGTGCCAAACAGCTACAATCTGATGTAATGTCAGGTATTTGTCTCCCAACGCAGGTTAATGATTATCAAAATTTTATTTTCTATACTTTCCTTGTGCAGGAGGCTACCAATAGTAGCTATGCCATGACTGTGACTGATTTTGCCACAAGCGGAACAAAAGCATTGAACTTATGGAGAAGTCTTGCGAAATATAATTATACTCAGGGAACAAATGTCGAGATGCCGTCAGACATATATCCATTTGCCACTGGTAAGTCGGCTATGCAGGTCTGTGGTTTCTGGGCGGTTAATTCACTTAACAAGTATTATCCCGATCTGGATTATGGAATTGTACCTGTTCCATATCCGGAGGGGGGGCACAATGTTAGTGTTTATGGAGGTTGGTACCAATCTGTCAATCCTGGCAGTGAATATGCTAAGGAAGCCGCTGAATTTACAATTTGGATGTGGGGAGATGATACATCAAGACCTTATGAATGGTGCACCGAGGCAAGTACAAAAGTACCTGCCAGAAAATCTGCTATAGAAAAAAATAGAGATATTTTTTATAAGGGAATCAATTCACTATTCACAAAGAGTATATTGCCAAGTGCTGTTCCTGAGCCCAGGTACCCTGTTGAAATTTCAAATATTATCAGCAATGCTATTCAGGATGCAATGTATTCAGAAAAGGATATTAAGGAGATTGCAAAAGCCGCTGAAGATGAGATGAATAAATATATTAGTAAAAATAGTGAGATTTTTTAGGTTGAAAAATAAAATTCTAGTATATTAATAAATGAATGCGCAAAGAACAGTTCTTGTTTTTTGTGCATTTTTTTTGGTTATTAGCAGGAACTACATAAAGGACAGTTTATTTAGCAACCAAAAAAAGTTCACATAATCCAAGAAGTGTAACATTACCGGTTTATACTTTTGGAAATATAATTTACTCATGAAAGAACAAATTATTTTTAGGAGGATTTACAAAATGAAGATCGGTATGAAATCTAGATTAGCAAGTCTTGTTCTTGCAGCTGGAATGGTAATTGGGTTGGCAGCGTGCGGATCAAGTGAAACTGCTTCTGAAACCGTTAAAGCACAGGAAACTACCGCTGCAGTAAGCTCCACTGAAAAAACTGAAGAGAAAGCAGAATTGAAATTTTGGACATTTCATACAAATGCAGAAAGAGAATTCATGGAATCGTTGCCCGAAAAATATAAGGCTGTAAACCCAAATGTAAATGTTACATATGAGAATTTCCCTGAATCTGATTATATGGGTACAAAACTCACAACAGCATTTGCAGCAAATGCTGGACCTGATGTATTTGTAATGAGCTCAGGAGATTTTCTTAAGTATGCAAATAGTGGAGTGGCAATGGATTTGACTTCCTATTACACAGATGCAATTTTAAATGACTTCTTACCAAGTTCTATTGATGCAGTAACTGTAAACAAAAAAATTGTTGGTATACCTTTTGAAGTAGAATTACTTGGTTTGTACTATAACAAAGATATGTTTGCAGCAGCAGGAATAAATGTACCAAAGACTTGGGATGATCTTATCAGCGCAACCCAAAAGTTAAAGAAAGATGATGTTGCACCATTGATTATAGAAACAACAAAGGGCTATTATCAGAACTTCACCTGGTATCCTTTCCTCTGGCAGACTGGTGCAAACGTATTGGATGCTGCCACAAAAACCGGAACATTTGAAGGCGATGGCGTAGAAAAATCCCTTAAACTCTGGGGTGATTTAATCAATGCCGGAGCACCATCAAAATTATCTATTCCTTTGACAAATGATACTTCACTTCTCGGTTCAGGCAAAGCAGCTATGCAGATTTGTGGTACCTGGGCAGTTGCATCTCTGGAAAGCGAATATAAAGATACAAATATCGGACTTGCACCATTACCTATTCCTGAAGGTGGAAAAGCTGCAACTTGTGCAGGTGGATGGAAGATGATGGTTAACTCCAAGAGTTCAAACCCTGATGCTGCTGCAAAATTTGCAATGTGGGCCTTTGCTGAAGATGTAAACGTACCTCTTGAATGGTGTACAAAAACTAAGTTTGCTTATTCACCAAGAAAATCAGTAGTTGAAGCTGGAAAAGACGTATATAGCAAGGGCTTGAGAGAAATATTCACAAACGAAATTTATGATTCAGCAATAGGTGAACCCAGATACCAGGCTGAAATAGTTAATGCTGTTGGTGATGCTCTACAGAATGTTATGTTCAATAAAGGAAATCCAAAAGATGAAGCTAAGAAGGCTAATGACAAAATTAATGAATTCTTAAAATCATTTGAAGGTGAAATGTAATTAAAAAGTCTAATTCTAATACCGCCCTGACTTGATTAAAAAAGTCAGGGCGGTATTAAGAAATATCTAGAGGGGATTACGATGAATAATCAGCCAAATTCTGCAATGATATTATCAAAACCTAAGGGAATCAATAAAAGAAAAGTTAAAGAGAATTTATTTGCATATGCAATGCTTGCGCCGGATGTTATTGGTATTGCTGTATTTATATTCGTTCCAATTCTGATTGCACTTTATGTAAGCTTTCATAACTGGAATGTACTCGAACCAATGACCTTTGCCGGATTGAAAAATTATAAGACTTTGCTCACAGACGGTCAATGGTGGCATTCTGTTTGGACAACAGTCCTTTATACACTGATGTTTGTACCGATGGTATTCTGTGTATCCTTGCTGTTGGCAGTATTTATTAACTCTATTCCCGGTAAGATGCAGGAAATTTTAAGAACACTTTACTTTATCCCATATGCCATATCCACTGTTGTTGCTTCACTTATATGGAGATTTATGATGGACCCTCAAAGGGGTTTTATAAATAAGATATTGAAGGTTTTCGGTATACCCCCACAGGATTTTTTGGGAAGTACTAAACAAGCACTTTTTTGCATTGCAATAATCTCAGCGTGGATGCTTATAGGCTATTATACGATTATATTTCTGGCTGCCTTGAAGGATATACCGATCAGTTATTACGAAGCTGCATATCTGGACGGAGCCGGCTCCTTGCAGATATTTAAAAATATTACCTTACCATTAATAAAAGAAGTCAGTACCTTTGTTCTTATTGTTACAACAATTGCTTCCTTCCAGGTATTTGACCAGATCAAAATTTTGACAAACGGCGGACCCGCCGACGCAACAACTGTATCTGTATATTACATATATCAGAATGCCTTTGATTATATGAAGGTTGGATATTCTTCAGCTTTGGCATTTGTACTGTTTCTTATTATATTTGTTTTTAGTTTATTTCAGTTAAAATTAACAAAGGGGAATGCAGATGAATAATACAGTTGAAGCGAAAAGAAACGCAAAAATATATTACATAAAAATTATTGTTGGAGTTATCATAGGAATAGCGATGCTTTTCCCGATTTATATGATGTTTATATCTTCAATAAAACCAAAAGCAGATGTATTTGACATGAGAATAATACCAGGTACAGTTACGTTGGATGGATATAAAACAGCCTTGAATGCAAACTTCGGAAGATATTTTTTTAATTCGCTATTTATATCACTAACTGTTACTGTTATTGCATTAATTTTTCATGCAATGTCGGGTTATGCACTTGGAAGACTAAAGTTTCCAGGAAGAAATGCAATATTTTTGTGGATTTTAAGTACATTGATGATACCTTTTTCAGTTATCATGATTCCGTTGTTCATTTTAATGAAACAGTTTGACTGGCTAAATTCTTACAAAGGAATAATTATTCCGGCCATTCCCCATGCATATGGTATCTTCCTGTACAGACAGTTTTTTATGACAATGCCAGATGATTTACACGAGGCAGCCACAATTGATGGGTGCTCGCAATTTGGGATATTTACAAAGATATTCCTGCCCCTGTCTAAATCAATTAGTATTACACTCGGAGTAGCTTTTTTTATTGCAAACTGGAACAATTACCTCTGGCCTTTGATAGTTTCACAGAACCAGAAAATGTGGGTACTCCAGGTTGCTCTGGCAAACTTTATAGGCCGTAATGATACTCCATGGAATGCAATTATGGCATCGGGTGCAATTACAGTTCTTCCTATCATTATAGTTTTCTTTGCATTACAAAAGAACCTTGTAGAAGGTATAAAGATGAGCGGTATAAAGTAAACAATAAACAAAATCTAATAACTTATCAAATAATGCTTATGAATACGATCTGATGATTTTATTGTAAAACAGATATAAATAAATTTTTGAATAAGGTGGTAAAAGCTATGAAGACACCTAAAATACTGGTAGTCGGAAGTCTAGTAATGGACTTGATATACAGTACTTCAAAGGTACCAAATGAAGGGGAAACGGTAAATGACGGAATTTCATTTACATCTGCTCCCGGAGGAAAAGGTGCAAATCAGGCAGTACAGGCTGCAAGACTAGGTATTGATGTTGCTATGGTGGGTAAGCTAGGAAAGGATATGTTCGGAGACGAATTACTGAAGGCCATAAAGGATGCTGGAATCAATACTGATTATATTTTAAGAGATGAGTCTAGTTCTTCGGCTGTAAGTAATATTATTCTCGAGGTGGCGAAAAATAGAAAAACAAAAAACAGAATAATTGTGGTACCAGGAACAAATATGAAACTAACAGTTGAAGATGTTGCTTTTCTTAAAGATAAAATATCTGAATATGACATGGTAATCTTACAGCTGGAAATCCCGCTGGAGGTGAATAAACGTGTTATTGAATATGCTCATGCAAAGGGAGTTCCGGTAATGCTTAATTCGGCTCCTTATCAAGAGCTGGATGACGAGATGCTTTCGAAATTAGCTTATATATCACCCAATGAACATGAAGCATATGGATTGACAGGTATCAAGACAACCAAAGAGGATGGAAGTATTGATATCAGAAGAGTTGAAAAGGCAGCGAAGGTATTGCTGGACAAGGGTGTTAAGAATGTAATTATAACCTTGGGCAGTAATGGTGTGGCATTTATGAATGAGGATATGTTCGTTGTCAAGCCCTGTATAGATATAGTAGATGTAGTAGACCCGACTGCAGCAGGAGATTCCTTTACAGGTGCATTTTGTTCGGCAGTATGTATGGGTATGCAGTCCGACAAAGCTCTTGATTTTGCAAGTTATACTGCAACATTGACTGTATCAAGGATGGGAGCTATAACATCATTACCATTCATAAAAGAGGTAAGAGAGCTCATGGAAAAAGACAATTATTATGTAAAGAATGGAGGCGATAGAATGGAAAAATCATTAGATGAAACATTACAGGATTTTGTAGATATTTCATTAAATGAAATGCAAGAGCTAAAAAATAAAATCAACCTAAAGTTTTATGAAGCAGCAATAAACCTTATAATTGATGCTGAAAATAATGGAAACAGAGTTCATATTACAGGGATTGGAAAACCTGGACATGTAGCTGGATATATTGCCTCTCTTTTATCTTCTACCGGAACACCTACATATGAATTACACGGAACCGAAGCGGTCCATGGTTCATCAGGGCAGGTAAGACCGGGGGATGTGGTTATTGCAATATCCAACAGCGGTGAAACCTCCGAACTGAAAGCAACAGTCACAGCACTTAGGAATAACGGAGCAAAAATAATAGCTGTGACAGGCAAGGAAGAATCCTGGTTGGTACAGAATAGCGATGTATTCCTCTATGCTGGTGTAAACAAGGAGGGAGACCCCCTCAACAGAGCACCGAGGGCCTCAATATTAGCTGAAGTCTATGTACTTCAGGGGTTGAGTCTATTACTGCAATGTGAAAAGAGCATAACACCTCAGCAGTACGTTAAGTGGCATCCGGGAGGAACTCTGGGACAATTGAGGGAAAGTGAGATCAGGTAACAAGGATAAATAAAAATTGTAACTTTATAAGAATATATTAACTAATTTCCAGGTGGTGGGATAATGAATATGATGAATATGCAAAACAGTATAAGTCAGATGAAAAATGGAAAAACATGTAGGATTTCGAGCTATGACCGATCGGGAGGAAATAAGGATTATTATACACTATGTTCTGATCAAAAGCTTGAAATATGCGATATCAAGGGAGCAGGCTATATAAGGCACATATGGATGACGATGGCTCCGGATGGTACAAGTAATGAGGAGTACCTGCCAAGGAAGGTAATACTGCGGATGTATTGGGATGGAGAGAAAACACCAAGTGTTGAGGCGCCTATAGGAGACTTTTTTGGTATGGGACATGGTATTACTAAAAATTATACCTCAGCCTGCCTTATGATGAGCCCCGAGGATGGTAAAGCACTCAACTGTTTTTTTCCAATGCCATTTGCAACTAATGCCAGAATAGAGGTTGAAAGTAATGCGGCGGATATATTAAAGTTCTATTTTTATATTGACTATGAGGAAGTGGAGCAGCTTCCAGCAAATGAACTCAGATTCCATGCTTCATGGAATAGAGAATGTCCTACAGCTGGAGTTTCTGATAAGGAAATGGGCAATGAGGAATACGAGTTTGGAGGCAAAAATGTTACTGGAGCGGGGAATTACGTTATACTTGAAGCCAGAGGAAAGGGACATTACGTTGGCTGCAATTTTAATGTTCATAACCTGAGAGCTACCAATGAATGGAACTGGTATGGAGAAGGAGATGACATGATATTTATAGATGATGAACAATGGCCACCTACACTTCATGGAACCGGAACCGAGGACTACTTTAATACTGCATGGTGCCCACAACAGGAAGTTTGTACGCCATATCACGGAATCATTCTGGGAGGCGGACCTAATTGGAGTGGTAAAATATCAACCTACAGATATCATATTCAAGATCCCATAATGTTTGATAAAAGTATAAAAGTCACTATAGAACATGGACATAACAATCACCGTAGTGACGATATTAGCTCAACAGCTTATTGGTATCAAACAGAACCGCATCTGGATTTTAAGCCCATTCCAAAACTGGAGGACAGACTGCCGTTACCCGAGGTAAAGCCACAAAATGAAGCAAATCTAAAAAGAATATTTGGACACAAAAATCCTTAATAACGAGAGATCATAATTTTCTCTATTCAAAGCATTCCGAAAGGGTCTGCTGCAGAATGGCTATTCAGCGAATTTTGCAGCAGACCCTTTCGGTGCTTCAAGTCTTTTGTTGTTTACAATGCTAGTATTAAGATAAAGACTGACAATTTCCAAGTATTAAAAAATTTATTAATTACACTATAAAATAAAAAAAATTAACAAAACCACTAAATATTATGATACTTTATTTATGTACTTTATAATTTTTCGGAGGAAAATTATGTATAAGGTTTTTTTAGTGGAGGATGAAATCGTAATAAGAGATGGTATCAAGAACAAAATTCATTGGGAAGAAGAGGGGTTTATGATAGTCGGAGATGAGAGTGATGGCGAATTGGCTTATCCGATGATTATAAGAGAACAGCCCGATATTCTGATTACAGATATAAAAATGCCGTTCATGGACGGTCTTGAGTTAAGTAAATTACTAAAAAAAGATATGCCTCAGCTGAAAATCATTATTATCAGCGGATATAGTGACTTTGGCTATGCACAACAAGCAATTGATATTGGCATCAGTGAATATCTGCTTAAGCCGATAACATCTAGTAAGCTGATGGCTGCAGTGAAAAATGCCGCATCAGTAATTGAAAAAGAACGGAAGGAAAAACAAATACTCGAACAGTATCAGCAGTTGGTTTATCAGAAACAGGGGGAAAAAAGAAAAGACTTTTTTAATGCACTGGTCAGCGGGAAAATGTCTCTTTCACAAATCATTGAGCAGGAAGAGCAGCTTGGAATTGATATGGTGGCGAGAGTTTTTTGTGTTTTACTGTTTCAATTTAAAGGACAAGAGGATATGTACGAATATTCAAATGATATTGTACACTGTGAAATGAAAATGACTCAAGCCCTGAGCAGATATCCTGACATTAAAGTATTTGAGCGTGGTATGGATGGATGGGCTTTTATACTTACGGGAGAAAATGAATTGAGTATTTATCAATTAACCCGGGAACTGTGTAATTTATTAATTGGTATCTGTGAAGAAAAGGCACATTATTTTGGTGGAATTGGTAGAGTTGTTCATCGTATCCGTGACTTACAGCAGTCCTATCTTGATGCTAACAGTGCTTTCTCCCTTCGTTATTTCGAAAGCAGGGATCAGTTTTTATCTTATAATGATGTTAGTAACATTAAGGCTCAGGTAGGAAACAGGATTAACGTCAGTGAGCTCAATCTTGAGAAGCTTGATAGAAATTCATTGGAAGAATTCTTAAAGAGAGGTACCATTCATGATGTTGATGAATTTGTAGACAGCTATTTTGACGGGTTTGGTTCCAATGCTATGAGGTCAACCATTTTTCGGCATTATATCATAATGGATGGCTATTCTGCTATCATTAAATTCCTTAAGACCATGAAGTACCCAAGGGAGAAGATAGACAGCAGCCTCAAGAGAATGAATAGTGTCATTGAACACCTTTCCAGTTTTGAAGACTGTAGTAAATTTTATAAATCTATACTGAAAGAAGCCCTCGAGATACGTAGCAAAAACAGTCAGAAAAGATATGCCGGTCTTATTGAACAGGCAAAGGAATATATTAATCTGAATTTTGCCATGAGCGATCTTACGCTGGATCAGGTTGCATCTACGGTTAATCTTAGTCCCAATTATTTTAGTTCACTTTTTAATCAGGAAACCGGGACGACCTTTATCGAATATCTTACAAATATCCGTATGGAGAAGGCTAAGGATTATTTGAGATGTTCTGGGAAAAAGATAACTGAAATTGGATTTTTAGTGGGATATCTTGATTCTCATTATTTCAGTTACATATTTAAAAAGACACAGAATTGTACACCATCCGAATACAGGCTACAGGGTAAAGGTGAAGAATGAGAAGCTATAATTATGAAAAACCAATCAAATATCCCTTAAGGCTGAAGTTCTCCCTTGTAGCTGTTGTTATCATCATACCAATGATAATTCTCTCGGTTTACCAGATTGCCGCTCTACATAATTATAGCACTGCATATGACGCCATAGTACGAAGGATTACTTCAGCTAATACGTATAATCTCAATTTTAAAGAGGAAATGGACGAGAGCATGTATAAGATTGTTGTAGAAGCGGAAACCTTTGAATCCATTGATAAAAATAGCGATTTAAAGAATCCTTACAAGCTCATAGAGGATGCAAGAGAGAATTTTACTAATCTGCAGAAGATAACATCAAGCAGAGATAGTCTTGATTGGATTAAACGTATTCTGCTTAATCTTAATACCCTGGAGGACAGGATTAACGAAATACGTGATAATCTATACAAGACAGGCCATTATGAAGAAAATATTAAAATGCTGGAATCTGATATTTATATACTAACAGAAATGTTTCAGGAAGAAATTCAATACTATATTTACTATGAAACTCAGGATTTTGAGGATATAAGACAGAGCCTTAATGAACAAGTTACCAATGTAATAGTGACATTCATTGTGGCATTATCTTCTATAATCGTGGCATCTGTTTTAGTTAACATTCTTGTTACAGATAGCATCACAAAGCCAATCAGGACGTTATGTGATAAAACGGCTATGGTGGCAAAGGGAGATTTTACAGCCAGGACAACCTGTAATAATCATGATGAATTATCAATATTATCCGAGAGTTTTAACGACATGGCTTTCAAACTGGAACAGCAGGTTAAAAGTATCAGGCTGGAACAGGAAAACTTAAGGCATATGGAATCAAAGCTCCTGCAAGCTCAGATTAATCCTCATTTTTTATATAATACCTTGGATACAATTATCTGGCTGATAGAAGGAGATAAAAATAGAGAAGCAATCGATATGGTGGTATCTCTTTCCGAGTTTTTCAGAACTGTTGTTAGTAAGGGGAAAGATTTCATCACCATTCGTGAAGAGGAAATACATATTAAAAGTTATCTGCAGATACAACAGTCACGATATAAAGATATACTGGACTATGAAATTATTATTCCAGAAGAACTTTATGGATATCAGATTTTAAAGCTAACTATGCAGCCACTTATTGAGAATTCTTTATATCATGGAATTAAAATGTTAAGGGCAAAAGGTAAAATAACAGTAACTGGTGAAATAAAAGACCAGATCATTTTCTTCCACGTGATTGATAATGGGATTGGCTTGGATGAACAGGAGCTGGAGGCTTTAAGAAAAGAAATTGAAATGCCGGGCAGCAAGCAAAGCTCAGGTTTTGGACTTGCAAATGTAAATAAAAGAATTAAATTGAACTATGGTAATATGTATGGGTTGGATATACAAAGTAAAAAAGGGGAAGGAACAGATATCACAATTAAGATTCCTGCAAGACAGGCGGATAATGAACGAATTGAGGTAGTATATGAATAAGAATATTAAAATCATGCTATGGATTTTCTGTATTGTCTTAATAGGGCTTGCCAGCTGCAGCCTAAGGCCGTGGAAAAACCTTCAGAATAATAACACTGATAATACAAGAAATATTGATTCCGATCTGACAATCGTGGGTTTTTCTCAGCTTGGTTCTGAATCGGACTGGCGTTCAGCAAATACAAAATCTATACAGAATGCTCTTGCTAAAAAGAACGGATTTTCTTTGATCTTTTCTAATGGTAGACAGAGTCAGGAAAATCAGATAAAGGATGTAAGGAGTTTTATTTTTCAGGAGGTTGATTATATTGTAATTGCTCCAGTGACCGAAACCGGGTGGGACACAGTATTAGAGGAAGCAAGGCAGGCTGGTATTCCGGTTATAATTGTGGATCGTATGATTGAAACAAAAGATGAAAGCCTTTATGTGGCATGCGTGGG
>JAEYWA010000108.1 GCA_023431385.1 Bacillota bacterium | reverse complement strand
TTGATCTTGAAGTGGCAAGCGAGTTTCTTGTAATGGCATCAACATTACTGCACATTAAGTCAAAAATGCTTTTACCCGATAAGAAGGAACAGAAGGAAGAGGAACTTGACCCGAGAGAAGAACTGGTTAAAAGGCTAATTGAATATAAACGGTATAAGGAGTTTACAAAAGAGCTTAAGGAACTAGAAAAAAAGTGGGATACCGTTGTCTTCAGACTGCCGGAAACACTCGATCTTCCGGTCAGAGAGGAAGTTCTGGAGATTGATCCTCAGATACTCAGACAGCAATATTTGGCCATCCTTGACAAGAATAAAAAGAAGATTAATGCAAGAGCAAAAAATATTACAAAGCTTGTAGAACACGAGAAGGTCTCATTGAGAAGTAAAATGAGAGATGTTATCAAACAGCTCTTGAACAAAGTTTCTTTTAAGTTTTCTGAACTGTTTTCACTGAGAACCAAATCTAAGACTGAGGTTGTTACAGGTTTCATGGCAGTATTGGAGCTTGCCAAAATGAACAAGGTAAAAATTGTTCAAAAGCAACAGTTTTCTGATATACATATAGTCGGTAACAGAGAGTTTGGTAATGAAAGAGACAATATCGATTTATATAATGACATTGACGATAATGTGAAGGAGTTTTAAATGGATATAAGTACAATTGAAAGCATTATAGAAAGTCTTATATTCTCTTATGGAGATGCTTTATCTCTTGATAAGATATGCGAAATTCTTGAATTGGACAGAAAAACTGCAAGAAGCCTCATGAAGAATTTTATTGATAATTACAACAGTTCAAACAAGGGAATTATCATTCGTGAACTGAACGATAAATACCAGATGTGTTCCAACCCAAATTACTACGAGTATGTTGTAAAGCTATATCAGATAAGGCAAAAACAGGCGTTGTCACAGGCAGCATATGAGGTGTTATCCATCATTGCCTATAATCAGCCCATAACTAAGGGTAAGATTGAGCAGATCAGAGGGGTAAATTCCGACAGTGCTGTTACAAGACTGCTGGAAAGAAATCTGGTAAGAGAGGCTGGAAAACTGGATGTCCCCGGCAGGCCAAGACTTTATGAAACAACAGATGAGTTCTTAAAATGCTTTGGCTTCAAGTCAATCCGGGATTTACCAATGCTTGATATACAGGATTTAAGTGAATTGAATCTTGAAGAGCTTATTAACGAAGATTTTAAGTAATGAAGTACGGTGTGTTTTTTACAATAATATATTTATAGAGCATAATGAATATAATAAAAATGAATTGATTTAAATAGAAAATATATGTCAAAAATAACCAAGAGGTGATATCTCTCTTGGTTATTTTTTTAGTTATTGTGTTTGTTCTAGTACTAATAATAATTTTGATAATATGGCAATGTAGGCTTACAATAGGCTTTACCTTAAAGATGGATAATCTGGTATCTTCGGTCTATGTGACTATTTACCTGCTCGGAAAGTTCCCTGTTAAAAAAATAATGGTTTATCCTCGGGATGAAGGTAAAAAGAATAAGAAAAAACCAAAGAAAATCCGTAAAAAAGCTGATTTTAATCAGCTTAGAGAAAGTGCATGGTTACTAATTAAGTTTTTCTATAAAAGTGTTATTTTGAAGAAATTTAAACTACATGTCAGAGAAGGTACCGGCGATGCTTGCCAAACCGCCCTGTTATATGGGTTTTTATGGACTCTGACTGGGTTTATTCCCGGCAGGCTCTTTAATAATTTTGATGTAGATGAAAAAGAAATCAAAATTGATCCGGACTTTAAGGAAAAAGTGTGGAAACTGGAGTTCGATTGCATATTTAGCCTAAAAATTGTAAATATTATATCCATAGTGAAAGAAATAATAAAATTGAATTTAAAAAATAGAAAAGGTGGTGGTGCTGATGTCAGATCATCCGATAGAAGGTCTCATGACTACAGCAATGCAAAGTATTAAAGAAATGGTGGATGTAAATACCATAGTTGGAGATGCTGTTCAGGCTCCCGATGGTACAGTTATAATACCTATATCTAAAGTTAGCTTTGGTTTTGCTGCAGGTGGAGGAGATTATTCTACAGATAAGGATTCCCCTGGTGCACAGGGTGATAAGAAGCTTCCATTTGCAGGTGGCAGTGGTGCCGGAGTATCAATTAATCCTGTTGCATTTATGGTTTGCGGTCAAAATCATGTAAAGCTTCTTCCCGTTAATGTGAATTCCTCAGTAGAAAAAATATTAGATTTGATTCCAGAACTTGTTGAAAAAGCAAATGAAGCGTTAAAGGATAAAATGAATAAGAAAAACGAATGCGGCAAGAAGAAAGAAAATCAAAATACAGTTCAAAACCCTAATATTGATGGATAGCAATTAAAAGCGGGAGTATTATCCCGCTTTTTTAGTGCGTGTGTCCAACGAAGCTGGAGCACACTGGGAATTAAATATTATCTATTCTTTGATATGGATATGAATTTCTTGCTTGACGCATCACATAAAATATAAAATAATTGTTATGGGAATAAATAATCTGACTGATAGTAAATTTATTAATATAGTAATAGTAAATTCTATGAAAAATTGCGGGGTATGTTTATGGAGCATATGAGATTGCAAAAATTTCTGGCCCATGCCGGTGTTGCCTCCAGGAGAGCTTCAGAAGAACTGATAAAACAGGGAAGAGTAGCTGTTAATGGCAAAATAATAACTGATATGGGCACAAGCGTAAATGAAAATGATACTGTTGCTGTTGATGGAAAAAATATTTTAACTAATGAAGCAAATGATAAAACTTATGTTATACTCAATAAGCCTGAGGGCTATGTATCAACAGCCAGTGATCAATTCGGAAGACCAACCGTCATTGATCTTGTCAGTGAAATTAACTTCCGGCTATATCCGGTAGGAAGGTTGGACTATGATACTTCTGGCCTCATTATTCTGACAAATGACGGAGAATTTACATACCGATTGACGCATCCCAAGCATGAAATTGATAAAGTCTATGAAGCTTTGGTTTCAGGTGTGCCATCAAAATCTGAATTGGAGCAGTTTAAAATCGGATTAAAAATAGATAATTATGTAACTTCGCCTGCCGGAATTGAGATAATAAATGTAATAGGCAAAGATGCAGTTATTCAGGTTACAATTCATGAAGGGAAAAACAGACAGGTCCGAAAAATGTGTGAAGCTATAGGCCACAAGGTTTTATCCTTAAAGAGGATTTCTATAGGGCCTATAGCTCTTGGTGATCTTCCAACTGGAAAATGGCGAAGACTTACTCCTGAAGAAGTAAAAAGCCTTTAATAGCTGTTGATGGAATAAAGTCCAACTATAATAACTATTAAGAGAAAAGCAATATAGATTACGGAGAGTGCAATACCAATAATTACAAAAATCCCTTGTATTTTAAAGTACTTATTTAAATATGTAAAGAACTCATTCAGGGTAAACTGGTTATTGTAATCATTATAGGACTTTAAACTTTTAGAGGCATTTGTAAGGCCTATACCTGAAAAAATCATTGGTATACCAAAAGCAGCTGTAATTATTCCGATACATGATATAGCCCCAACAACTATTGTATATATACCGATAAACTTCATCCAGCCGGAAAGGCTGTCAATTATGGGCGGTGCCATGTAGGAATTCTGGTTATTAAAGTTATTATTGTTATTGATGTATCCAGGGTTGAAATTATTATTAGGGTTATTATTACCTGAAACGCACTGATTGTTTGGAATATTGTTATAACCTGCTTCAGGGGGAGTATTGTCAACTGTATAGTTGGATTCTGTCGAATTATCCATGAGCTATCTCTCCTTAGGTAAATATTATTTAGGTGCTTTGATTATATCATAGAGGTGTTTTAGCTGCAATTGGAAGACAAATGAAATACTTAAAAATTTATACAGAATTTGTCGGAGGAATTATGTACATACTCAAGAATTCTTTAACACAGTCTCATCAGATTATTTCCAGCATAGTTGAAAAGGGAGATACGGTGGTTGATGCAACTGCTGGAAATGGAAACGACACATTATTTCTTGCAGAGCTTGTTGGCGAAGAGGGTATGGTTTATTCCTTTGATATTCAGAAACAAGCTCTTAGTTCAACAGATAAGAAACTACAGGAAAAGCAGCTGAAAAGCAGAGTAAAACTTATTAATGATGGACACCAGAATATAAAAAAATACATAACTGAGCCGATAAAAGCTATTATGTTTAATCTTGGGTACCTACCCGGAGGGAATCATTCAATCGGAACGAAAGGATGTACTACCATCGAGGCTATTAAAGGTGGAATGGAACTCCTAACAGTACATGGTATTATCAGTAGTGTCGTTTATTATGGGGGAGACAGCGGCTTTGATGAAAAAAATGAAGTTATGGATTTTATTAAGACTATAGATTATAAGAAATATACTGTAATGAGAACTGACTTTGTAAACCAGATTAATTGCCCGCCTATTTTGATTTGCATTGAAAAGAACAAATAGACTGAACTTAACAGAAAAAACCCCTAAGAAAGTGAATTTCACTTTTTTCTCAGGGGTCTACACAAATCAGGAAATGAGAGCTATAAAAGTACTATTTCTCTGATTAAATTATACAGAATAATTCGATCCAATATGTAAAAATGCGTAAGATTTAAGGTAGATGTAATATACTTGTAAGCTATGAAATAGTAAAGTAATTTATATGTAAATCAATTGTAAGCAAATAATCTATTTTTCCTTATTTCTGTTATGTTCCTTTGAGTTACCACTATTTTCATTACCAGAACCGCTGTTATGGGACTCATTACTGTTACTTTTGCTGTTATTATTACCGTTGTTATTGCTGTTATTATTACCGTTGTTATTGCTGTTATTATTACCGTTGTTATTGCTGTTATTATTACCGTTGTTATTGCTGTTATTATTACCGTTGTTATTGC
>JAEYWA010000049.1 GCA_023431385.1 Bacillota bacterium | reverse complement strand
TGATCAGGAATAGGGGTCTTATTCTCCTCCAAAATATTCTCGTATAGATTTATGCTCTTTTGTGCCAGAGAACTGTAAGGGGTTTCCTGTTTAATGTTAAGATTGCTTAATAAAGCAGTTTTATCATAGAAATATGTAGCAGTTTCTTTTGATGTAAGGTATTTTAAGAATATTATTGTCGTATTTTCACCTATAGGTGTATCCCAGGCGCTTTTGCTGATGTAAAAGGTTCCTCCGCCCAAACCGGTTGGGATCTTAGGACTGTTGCTACCCATCGATGGGAATGGAATCATTTCTACACTTTGGTCATACTTATCGAAGTAGGGAATAAACCACGACCCCTGAACAATCATTGCGGCCTGTTTTGTAAAAAATAACTGGTTTCTCTCATTGCTGTTGAGAATAAGAGCATCCTTTGGGAATGCTTTCATATCATAAAGCTCTTTAATATACTCCATGGCTTCAATATAGTATTTGTTTATTTTTCCATCGACGATGCTTTCTTCAATGCCTTTGTAGCCGCCAAGGCTTGCTACCATGTTCTGGTATATATAAGAACCTTCAGCCGATGAATTGTAGGCAATCGGAATTATCCCATTGGCTCTAAATGTATTGATTGCTGCTTTTAAATCTTCGTAGTTTTCAGGTTTTTTAACCTGGTATTTATCAAAAAGATCCCGATTTATAAAAAGTCCTTCAAATACCAATTCAAATGGGATACCATATATTCTGTTACCGTAAGTTGTATATTCAAAACTGGCCTGATTGAAACTGTCCATCCATTCCCTGTCCTGTTTCAACTTATCTGTCAGATCAGCAAGTTTATTTGCTTTAACAAGATACTTGATGTCTGAACTGGGCCAAAGTCCAAAAACATCAGGTTCATTTCCTGATGCAAAACGTGTCTTAAGGGTAGGTAAATACTCATCACCAAAAATTGATTGATTTGATATCTTTATTGTACTATTCTCATTCTCAAATTTAGCTATTATTTCTTTTAAGCTTCCGGCTTTACTGTCAACTCCGCCCCAAGTAGTCATTAACTCTACTGTGTCAATCCGTTCAGGTACCACAGGATTTTGAGAATTATCAGAATTCTTAGATATATCTCCTGCACACGCGACCATAATAACAGAAAACATAGTAACAATCACAATACCCAAAACTTTTTTTGAGTATTTCATTAATTTCACCCCACTCTATACTGCTAATAAACAGCTAAATTATGAAAGGTAATAAAGTAATATATCATATACAGTTATTATAAATATTAATTAGTACTATTTGCAATAATAAAATTAAATAAGTAAATATGGCGTATGTTGGAATTAGTGTTCTCAGGAAAGATTATATAAGGCAAATAGCTGCGTAGAAATAATTTCCACGCAGCTATATATTAATAAATTATATTATAGATAATTCTATTTCTTGGTTGTCGTTCAGGCCAACACCAACAAGAGACCCCTCTTTGATTGTTCCCTTAAGGTATTCTTCCGATAACCGGTCTTCAATATAATTCTGGATCGAACGCCTTAGGGGCCTTGCACCAAACTTGATGTCATAGCCTTTTTCAAGTATAAACTCCTTGACTTTATCAGAAACATTGATTTTAATGTCTTTTTCTCTGGCCTCGGTATACACCTCTTCGAGCATCAATTCTACTATTTGCTTGAGTTCGTCCTTACTTAACTCGGTAAAGACTATAACTTCATCAATCCTGTTAAGGAACTCAGGTCTGAAGGTCTCCTTCAGTACATCCTTTACTTTGCTTTCCAAAGTAGTGTAACCGTTATTTGCAAAGCCGATACCGCTTGATTTAAAGTTTGTTCCCGCATTTGAGGTCATAATTATAATAGTATTTTCAAAGCTAACAGTTCTGCCATGGCTGTCTGTTAATCTTCCATCCTCAAGTATCTGAAGCAACATATTAAATACATCAGGATGGGCTTTTTCTATTTCGTCCATCAGAATAACCGAATAGGGCTTTCTTCTGACCTTCTCGGTAAGCTGTCCTGCATCATCATAACCCACGTACCCTGGAGGAGAACCTATAAGCTTTGAAACTGTATGTTTCTCCATATATTCTGACATATCAAGCCGTATTAGAGCTTCCTCACTTTCAAACAACTCCGTGGCTAAAGCCCTTACAAGCTCTGTTTTACCGACACCGGTAGGGCCAACAAATATAAAGGACGCCGGCTTTTTCTTTTTCTTGAAGCCAGACCTGCTTCTTCTGATTGCTCTTGATACTCCCTCAACAGCCTTATTCTGTCCGATAACTCTTCTATGGAGTCGTTCCTCAAGGCTGATAAGCTTTTGTGATTCCTCTTCACTGAGTCTTTGAATAGGTATCTTTGTCCATGCCTCTATAACACTTGCTACATCATCTATTGTAAGCTCAACATCTTTACTTGTGTCTTCTATATCTTTTATAAGTCCTAAAAGCCTACATTCATGTACTTTTAAGTCAGCCGCTTTCTGATAGTCTTCAATGGAGTCTGCCGATATAGCTGTTTCCTTTTCTTCTTGGACCTTTCGTAGTTCGTCTTTATATGACTGAAGTTCTGCAAGCTTTACATTCTTAAGATTTGCTCTGGAACCTGCTTCGTCAATGACGTCAATAGCCTTGTCAGGCAAAAGTCTGTCTGTTATATACCTTTCGGAATAATTAACAGCTGCTTTTACTATTTCTTCGCTAATTTTCACCCTGTGATACTCTTCATAATAATGCTTTATACCCATCAAAATTTCTATTGATTCTTCAATAGAAGGCTCATCAACTATAACAGGCTGAAATCTTCTTTCAAGAGCTGAGTGCTTTTCAATGTGTTTTCTATATTCATTGAGGGTGGTTGCTCCAATTACCTGAATCTCGCCCCTGGATAGAGCGGGCTTAAGAATGTTTGCAGCATTCATGGCTCCCTCAGCTTCACCAGCCCCCATTATGTTATGAAGTTCATCAATTACAAGAATAATATTACCAAAGGACCTTGCCTCTTCAATTATTCCTTTCATTCTGCTTTCAAACTGCCCTCTGAACTGTGTACCTGCTACTACACTGGTCATGTCCAAAAGATATACTTCTGCACTAAATAACTTCTGAGGTACACTCTTTTCAGCAATCCTAACAGCCAGTCCTTCTGCTATAGCAGTCTTTCCGACCCCAGGCTCACCGATGAGCACAGGATTGTTTTTTGTTCTTCTGTTTAATATTTGAATTACCCTGTCTATTTCTTTCGTTCTTCCTATTACCTTGTCAATCCTGCCCTCTCTTGCCTTATCAATTAGATTTGACCCATACATGTCAAGATACTTTTTCTTTTTGTTGACCTTCTTGTCCTGTACCTTTGTTTTGGTATTATTCTTTTCCTTATCATCCTCACTACCCTTTTCCTGATTACTTATGACTGGAGAATCTTCGCTTTGACCAGCTGCTTTCGGAAAAGCTTTATTTAAAATTCCGAAGAAGGGGTTTGTCTGATTCACATTACCGGGGTCACCCTGTAAAGACTCGAGTATATCATTACCATCCATGTCTTCAAGCATATCACCAACCTGTTTGCTGATATTGTCCAGTTCCTCCTCGGTCATTCCTGTCTGAGACAACAGCTGATCTATAGGCTGTAAATTCTGTTTCCTTGCACAACTAACACAGAGACCTTCCTGTATTTGCCTTCCTTCAACAATTTTAGTTACAAAAACTACTGCTATATTTTTATTGCATATTGAGCATTTTATCATTTTTTAACCTCCGAAATTTATTAAAACCGTGTTGCTTCAAGGCCATTATTGACCTCCCGAATACCTGAACTATGTGTTGTCGAACCTCGTTACTACAACCGGATTACATAAATATATACCACATATACTGCTTTCTATATCATAACAAATTACTTAATTATTACACATTTATAGTGCTTCCCGGCTTCTAAAGAGCCGCTTCATATCAGCAGTTCACTGTTGATATATACATATATACTATATTATTTCCATAAAAGTCTAAATTTTTTTAATTATATTAAAATGTTCATAACCTATGTTTTTTATAGTATAGCATAAGTTAACTTTAAGGTCTAACTGGTCTTGAGCCGTTTTTGTTACTATTAAGTTATTTTCAGTGTTGAATATCAAACAAATTAAAAAAACTTGGTTATAGTCTTCGTTACTAGCTGATGCGGGCTGAATCCCTGTTCTTACCTGCTTGAAATGTAAACAATCTGTTACAAAAAATAATGAAACACAGCAACCAATATAAATAAAGCGGTAAATCAAACCCAGGTTCAATTTACCGCTTTATTTATGTTTATTTATCTTATATCACTCAATATAAGCACAGTAATCTATATTCAATACACTTTCTGGATTGTTTTTGTTCAACTAAACAAACATTTTAAATATTGTAGTTATAAATGCGCCCATTAAAGCTGTAATCGGTATAGTTATAACCCATG
Source organism: Bacillota bacterium (assembly GCA_023431385.1). Lineage (GTDB taxonomy): Bacteria > Bacillota > Clostridia > Acetivibrionales > DSM-1351 > Ruminiclostridium. The sequence continues at coordinate 6,841 of JAEYWA010000049.1, read as the reverse complement.
CCAGAACAATATTTTTGGCAAGAGACCATTTCACAGCTGATAACCTTTTCGAAGCACCAACACCCATTATGGAAGTTGAGATAACATGTGTTGTACTTACGGGAGCTCCAAAATGTGTCATGGTTTCAATAACAATAGCTGCACCTGTTTCAGCAGCAAATCCACCTATCGGCTGAAGCCTGATCATATTGACACCCATTGTCTTTATGATTTTCCAGCCACCAACAGATGTTCCTAATGCCATTGACAATGCACATGCAATCATTACCCAGGGTTGAACGTCAGTGTGTCCACCGTTCAGACCAGCACCTACCAAGGCAAGAGTAATAATACCCATTGACTTTTGAGCGTCATTATTACCATGGGAATATGCCATGAATGCTGCAGATAATATCTGCAATTTAGAAAACCATTTATTAATAAATCTGGGGGTGAAATTTCGAAGTAGTTTATATAGTATTGTCATGAAAATAAAACCAATAAAGAAACCGATTAGAGGAGAAGTAATTAATGGTAATATAACCTTTTTCCATACACCCTCCCATTTAACAATGCTCAAACCACCTGAATAAGCTATGGAGGATCCTACTAAGGCACCTATTAGTGCATGGGAGGAACTGCTTGGTATGCCAAAGTACCAGGTTATCAAGTCCCAAATAATTGCAGCTATCAGAGTAGCAATTATAACGTATTGTACCTTTATCATGGATGCATCAACCAAGCCCTCGGAAATGGTTTTAGCAACTTTACTGCTCATTAATGCACCTACGAAATTGAGTACAGCTGACATCATAATGGCCTGTCTGGGTGATAAAACTCTGGTGGAAACAGATGTAGCAATAGAATTTGCAGTATCGTGAAAACCGTTAATAAAGTCAAATACCAGTGCCAACACCACAACAAATATTAATGCAACACTAAGCATTTTTCATTACAACCCCTTCTACTATATTTGCCACATCTTCACATGCATCAATTGTGTTTTCCAACAATTCAAATATTGCCTTCCATTTAATAACCTCAACTGCATCGGTCTCAGATGTAAAAAGGTTAGCCATTGCATCCCTAAATATAGTATCAGCTTCATCTTCTACATTATTTACCTCAATTATTTTATTCCGAAGTTCCTTGCTCTTTTTCATATTTTTAACTTCAATCATAACATTTCTGAGTTCATCAGTCGCTTTTACAACAAGACTAGTAAGCTCAAGAGCCTCCGGCCTTACTTCTTTAACATTAAACATACTGAAGCGGTGAGCAGTGCTTTCAATATCATCTGTAATATTATCTAACTCTTTTGCAATAGTAAATATGTCTTCCCTGTCAATGGGAGTAATGAAAGATTTGTTAAGTTCATTGAGAATCTTGTGCACGCTGTTGTCACAAGCATGTTCTGTTTCTTCAATAGCTAAAATCTTTTCATTGACATTTACATAGTTGTTTGTTAAATCGTTTAAAAGATTAGCCGCCTTGCAAATAATCTCACAAGTTTCAATAAAATAATCAAAAAACAATTCTTCTTTCGGTGTAATTCTAAACATTATGAAGTACCTTCTTTCGACAAAATATAACATCAAATCTTTTCCATTATATAGTATTGTTAACTAATTTACAATAAACTTAACATAGAATTAACAAACGTTATATCATCATATTAACTTATATATAAATAGAGTTCCTATAAACATATAATTTATAGGAACTCTATTTATATTGTATTATTTTTTTTGCTTTAATATCTTTTTTAAATAATTTCCCGTATAAGAGCCCTCAACCCCGGCCACTTCCTCAGGTGTACCCTGGGCAATAATTGTTCCACCCTTATTTCCACCCTCAGGACCAAGATCCAGAATATAATCGGAGGTTTTAATAACATCAAGATTATGCTCTATAACTACTATGGTATTACCAGCATCCACAAGTCTCTGAAGTATATCAATAAGCCTGTGCACATCGGCAACATGAAGTCCCGTGGTTGGCTCATCCAGAATATATAAAGTACTTCCGGTACTTCTTTTGGATAGTTCTGTAGCCAGCTTGACACGCTGAGCCTCACCACCTGATAGTGTAGTTGAAGGCTGCCCGACTTTTACATATCCTAAACCGACATCATATAGAGTTTGAAGCTTCTTCTGTATTTTAGGTATGTTTTTGAAGAACTCAAGAGCATCCTCCACAGTCATGTTCAAAACATCTGAAATGCTCTTTCCCTTGTATTTGACCTCAAGAGTTTCTCTGTTGTACCGTTTACCCTTACAAACCTCACATGGTACATATATATCAGGAAGAAAATGCATTTCGATTTTAATAATACCATCACCGCTGCAGGCTTCACATCTACCTCCCTTAATATTGAAGCTGAACCTCCCGTTCTTATATCCCTTCATCTTTGCTTCTGTAGTAGAGGCGAAAACATCTCTGATAAGATCAAAGACCCCCGTATAGGTTGCCGGGTTGGATCTCGGTGTTCTTCCAATAGGAGACTGGTCAATATTGATAACCTTGTCCAGATGTTCTATTCCTTTTATGGTATCATGATCCCCAGCCCTGGTTTTTGCCCTATTCAGCTTACTTGCAAGACTGTTATACAGGATTTCATTTATTAGTGAACTTTTGCCCGATCCGGAGACTCCTGTTATTGAAGTTAACACTCCCAATGGTATGCTGGCGTTCAAGTTTTTTAAGTTATTTGCTCTAGCCCCTTTAATTTCCAGCCACTTTCCATTTGGCTTTCTGCGTTTGTCAGGTACAGCAATTTTCTTTTTGCCGCTGAGATACTGTCCTGTCAGGGACTCCTGGCAGTTCAGTATGTTTTCAAGCGGGCCTTCGGCCACAACGTATCCTCCATGAATACCCGGGCCCGGTCCCATATCAATAATGTGGTCAGCGGCATACATTGTATCCTCGTCATGCTCTACAACTATTAGAGTGTTTCCCAGATCTCTTAGACGGTTTAGTGTTGTCAACAGTCTTTCATTATCTCTCTGATGCAAACCGATACTTGGCTCATCAAGTATATACAAAACTCCCATCAAGCCAGAACCTATTTGAGTGGCAAGCCTGATTCGCTGTGCTTCCCCGCCGGACAAAGTTCCTGCGGCTCTTGATAACGTGAGATAGTCCAACCCAACATCAACAAGGAAACCAATCCTGGCATTAATTTCTTTCAAAATCTGATGCGCAATCAATTTCTGTCTCTCGGTCAGCTCCACATTAAGGAAAAATTCCTTAGCATCTGCAACAGACATAATAGACAGTTCATGAATATTTTTATCTCCTACTGTAACAGCTAGACTTTCAGGTTTTAATCTGGCACTGTTGCAGTCCATACAAGGTGTATTACTCATAAACTGTTCGTAATACTGCTTCATACTCTCAGACTGAGTTTCCCTGTAACGTCTTTCAACCACATTTATGATACCCTCAAATGCCGCCATGTAGGTTCCGCTTCCATATTCCCTCTCATATTCTACTTTAATCTTCTCACCCTTGGTTCCATAAAGTATAATATCCATTACTTCTGCGGGAAGCTTGTGAACAGGCGTGTTCAGTTTAAACTTGTAGTGCTTTGCCAAAGCATTGAATATCATTCTGGCATAGGCATCCTCACTCTCTACATTCCAGCCAGAAACAGCTATAGCTCCGTCTGCAAGTGATACCGACCTATCTGGTATAACAAGCTCAGGGTCAACCTTAAGAAGGTTACCTAAACCGGCGCATGTAGGACAAGCTCCGAAAGGATTATTGAAGGAAAACATTCTCGGAGTCAGCTCTTCAATACTGATACCGCAATCACTACAGGCAAAATTCTGACTGAACAGTATCTCTTCCTTCCCCACCACATCTACTATAGCTACTCCACCACTTAAATGAAGAACTGTTTCAAGTGAATCTGACAGTCTTTTCCGTATATCTTCACGAATTATAAGTCTGTCCACAACTATCTCTATATTGTGTTTCTTATTTTTATCCATTGAAATTTCATCGTTGATGTCCATGACTTGTCCATCTACTCTTATCCTGACGAAGCCACCCTTTTTAGCATCCTCGATAAGCTTGTGATATTCGCCCTTACGGCCCCTTACAACAGGCGATAGAAGCTGAATCCTTGTACCTTCCTCAAAGGAAAGAATCTGATCAACCATTTGATCCACAGTTTGCTGCGCAATTTCCTTTCCGCATTTGGGACAATGGGGTATACCTATTCTTGCATATAAAAGTCTGAGGTAATCGTGAATTTCCGTAACAGTTCCCACTGTAGAACGTGGGTTTCTGCTTGTAGTTTTCTGGTCAATGGATATAGCCGGAGATAAGCCGTCAATGTAATCCACATCGGGTTTTTCCATCTGGCCTAAAAACATTCTGGCATATGAAGACAAGGATTCAACATAGCGTCTCTGTCCCTCTGCATATATTGTGTCGAAGGCCAATGAGGATTTACCCGATCCGCTGAGGCCGGTAATAACGACAAATTTATCTCTCGGTATCTCTATATCCACATTTTTAAGATTGTGCTCCCTGGCACCTTTAATATATATATTGTCCCTGATCATTTTTTAACTCCGTTTCTTCTGGCTGATATCAGTATAGTTCCTCAATAAAACCGATATCAGATACCATTTCTTCTACACTAATGTTAATATAATCCATTTCATGTGATAATGCATATATATTATATCAAAATAAGATAATAATGCAAACATTTGTTCGATTATTTCTAAATTTTTTATAACTGTACCATTTACTACCTTTTGAAGCATTTATTCTATTGTGAATAAAAATAACAGATAAAAATATTTGATATTGGTTTAACCATCTGATATAATGTCAAAGGATTATTATATGATCTGTTACAATTTAATATCGAAGGTATCACGTATCCTACTACATGTTGCATCCTATCCGTATGACTTGTTGAGGCTATGCTGTTACCTGACGGGGAGCTGAAAATTGATTCGGCTGAGATTAAGTATATTTACTTTAAACCCTTAGAGATGCAGTGCATCTCTTGTACCTGATCTGGGTAATGCCAGCGTAGGAAATTTAATTGTCATGCTGCATTTTTCCAAACAGGTATGGCATTTTTTTACTTTTAAGGAGGAGTTAAGCATGAAAAAAATGTCTACCAGAATGTTGGTGGAGGCCGGCATAATGATTGCCTTGGCCCAAGTGTTGAGTTTTATTAAGTACGAATTACCAAACGGTGGTTCAATTACTCCCGGGAGTATGATACCGGTTTTAATCTTTGCCATTCGTTGGGGAGCTAAACCCGGCCTGTTGGCAGGGTTAGTTTATGGGTTCCTTCAGTTTGCGCTGGGAACTAAATTTTCATATCATCCTTTGGGGATTTTTCTTGACTATATCTTTGCCTATGGATGTCTTGGATTTGCAGGACTATTCAGACAGAATCTCATTATGACTGTAGGAAGCGTCGCAATTGCTCTTACATCCAGATTTACCTTTCACTACATATCGGGAATTGTTTTATGGGCATCCTACGCTCCTGAAGGAATGAGTCCTTACTTATATTCCCTGCTCTATAACGGCAGCTATATGCTTCCTGAATTTCTTATTTCAGCTGTAATAATATCTGCATTATATAAACCATTAAAAAGAATTTTGCATGAGAATTTTAACAATGTTAAACTCTGAAAAATTAAATATACCAGGCCGGGTACTTCGCGGCCTGGTATATTGCACCCGTATTGGGCACCTTTTTTTGGATAATACCTCATCCAATATGTAATGTAAAGTGTTAAAATCAAACCATTAGATGTGATAAATGCAAATATAATATTTGAGGATTTATAATCCTTAAAACTTATTCAGTATTTTAGATACTAAAGTATAATACAGATCAAACCGCCGCTTCCTTCATTTATGATCTTCTGCAAGGTTTCCTGAAGCTTAAGCTGTGCATCTTCCGGCATTCTGAACAACTTATTTTGAAGGCCTTCGTTTACAAGCTCATGAAGTGATTTACCAAAAATATTGGACTCCCACAATCTTGCCGTATCATTTTCAAATTCTCTAAGCAGATATGTAACAAGTTCCTCGGATTGCTTCTCAGTACCAACCAGCGGAGCTATTTCAGTTTCAATATCCGCCCGTATCATATGAATTGATGGAGCACTGGCCCTTAGCTTAACGCCAAACTTATTACCCTGTTTTATTATCTCAGGCTCTTCAAGGGATAGTTCTTCTAACTGCGGTGAAACCATTCCATATCCCTTTACCTTAACTTCATGCAGGGCATATTCCACCCGATCATATTCTCTTTTGACTCTTGCAAGATCCTTTATCAGGGTGATCAGCTTATGTTCACCCTCAATTTCCATACCGGATTCTTCACTAAGTATTCTATATAATAAGCCATCAGTGGTTGCTATATCAATAAGAACCGAACCTTCCCCTAGGCTTACTCTATCAATTACGGCTCTTTTTATGAAATCATAGTTTTCAAAGCAGGGCATTGCATTTTTTATGTCTCTTATTCTTCCGACCGACTTAAAGGTATCACGTATTGACTCAAGCACATTTCCCTTAAGCCAGTGTGAATCCTCCAATGCCTCTACCCATCTTGGAATATTTATACCTATTTCATAAATAGGGAACTCATAGAGAATCTTTTCCATAACTGAATCAACATCATCAATTCTCATCTGCAGGCAATCCATTGTTAGTACTGTTACACCGTATTTTTGTTCCATCTCTTCACGGAGTTTTACGGTTTCAGGATCTCTCGGTCTGGTTGTATTTATTATTACAACAAAGGGCTTGTTAATTGCTTTAAGTTCTGTAATTACACGCTTTTCAGCATCTACATAATCTTCTCTGGGAA
>JAEYWA010000025.1 GCA_023431385.1 Bacillota bacterium | reverse complement strand
CGAGATTTCTATTTAGCATTATATAATTTCTCATATGACAAAGAATAATAGCAGCTTCACACTGGGAGCCCTGCATCTTGTGAACGGTAAGACTGTATGCAAGATCAATCTCTTCCAGTTCATTTATCTCGTAAATTATTATGAAATCATCATACTGAACCGCAACTTTTCTTTCTGTCGTTGATGAACTGCTATCCTCATCGTCGCCATTCGAACCGGCTTCGCTTATTTGGGATATTTCAATTATCCTGCCGATGTCTCCGTTAAAAACTCCCGAACTCTCTTCTGCTACGTACCTTTTAGTAAACGGATCTTTTTGATAATGGGGAGACTCATAGTTATTGCTTAGATGGATAACCTTATCACCTTCTCTGAAAATACTGTTACCCCTCTTAACTTCATTCTTTCCGGGAGCAGCAGGATTTATCAGTTGCTGGATAGCCTTATTCATTTCATAGGTTCCTATTTCGGAAGTCTTCTGAGGACAGATGATCTGAACGTCGTCGATGGTGTAGTTATAGCCTGTCATAAGGCGGTTCAACGCCTCAAGAGTTCTTTTTATTACCCGGTTTTTATCCTCTTCCTCTACTATAAAGAAATCTTTGTTCTCATTGATATTCTCCGGCATTTCGCCGTTTATGATCCTGTTTGCATTGGAGATAATTCCCGAACCGTCTGCCTGGCGCTTGATGACATTCAGCTTTACGGTTTTAATTATGCCACTCTTGATCATGTCGTCCAGCACATTTCCGGCGCCTACAGACGGAAGCTGCTGTGTGTCTCCAATCATAACCACCCTTGTGCCCGGCGAAATTGCAGTAAAAAGTGCGTGTGCAAGGTCTATGCTCAACATTGAGCTCTCATCAACCACAATAAGATCATAGGGCAGCTCATTGCCCTGCCTGTAGAAAAAGCCTTTGCTTTCATAGGAAAATTGTAGAAGCCTGTGGAGGGTCATAGCTTCAAAGCCTGTGATTTCTGTAAGCCTTTTTGCTGCCTTTCCTGTAGGAGCTGCCAGCATAAAGCTCATCTCTTCCTGATTGGCGAAATATCTTTGCAGCACATATATCATACATTCAACAGTAGTAGTTTTTCCGCTGCCCGCTGAGCCTGTGAGTATCAGCATATTTGTATCGAAAACAGCCCTAACAGCTTCCTTCTGCATACTTTCAAGTTCAAAGCCTCTCATGGCTTCAAATTCTTCGATTAACTTATCTACATTAAATAAAAGTAAATCAGGCTGGCTGCGAGCTATCTCCTTTATGGCCTGAGCTGTTTCATACTCCATTTTGTACATTTCCCTAGTATAAACTGCTTCATATTGATTATTCTGTTCAGAATAAGTTATATTAATAAAGTTACCTGCTTTGATCATTCTATCATAAGCCTCTTCAAGCTCCTCAGCGGAAATGGTATCCGTTTCGTCACTCAATGCCTTCGCAGTCATTTCCAACAGCTTGTCCTTGAATAAATAGCAGTGACCGTCGGTCTCAGCGGTTTCAAGAACACTTTTGAGGGCAGACTCAAGCCTGAATATGGAATGCGGGTCTATCCCCAGTTTCTTTGCGATTTCATCGCAGCTCTTAAAACCGAAGCCCCTGATATTTGCAAACATATACGGGTTTTGCTCGGCTATGGCTATGGATGTCCCCTTAAAGGAATTATATATTTTCATAGCTTTGGCGGAAGATACACCAAACTTCTGAAAAAAAATCATTATATTCTGGTATTCCATATTTTCCATATAGGAATCATGAATTATCCTTGCCTTATCCGGGGAAATTCCTCTTATTCTTGTCAGGGACAGTGGCTCATTCTTGATAATCTCCAGAGTTCTGCTTCCAAAACCCTCAACAAAGCTTGAGCCCGACTTGTAACCCGATACAATATTTCTTGCGGTTTTTTCTCCTACTCCTTTTATTATACCGCAGGATAGAAATGAGATTATTCCTTCATCAGTAGCAGGCTCAATAAATTCAACTGTTTCAGCCTTAAGCTGCTTTTCTCCCCTATAAGTACCAACTGTTCCAATTACTTTGCTTGGCAGAACTGCGCAATGCTCATTAACCTCGTAATAGCCTGTTACGCTTACCTGATCTGTAGCCTCATGTTCAAAGCCGTCTTCATCAATTATTTTTTCTATGTCAAAGGTATATATCTTATAACCGTTTTCAGAGTTTTCGTATATTTTATAATCGAATCTCCCGATTATGCTTAAATTTGTACCCACAGCATAGCTGTCAAAAGACCACCTCTGCTGCTGAAACTGTCCAATTGCCATAAAAATCTCCTGGTTACACCAAATAGCTTAAATAGTAAAATACTATTTCAACCATTTACCGTTTATTTTTCATGCGTTAATTATGCGTTACTATAATTAAATATATCCTATTTTAACTTACTCATCAAGGTTTCCGTATTTTCCATATAAACTGACCATTGAAGAGTTCTTTATATGACTGCACTAATACATAAAAACAGCTCCCTAAGTAATTAAACTCATCACTCGGGAGCCATTTAATTTTATGCATTTCATTTTTGAATAGAATTGCTAATTCCTGTTTTTATAGAATACACATTCTCTCTCTTCAAAAGAGCATACTTCCAACAGGGGAAATTGGTTTTCAAGCTTTCTCAGAAGCTTCAGGGTGTCGTCCTTTGAGTTCATATCAACTACAATAAAGTTACCGTTTAAGGCTATATTTCTTACAAATTTGCTTTCCATTGCCTCTCTAACCAGTCTTTCAATGTTCTGCTCCTGATCATTTACCAAAAGCACGAGATTTGCCTTCTCCACAAAGTATTTTTTCCTGCCCATCAATTTTATAATGTCCAAAAACAGACTAATAAGTCCAAATATGGCCAGAAGTGAAAGTATCGCATAGCCTAACCCCATGTTATCACTCCCCAAAATATATCGTACCATATTTTATGAATAGGGAGGCACTTATGTTACATGGCGCGGCAGACTTTTACCTTAGAAACCTTCTTTTCTTCAACTTCCTCAACCTTGAACACCAGCTCATTATATTCAATTGTCGGTTCATCGCCCTTTTCAGGAATTCTCCCAATCTGTCCTATAATAAATCCACTCAAAGTTTCATAGTCATCAACCGGAAGGTTGGCTCCAAGTATATCCTGAGCTTCATCCAAACTAATTGAGCCCTTTATAATAAAAGTATTATCATCTATTTTTTCCAGTTCTTTTTCTTCATCATCATCTTCATCGAAAATATTTCCGACTATCTCTTCGATTAGGTCCTCGAGAGTAACAATCCCCGCAGTTCCTCCGTATTCATCAATAATTATTGCCATATGGGTTTTATTCTGCTGAAGCTCCTTAAAAAGTTCATCAGTCCTTTTTGATTCAGGTACAAAATATGGCTGTCGTATCAAATCTTTCAAAGTAAAGTTTGAGGTATCATCGTTTGTAACAAATTTAAAAACATACTTGGAGTGCATCACTCCAACGATATTATCTATGTTATCTTCGTAGACCGGAATCCTTGAGTATTTTTCACTGTTTATAAAGTCAATTACCTCGCTAAGACTCGCATCTATAGAAAGAGCCGCAATATCCGTCCGATGTGTCATTATATCAGAAACCGTCTTGTTATTGAATTCAAAGACGTTATTAATCATCTCTTTTTCATTCTCATGTATTGTCCCTTTTTCTTCTCCCACATCAACCATCATTCTTATTTCCTCTTCTGTGACATGCTCTTCTTCGGCGTTTGGGTCAACACCAAATAGTCTGACAAAAAAATTGGTAGAAGCAGTTAGCAGCTTTACAAAAGGGGCTGTAAACATGGCCAGAGCACGTAGTGGATTTGCAACAAATCTGGCTATAGGCTCTGCCTTTTTCATTGCTATCCTCTTTGGTACCAATTCACCAAGTACAAGGGTAAAGTATGACAGTATTATTGTTATTACAAGCATTGACGCAGTCTTTAACCAAACCTCGGGTATTGGTACTCCCGATTCAACCAACAGATTTACCAGCGGTTCTGCAAAGGTTTCCGAAGCAAATGCACTTGCAAGAAAACCTGCCAGTGTTATTCCTATTTGAATAGTGGCTAAAAATTTACTGGGTTCTCTCAAAAGATTATTTAATACTTTGGCCGTTTTATCTCCGTCCTCAGCCATAAGTCTTATTTTGTTATCATTGAGCGAAATCAGTGCAATTTCTGATGCTGCAAAAAAAGCGTTCATTATAACTAGTATTATTAAAACAAAAATTTCAGTTAACAATTTTTTCATCCTCCATCTGAATAAAAACTAAAATATTCCTAAACCCATTGAAAAATAAATAAAAAAAGACACACCAATCCGAAGTAGGACTGTCAGGGTCTTCTGTAAAAGTATCTTTCATTGTGGTTTTGCTTTTTAAGTGATATCCAGCTGAACGCTATACAACAATTACTTGTATCCTCAGGATTATCCTCCATACTTAAATTAACCCCCCATTTTAATATATTTATAACCTTATCATCTGGTTATTTAATAATTTACTATAAGTTTGACCCTTATGTCAAATGCTACAATACAATAATCTTGAATTTCCTTTGAGGTTAACCATGCATAGAACCATTAGCCTCCTGCTTGCTAACTATTATTATTGTTCTCTTTGTCTTAATCGTCTTTAATGCATAATTAACTCTTAAATAACCATTGCAGTGGGTTACTTTAATATTATATGTAACACTATTTCGTAATATATTAAGTCAGTAAAAAATTTTATAAATATATGGTTTTGCGGGCTGGATGATTATGTAATTATCATCCAAATTGACAAAGCATAGAAAGCGATTAGAAAGCTCGCACACCTGACAAAGTAAAAGAGTGCCTCCAGAAATTTCTTGACGGACAGCACCCTGATATAAAATATCCTTGAAACCCAACTACGCAGGTTCATAAATTAACTCTTCAATTAACTCTGCGCAATTCAAATTTTTTTATCCTAATTTTAAAGTCCCGCTTCTTTTTTAAGTATTTCGGCTACGTCTGTTCTTTCCCATGTGAAGTCGGCATCATTTCTTCCGAAATGACCATAAGCAGCAGTTTTCCTGAATATAGGTCTTCTTAAATCAAGTGTTTTAATAATCCCTGCTGGTCTGAGGTCAAAATGTTTATTTACAAGCTCAGATATTTTTTCTTCAGGTATTACCGAAGTACCAAAGGTGTCGACCAATACTGAGACAGGCTTTGCTACTCCAATTGCATATGCTAGCTGTACCTCACATTTTCTTGCTATGCCTGCAGCTACTATATTCTTGGCAACATATCTCGCTGCATATGCAGCAGAGCGGTCAACCTTTGTGGGGTCCTTTCCGGAGAAAGCACCGCCTCCATGTCGTGCATAACCACCGTAAGTATCGACAATGATCTTTCTTCCCGTCAGACCAGAATCTCCCTGAGGACCCCCAACAACAAATCGTCCGGTTGGATTAATAAAGTATTTTGTATCTGAATCCAGCAAATTAGCAGGAATAACAGGCTTTATGACAAACTCCATCATATCTCTCTCAATTATTTCATGACTCACATCGGGGCCATGCTGTGTTGAAATAACTATTGTATCAACTCTTACAGGCCTGTCACCGTCATACTCGACTGTAACCTGTGACTTTCCGTCAGGTCTGAGATAATCGAGAGTTCCATCCTTCCTTACTTCGCTAAGCTTCTTTGAAAGCTTGTGTGCCAAGGTAATTGGCATAGGCATTAGTTCAGGAGTTTCATCACAAGCAAAACCGAACATCATTCCCTGGTCTCCGGCACCGATAGCCTGTATCTGAGCCTCACTCATTTCTCCTGTTTTAGCCTCAAGAGCCTTGTCAACTCCCATTGCAATATCTGCCGACTGTTCATCAATTGAAGTGAGCACAGCGCAGGTTTCACTATCAAAACCGAACTTTGCCCTATCATATCCGATGTCTTTTATTGTGTTTCTTACAACCTTTGGAATGTCAACATAGCACTGGGTTGATATTTCACCCATAACCATTACCATTCCCGTGGTTACTGCTGTTTCACAGGCAACTCTGGCCTGTGGGTCCTGTTCGAATATTGCGTCAAGTACCGCGTCGGAAATCTGATCACAAATTTTGTCAGGATGTCCTTCGGTTACCGATTCTGATGTAAATAATCTTTTTGACATTTTGTAATACCTCCAATTCATAATATTTATCTTGAGGTCAGTTTTTATCCCTTATTTAACATATACATAAGCTCCTGTAATTAACAGCGGGAACGAGCTCCAAGGTAGTTAACCTTTTTTGTCTAGAACAAAGGTGGCAAAGCCACTTTTATTTGAAAAGTCTATGCTTTCCCAGATAATAAAAAAAACCTCTTTCGAGGTTTGTCATTTTATCTTAAATTAATGATCACCCCTCATCTTTCAGGCATAATGCCTGCAGGAATTGGCACCGTACATGTTTTAATGCTGGTTGCCGGGTTTCATAGGGCCCACTCCCTCCACCTCTCTTGATAAGGATAAAAATATTGACTTTGAGATTATTTAACCACAAAAAGAAAAACTCGTCAATAGTTTAAGTTACTTTTCCCGTTGGTCTTAGTCATAAATCTTTCTTTACTAATTACAAACCTTTCGTGCCTGCCTTCCCCTATTTTATCCTTTTCATCAAAGGCTTCCACCGAAAACACAAGCCGCTTTCCGTCCACCTCAACAAGTTCAGCTTTTGCTGATACCTTCATCCCCATCGGTGTAGCTGCCATATGCTTAACGTTTATCATTGTTCCCACTGAGGAACTGTGTTCAGGCATACCTTCAGCAAGAGCGTTGGTAGAAGCCTCCTCCATTAATGCTATCATGGATGGTGTGGCAAAAACTTCAAGTTCTCCGCTCCCCACTGTTTTTGCTGTATTACTGCTGTCAACAAAAGCTGAAGCTTCTCCCCTTAAACCTATTGTAAATTCCATAATAATCTCCCATCTGCGCGCATAGCGCGTACAAAAATAGTAATGAAAAGACATGTAGTGGCTTTTCGCTGCGTGAAAAGCACGATGACTTACCGTGTTTTTTCACGCTATTATCTCCTCGATAATAATAAATAAATATATCACTAAGTAAGTATTTTACCAGCTACACTTTATTATAACACGCTGACCTAAAAATATCTAAAGCCCTAACGTACTCACTAAAAAAGGTATGCTCATCTGAGCACACCTTTTTCTCTAAACAGTATCTTTTATAATCAGCCTTCCAACTGAGGAGTCGGATTGGCACCTTCCAGGACAACACCGTCGAATATTGATTCAAACTCTGCACCTTCAACCTTTTCCTTCTCCAGGAGTATTTCTGCCAGCTTGTTAAGCTTATCAATATTATCCCTTAAAAGTTTGAGAGTTCTTTCATAAGCGTTGTCGATAATACTCTTAACTTCATTGTCTATTATTGCAGCAATTTCGTCACTGTAATCCCTAGAGTGGGCCAAGTCTCTTCCAATAAAGACTTCATCGTTTTCATTTCCGAAAATCATATTGCCAAGTTTATCACTCATACCGTACTTTGTAACCATATTTTTTGCTATCTGATTAACCTTCTTCAGGTCGCTGGAGGCACCGGTACTTACCTCATCAAGTACAATCTGTTCTGCGGCTCTGCCACCTAAAGCTATTATTATTTCTTCTATTAGCTGTGACTTGGTGTGATAGCTCTTGTCTTCCTGCGGCCTACTGGCAGTATATCCGCCCGCCATACCTGCAGGTATAATAGAAACTCTGTCAACCTTCTGACTGGTTGACACAAGCTTGATTGCAATTGCATGCCCCGCTTCATGGAAAGCAGTAACCTTCTTGTCTCTTTCACTCATTACGCGGCTCTTCTTTTCAGGACCCATCATAACCTTGAAAGCTGCTTCCTTTATCTCTTCATTTCCAATTTTCTTTTTATTTACTCTTGCCGCAAGCAGAGCTGCTTCATTTAGCAGGTTTTCCAGATCTGCACCTGTAAAGCCCGGAGTAATTCTTGCCAAATCATCTAGTTTTACGTCCTCAGCCAAGGGCTTTCCTCTGGAATGAACCTTCAATATCTGTTCTCTTCCTTTTATATCTGGAAGCCCAACAACAACTCTCCTGTCAAAACGACCAGGTCTTAACAGCGCAGGATCAAGAATGTCAGGTCTGTTAGTTGCAGCAAGGATAATAACCCCTTCATTTATACCAAAACCGTCCATTTCGACCAGCAGCTGATTCAGCGTCTGTTCTCTTTCATCATGTCCACCGCCAAGTCCAGCTCCTCTATGTCTTCCCACAGCATCAATCTCGTCAATAAATACTATACATGGAGCGTTTTTCTTTGCCTGTTCAAAAAGGTCACGTACACGGGAAGCACCGACACCGACAAACATTTCAACGAAATCGGAACCACTTATACTAAAGAAGGGAACTCCTGCTTCACCTGATACTGCCTTTGCCAGTAAGGTTTTACCTGTACCTGGAGGTCCCACCAAAAGCACACCCTTTGGTATTCTTGCCCCCAGTTCAACAAATTTTTTCGGTGCCTTCAGGAATTCAACTATCTCAGCAAGTTCCTCTTTTTCCTCATCAGCTCCAGCCACATTATCAAAAGTGATTTTCTTTTTATCATCAACAGTCATTTTTGCACGGCTTTTACCAAAGGACATAACCCTGTTTCCACCGCCGCCTCCTTGGGACTGTTGAATAAAAAAGAACCATATTAATACAAGTATTACCACAAAACCAATTGTAGGCAGAATGGATACCCACCATGGTGCCTGGGGAGGTGTTGTTACTGTATATTTTTCAATAAGCTTCTCATCAAAAGCTTTTGTAAACCGGTCAGATGCAGAAGTGACATCAGGCGGAACAGTAACCACATATCTGGTGACCTTGTTCTTTTCATCCAGAGGTTTTCTCAACTCAACTGTAGCCGTGTCAGTCTGTAATCCTATACTCTTTACATTACCTGCCTCCATCTGGGTTAACAACGCTGAATAATCCATTTTAGGCGGATTATCGGATGCAGTATAGAACGTAATTATTACTAAAATTATTATGAAAATAATAATATAAAAACTGATACCCTTAAAATATTTCAAATATCTCCCTCCTCATAATAACCAAGGTACCAAACTTAGTCCATAGGCTGTTTGCAACCAAATCCGCCTACGTTTTACCATTTATTATTTAATACCATTATTCTGTATCCTTCAAACAAACATACACATTCGGAACGATATAAAAAGCTCTTTTTCCTGTCCCGTACAGTATATATTATATTAGCATATACAACTATAAAACACAATAAAGTCAATTGCCTGATAATTTATTTCTGGTAAACATCCTTTCTCAGAATACATACCTCTGGAAGGTTCCGGTATTTCCCTGCATAATCCAAACCGTAACCGACTACAAATTCATCAGGAATTTCAATTCCCTTGTATTTTACATGAACCTCAGCTTTTCTTCTGGAGGGTTTATCCAGTGCTGCACATATTTCTACACTGAGAGGGCCTCTCGTTTTAAGAAGTTCAACAAGGTGATTCAAGGTAAGACCTGTATCAATAATATCCTCAACAATTAACACATGCTTTCCGGATATATTTATATCAACATCTTTGATTATCTTTACAACTCCTGACGATTTTGAAGAATCACCATAGCTGGAAACCGATATGAAGTCTATATCTACAGGTATTGTAATTTTTCTTGCCAAATCTGCGAGAAATATAAATCCTCCCTTGAGTACCCCTATTATTACTAATTCCTTACCTTCATAATCCTTTGAAATTCGGCTGCCCAACTCTTCTACCTGTTTATCGAGCTCCTTTTTTGATATTAAAACCCGCTCAATTACGTCCATTTTAAAACTTTTCCCCCTTGTCAATTATTGCTTGATTAGTTTTCTGTTTTATAATATATTAATTATTCTGTAGTAATCAAATAATTATTTTTCAGCTGCTTAGGTATAAAAGTAATCATCAATACAGATTTAGTATTATCAGTTACTTTATAATTATCACTTGTTTTATTTCCTATAATCCAAATAATCTCCTTATTTATAGCAATTAATGGGAAGCTGTCACGCTTATTTTTAGGAATTTTATTATCTATGAAGTACTCTTTTAGCTTTTTTGTACCCCTTGATTTGTAAGGTTTGAAAATATCACCATCCCGCCTGTTTCTAACCACTAATTGAGAATTATGGTCTTCTTTTAGTTTATTTTGTATTTTATCAAAATCAAAAAGCTTTATTATTTTGCCTGGCTTTTCATCTAAGTATTGATCTAAATAATAGTCAGACTGCTCTTTATTGCCATTTATGATTTCGCTACGAATAGTACAGTTTAAGTTATCAATTTGCACTTCGGAGGAAAGTTTTATAATATATTCAAACTTTTCAGATTTGATTTGACCTTGCTTCTGTATCGCTATAGTGCTATAGGATTTAACAGCCATGTACCCCAAAGGCAAATCCAGACGTGCTCCTGTCCTTCCCGATAAAATAAGCTGGATCAGCTTATCAACATGTACATATTCCAGTCCGGTTATACTGCCGGTGATATCTGTAAAGGCTATTCTTAAAACCCTGCTTAAAACAGCCTGGTGTAAATGTGATATTTCCTTCAAATCTAGTTCAATAAAAGCCTCTTCCCTAGCAGATAACGCTTTTTGATAGTATAATTCAGAATTATATCGTAAATATTCTTCGTCTGCTACTACAATTTTTGATAATTTTAATAAATTCTCAGTAATATCTTTTCCTACAGCACTATTTATCTCAGGAATTACCTTTAATCGGATGCGATTCCTAAAATAGTCTGTATGCAGGTTTGAACTGTCTATAATAGCTTCCAGACCATTATTTTTAACATATTCCTCGATTTGTGACCGGTCAACATCCAATAAGGGCCTTATTATATTATCCCGTATATATTCAATACCTTTAAGCCCGTCAGGACCTGTTCCACGAAAAATTCTCATGAGAAGGGTTTCAACCTGATCATTTTTAGAATGGGCAACTGCAATCTTTTTAGCTGAATTATCTGCAAGTACCTGTTTAAAAACCTGATACCTTGCATTTCTACCCGCTTCCTCCAGAGAGATTTTCTCCAGGGACGCTTTCCTAGCAATATCTATTCTTTCAATATGAACCTCCAGCCCCAGAGATGAACATAAAGACCTTACAAAATTCTCATCTCTCATTGCTTCCTCGCCACGGAGCATGTGGTTTATATGAACCGGGTAAAGCTTCAGCGAAAAATCACTTGCCATAGAATAGAGAATATGGAGAAGGCACACTGAGTCATATCCACCGGATATTCCCACAACAATACCATCTCCATAATCAATAAGCCTATTTTTTTTAATTGTATCTAAAACCTGTAGTTTAAGCATTATAAATCCTTTAAAAGAAAATTCAATACCCTCCATTGCTATATGCACTTGTGGTACCTTCTTACTGTCTGAACTTCTCAAGATTTGCAAACTTGGTATACTGCCCCAGCCATACCATTTCTACAGTACCTGTGGAACCGCTTCTATGCTTGGCAAGTATGACCTCTGCAATATTTTTTTTCTCAGTGTCAGGGTTATAATAATCATCTCTATATAAGAACATAACTATATCGGCATCCTGTTCTATGGCTCCAGACTCTCTCAAGTCGCTTAGGATCGGCCTGTGGTCAGTTCTGGTTTCAGCGGCACGACTTAACTGTGACAGGCAAATAACAGGAACATTAATCTCTTTGGCAAGAATCTTTAAGGACCGAGAAATTTCCGATATTTCCTGCTGTCTGTTTTCACTCCTCGACTTGCTTCCCTGCATAAGCTGCAAGTAATCTATTACTACAAGACCCAAATTATGCTCCAGCTTGAGTCTTCTGCATTTTGCCCTTATTTCTGTTATAGAAATGCCCGGTGTATCATCAATAAATATTGGAGCCTCGGAAAGTGGTCCCAGCGCTCTGGCAACCTTTTGCCAATCATTGTCCTCCAATTGCCCAGTCTTCATTTTGTTACTGTCGACCATGGCTTCACTGCAGAGCATTCTGTTTACAAGCTGCTCCTTCGACATTTCAAGGCTGAATATGGCAACAGGAACACCACTATGTACGGCTGCATTTTGTGCCAGATTAAGGGCAAAAGCCGTTTTCCCCATGGCAGGTCTTGCGGCAATTAATACCAAGTCAGAATTATGCAGGCCGGAGGTTTTGAAATCAAGATCGGTGAAGCCGGTAGGAATACCTGTTATATGCCCCTTATTGTTATATAATTCTTCCAGCTTGTTGAAGGTGTCTACGAGCACATCTTTTATGGGTACAAAGCCCTGAGAGCTTCTCTTCTGCAAAATATCAAATATGTTTTGTTCGGCCTTGTCCAATATAATCGAGACTTCCTCCGAGGCATTGAAACCCAGATCAACTATATCTGAGGAAGCCTTTATCAACTTTCTCAACAAAGATTTTTCTTCCACTATTTTCGCGTAATGCTTTACATTTGCTGTGGTAGGCACATCTGTTGCAATATTTGTCAAGTACTCAAGTCCTCCCACCAGCTCCAGCTTGCCATGAAACTTCAGGCGCTCTGAAACGGTAATAAGGTCAATAGGCTGAGCCTTGTCAAACAGTTCTATAATAACATCGTATATTTCTTTGTGGTCAGGTCTGTAGAAATCCTCCGGCTTAAGAACTTCCATGACAACCGGAATTACTTCCTTGTCAATCAGCATTGATCCAATAACTGACTGTTCAGCCTCTACGCTTTGAGGAGGAATTCTGCCAAGAGCTCCTAAATCCATGTCTTTTCCCCATTCTAGTTA
>JAEYWA010000223.1 GCA_023431385.1 Bacillota bacterium | reverse complement strand
AGACGGCCTGTAATGAGGTACAGGAATAGAATGTCTATTATGTACACACAAATATAACTTATATAAATGAAAGGTTATAAGAATGTTATGGGCTTTCATTTATATAAGTTATACAGGAGTGCGGACTAAGCTTATGTTTTCAACAAAATATTTAAGGGTTAAAAAATCTTTAGGAGGCCGGCAACTATAACAACTACTGCAAAAATCATTCTATAGTATGCAAAACCTCTCATTGGCTTCTTTTTCAGATAGGATATAAATTTGCTTATAACAGCTACCGCTACAACAAACGATACAATGAAACCGACTATAAGCGCTGTGATTTCAGTACCTGTTAACAGATTAAAGCCACCAAGCTTTACAATTTTTAAAAAGCTCATCCCCACCATTACGGGTATTGCAAGAAAAAAGGAAAACTCTGCAGCTACAACTGTAGAAAGACCTGATACCCAGCCGCCGATTATGGTTGAGGCTGAACGTGACATACCAGGAATTATAGCCAGACATTGAAATAGTCCGATAATGATGGCCTGCTTTGGTGTAACACTGAGCTTCTGCTTTGTTAGATTATTATTACGGAATTTGTTTTCGGCATATATCATCCAGATTGCACCAAGGAAAAGTACTATTGCAACAACAATTGAACTTGATAGATACTGATCTGCAAGATCATCAAACAATATTCCCAGAATAGCTCCGGGAACACAGGCTATGGCAATCATAAGCCAGAATTTAAAACCTGATTTTTCATATCCGACTTTACTCGGAAAGAAGTTAACAATGGTATCTTTGATTTTTTTCCAGTAAAGGAGTACGACTGCAAGAATTGCTCCAAGCTGGATAACATATGTATACATATCGACATATCGTGGAGTTGAACTCTCAAAATGCATCAGATTTTGAAATATCCTCAAATGCCCTGTTGATGAAACAGGCAAAAATTCAGTAATTCCTTCAACTATACCAAGTATAATTGACTTGAGTACGAACAATAAAAAATCCATTTTTTCCTCCATGCTCCCTAAACTACAATTTCACATTTGCATTTATGAATTGTAAAAAAAGTACTTTATATACTTTATGGGTATTAATGTTTTTTATGAAACTAATAGTTATAACAAGTGGCTATAATCAGAATTATTACTACTTGTAACACATACTAATAGGGTACAAAACCTCTGAAGGTAAGTCAAGTTACAATATATTAATTTTTATTCTTAGAGTTTACGGTAAGTACGTTTGGTTTGTCTGATTGAAATTTGGGTACAAATTATTGTAGACATAGCTTTATACACAATGTACAATATCCTTTAGCAAGCGTCTTTATTGACGTTCCTCTGTGTAAAAGCCCAGTTGTAAGAGACGGCGCGGATTTTTATTTTGGAGGACCGAAGGATTCCTTATTCGCCTTATCGCGGTAAAGGATATAAATTCATTACGTTTTGTGGCCACAATGTGGCTCATGGAGGTTAATATGAGACTCAGAAGAAAACCATGGGCAAGGCCTGAATTGGCAGCATGTCCTTTTTATATTGACAATCCGCCCGAAATAAAGGGCAAATGGCAGGAGCTTTTTGGAAACGACAATCCCATGCATCTTGAGCTTGGATGCGGAAAGGGCGGATTTATTTCCAAAGTCGCCGCTGCCAATCCACAAATAAACTATATTGCGGTAGATCTCAAGAGTGAAGTGCTTGCGCATGCAAAGCGCAAGATAGAAGCTGAGTATGCTACTGTTGGAATAGGGGAAATAAACAATATAAAGCTGATGTCTCAGAACATAGAACAGATAGACAATATGCTGGCTCCTTCAGATATTATTGAAAAGATATATATTAATTTCTGTAATCCCTGGCCCAAATCCCCCTATAAAAAGAAAAGACTGACCCACGGAAAGCAGCTGGTTAAGTATAAGACCTTTTTAAAATTTGGTTCGGAAATATGGTTTAAAACCGATAATGATGAGTTGTTCAGAGAATCAGTTAAATATTTTGAAGAAAATGGGTTTATAATAAAATATTCAACTGAAGATTTACATGCCAGCGGCTTTACTGAAAGTGTACCCACAGAGCATGAAAAAATGTTTTCAGAAGAGGGCATTAAAATTAAGTTTCTGATAGCAAAATTTAACCCATAGTTAATGTAATAAGATACTATATAATATAGTTAGATACAAAGATGTACCGAGGTTGGCGATAAAAGTTGCAGGATATACTTTTGTAAATGTGTCGATAATTGTAAAGGTATATATAATATTCTCTGTACAAATAAATTACTATACTTACAATACTAAATTAGAGGAGAAATATGGAATTTTATCAACAGATATCAAAGTATTATGATTATATATTTTCTACAGGTGAAGAGCAGGTAAGGTTTTTAAAGGAAGTCGCTGGTAGTCCTCCCAAAAGAGTACTGGATATAGCATGCGGAACAGGGGGATACTCTCTTGAACTGGCTGCGCAAGGTTACGACGTAACCGCTGTTGATCTTGATGCCGAAATGCTTAAGCAGCTCGGTGACAAAATAGACATTTCAAAAGGAACCCTGGAATATTTTCAATCCGATATGGTTAAAGTGAATGAAAAACTTCAACAGAAATTCAATATGGCTTTCTGTATTGGTAATTCAATGGTGCATCTTGAAAATATTCAGCAGATCAAAGAGTTTTTGGTGAACACAAGGACAATGCTGGAGAATGACGGAAGTCTTATTCTGCAGATAATAAACTATGACAGAATAATACTAAGGGAAATTAAAAGCCTTCCTACTATAGAGAATAAAGATATAGGGCTTAGT
The DNA here is from genome assembly GCA_023431385.1 of Bacillota bacterium. Taxonomy (GTDB): domain Bacteria; phylum Bacillota; class Clostridia; order Acetivibrionales; family DSM-1351; genus Ruminiclostridium. The sequence continues at coordinate 40,327 of JAEYWA010000223.1, read as the reverse complement.
TTTGAACGAAATTATGAATACAGCAAAGAAAACAAAAAAATAGCATTTAAAACAAGACTTACTGTTGAGGGTAAGAGTTTGGACAACGAGGTGTTACTTTACCCTGTGCGTCAGGATGAGCTTACTGAAGCTCTTGGTGATGTCGGGTTTAAAAAACTGAAGCTGTTTGGAGATTTTAACGGTAGTGAATTCGACAAGTACAACTCTTACATGCTGGTAGTTTGGGCCAGATAATAAGTAAGGCAAACCAATCAGAAAAGGAGCATTAAGTTTATATGAGCAGAATTGGACAAGAAATAAATAAACTGAGGTTACAAAAAGGCTTGTCACCCAAGCAGCTTGCAAAAGCCTTGGGAGTTTCGGAAAACTTTGTGTTGGACATTGAATCTGGTAAAAAGATTATAAGTGACGATATGATAGGAAGAGTCTCAAAGGCTCTTGATTTTGAACTTGGACCAATAGGTTTGTTTGCTTCTGAGGATAAGCAGGCAGATAAATATGCAGGAGCCGAAAAAGCTGCAGCACCCGCTGTCGTAACCTCTAGCGTAAAGCAGCAAGTCGGTGCTGCCCAGAGCAAGGTAAATCTTAACCAGCCGGTGCAGGAGGTTTGGGATGATGCTTTTGGCAATATTCTAAAAACCGTACCAGTATACGATTACAGAATGGACAGGCTGATTGAGAAGAAGCTTTTACCTATTGAAAAGAACAAGGTGGAAGGCTTCCAAAAGGAGAAAGTATTCTATCTGAATATTGAGGACACTGATATGACTGGCTTCAGAATTGCTAAGGGAGACAGAGCTCTTTCAATATTAACCGGTGAAGTTGATGCTGACGGAATTTATTTTATTGAATATAATGGAAGCAGGGCAATCAGACAGGTAAAAAAGCTTCAAGCAGATAAGCTGCTGCTTGTAAGTAATAAAGGTACACTGATTACTGAAACAATAAGTACGAAAAGTATAAAAGTCATTGCCAGACTTGTCAAGCTTGAAATATCACTTTGAGCATAAGGAGTACATATGCAAAAGCTTGTTAAATCCCGCTCTAAAACTATAGGAATGCCGCCCGGGACTCTTGTCCATATTGGTGAAAAAAAACGTAAGGCCACATTAATGACCTTAATTGGCTATGATGAGGATAACTTTGAGCAAAAGGAGCTTGGAATAAAAGGACTTGAAGCACTTAAGATAAAGGAAACGGGTATTACATGGCTTAATGTTGAGGGCCTGAGTGACATAAATATTCTGGAAACTGTTGGAACTGTATTCAACCTGCATCCTCTTATATTAGAGGATATTTTAAATACTGATGAGAGACCCAAAATTGATGTAAATGAAGAATATATCTATATTTCTGCAAAAATGTTGTGCTACGACAAAGAACTTGGTGAATTGGATATTGAACAGGTAAGTTTAATTTTGGGGAGAAATTATGTCATAACTGTTACAGAGAAGGATACCGATATTTTTGATCCTATTGTAAAAAGACTACAGCAGGGGATGGGCCGGTTCAGAAAGCTGGGTGCTGATTACCTTGCCTACAGCCTGTTGGATGTTGTTGTGGACAATTATTTTACTGTACTCGAAAGCTTTGGAGAAAGGGTAGAGCTTGTTGAAGACGAGATGATGGTCAGAAACGGAAGACAAACCCTGAGAACTATTCATGAACTGAAAAGACAGCTGTTATTACTGCATAAGGCAGTTTGGCCTCTCAGAGAAGTACTTTCCTTCCTTGAACGGGGTGAAAGTCTTATGGTACAGGATACAACTGACATATATATAAGGGACCTTTATGATCATGTTATTCAAGTAATGGATACTACAGAAACCCTTCGAGATATTCTATCAAGTATGTTGGAGGTATATCTTTCCAGCAGCAGTAATAAAATGAATGAAATTATGAAGGTACTTACCATTATTTCTACGGTGTTCATGCCTCTGTCCTTTATTGTAGGTATTTATGGAATGAATCTGAAAAATATGCCCGAACTGGGTTGGCCCTTAATGTACCCTATCTTGTGGCTGGTTATGATTTGTATATCTGTCTCAATGCTTATATATTTTAAAAAGAAAAGATGGTGGTAATTTTAAGGCTGGCTTGATACCAGCTTTTTGTTTTTCGAACTGGCTTTGACCTTTGCAACAATTAAAGTGACAATTGGGATAATAACCTGAAAGGGTAACGCGTAATATTGATATATATTAATAGCCCAATCAAACATCTCAGATAAGCTTGAATAAAGAAGGCTTGCCAGGTTCATCATCAGAAAACCAATTGGTGCTGATATAGGCCTGTAATTATTAATATTCAGTATTTGTGTGAATCCTTTTACAGCTACATAAAGACAGGTACTTATTTTTACAAAACCCCCCAGTATAAAAGTAATTGCAACAACCACCTCAAATCTCTGAAGTATTTCACCGATATTTATAGTTCTTACCGCAACATATGAAGGAAAATACAAGTCGATGGAGTATTCAACTCCTAAAACAGCAATATTCCTAACAGCTATAATCACCATAAAAAAGCAGCCGATAAGGGCTCCGATAAGCAAAACCCTGAAAGATTTGTTTATATCCTTCAAAGAATCTAAAACCATTGTAAAGATTACCGTTTCTGCAAAAGGAAAGGCAAAGACTGCGAAGGTACCCGGCAAAACATTTTTTATACCATTAAAAAGAACTGGTCTTAGGTTAATCATATCGGCATTGATTGCAGACAGAGCAACAGTAATTACTATAGTTATGGCTACCAGCGGAAATACAAATGAAGACCAGCGCCCCATAACTTCGACACCTGCTTTAACAATCCAAATACATAGTACACCTATAAATACTGCTATAACAGATTGCGGAGTTTCGGGAAAGGATATGGTCGTTACAAATTCCGTAAAGTTTCTTATTACAAGTGCTCCAAGATGAAAGGCATACCAGCTGTAAAGCAGGCAAAATATTTTTCCGGCGCTCTTTCCGTAGGTATCAATAAAAATATCAAACAGATTCTTCCCTGGATGCAGTTTAAGCAGAAATGAATAAGCAAGGATTACGGGTATTGATGTAGCCATAGCCATAAGAATTACAATCCATATATCCTGCCGGGTTTCATCACCAATACTCATTACCATGAAGCTGCCGGTTATAAACATGGCAACCATGTATATACCCTGTCTGTTCGAAATTCTTTCTTTATCCACCGTACTCATCCTTTGTTTTGAATTTATTTAATTATTGCTTCCAAATCAGTGATACTAATTTAGTAATGCCAGCCGAAGGACTAGGTAAATTTACACCCAACTCATATAATAGGTATAATGTATATGAGATTACAAACATAACCAGATACACCCAGAATTCCTTAAGCTTCTTCTGCTGATAAAGAGGAGTGAGATCTAAAAAAACATATAATGCATATATTGTTGAAAATACTAATATCATAATTGCCATAGCTCACACTCTCTTTTTAACTGTTTTGGAGTTCAGGCCACTGCCTATAAGGATAACATTAACATTTATTTCCGGTTCGATTTGTGAAAACAGGTCAACCTTCCTACCTTGTGAAGCACGCCATACTGAAGGGAAATACGCCTTTACGTATTTTCCAAAGCCAAAAATATCCGAATCAAAGTCCTTCTTAACCTTTTTGATAAGTTCTCCGGTTTTATTCCGTAGATCATCCTCTGCTTGCTTTTCCAATTTATAGAATTTGCTATCGGCGATGAGATCCTTAGTGGTTTCCAGTTCTGCTACACTGGCTTCTATATTGATATCTATTTTTATTTTAAGTCTATTATTATTTATTTCTGGTCTAATCTTGGTTTTGGCTTTTCGAATCTCAAGCGTTACATCAGAATCCTCCATTTTAAAGGTCATCATACCCTTTCTGACCTTATCGGTAATAAATAAAAATATGTTTGTTTCCTCAGAATTAAGAAAGCCTATCAGCTTGTCTGATTTAAATACAGCGGCTCCATATAATTCGGCAGTCCGCTTTTTTTCATTTTCAATCAGACGGATTGCGGGAAGGCAGGGAGAAATTCCTTCTTCCTCAAGTATATTTATAAATTGGAATGCCTGAATGGTGGGGTTGTTTAAATCCCTATTCCTGGTACCTAGCATTTTCTCAATATTATTTGCGCTGGTCTGGGATAAGAGCATTTGCTGTTCCAATATCTCTTTTGCAGTTTTTTCCCGAGAAATTATTACATACATTTCTTCACGTACTTCAGCATCTCTGGAAATAAAATCAATTGTGTCAGCCAGTCCTTCTTTTGCAACTTCCTGACTAACCACAACAATATTGGCATGTCCCCAATACAATCTATAGCCTGTCAGGTTTATCACTTTTCGTATGGCTTCAAATAATGTTTTTCCTTGTGTCTCAATATTTTTTCCAGACTGCTTTGCATCTATTCCCGTTGTCTCAAAATCTATTACTTCAACTGTAACAAGGTATTCTCCCGAAGGGGTTTTGTCTATTGCGAAGCCTGATACCAGCGACTTTTTTTCAAGATCCGAATAATTCCAGCAGCTGCAGGTAAACATTAGGCTGGAGAGTATAGTTATTGCAAGTAATATTTTTTTTAGCTTCATTTCCTTGTACCTCTGCTGTTCATCCGTATACGGTTATTTGAGGTCATGAATTTCGGACGGTATTTCATATATGGCCAGGGTGCCCTAATGGCAGTGTCCATCAAGTCAGCTTTTGTTATATTCATTAAGCCCAGCATATAAGGAACTCCAAAGGAACGTAGCTCCAGTAAGTGTATCACTAGACCTATCATGCCGAACATATATCCATACAAGCCTATAATTGATGAAAAGAACAGCAGTATCAGTCTTATTGTAATAAGTACCCCGTTAAGCCTTGGAATGCCAAGACTGGTTATTGCAGTCAGCGCCACGATTATTACCACAGGTGAGCTTACAAATCTGGCTTCAACAGCTGCCTGACCTAATACAAGAGCTCCAACTATACTCAGTGCCTGGCCTATATTGGAGGGCATTCGGGTGCCGGCCTCCCTGAGAATTTCAAAGGTAAGTAAAAGCAGCAGGATTTCGATGACTGTAGGGAGTGGTACACTTTGTCTCGCAGCAGAGATACTTCTGATCAGTGGCGTAGGCAGCATTTCCTGATGAAAGGTGGTCAATGAAATATAAACAGCCGGCATACTAATTGACAAAAGGAAACTAACAAATCTGATGAGCCTGTTAACCGATGAAAAATAGAAATTTATATAGTAATCCTCATTTGATTGAAAAGACTCGATAAAAACATGGGGAACTGTAATAGCTATAGGAGAACCTTCCATAAGCAATGCAATACGCCCCTCCAATAGGCGTGCTGCAACAACATCGGGTCTTTCGGTGCTTCCGATAGTTTTAAAGGGTGATAGCGGTGCATCCTTTATTAATTCAGTTATTGTCCCTGTAGCAAGAATGCCGTCAATATCTATTGTATCCAGTCTCTTGTTCAATTCAGCCAATATTTGCCCATTTGCAATTCCGTCAATATAGCTTATACAAACTTTGGTACCAGATTGAACTCCCAATTTCCGAAACTTGAATTTCAGATTATTGGTTGCCAGTTTTCTTCGTATCATTGAGAGGTTTTCAAGCAGTGATTCAGTAAAGCCCTCTCTTGGCCCTCTTATGTTTTTTTCACTGTCAGGCTCTTCAATAGCCCTGCTTTTCCAGCCCTTTGAACTGACTATAATGGCTTCTGCGTAGCCCTCCATAAGCAGTACAGTATCACCGACCACTATTGCTTGTGCCAGTTCAGCAGAATCGGAGCTTTTTTTTAGATTATTGGACTCTAGCACATGATTGAAAATATTACAGAATGTATCCTTTGAGTTATCAAGGGATGTGCTAACCATAACAGGCTTTATTATATATTCATTGACTATTTCAGTTTTTATCATCCCATCAATGAATAGGGCACACAGCTTTATATTACTGTTTTTATTGTTTTCAAAGTACCTTATCAAAAAGGTTTCGTCATTGTTGAACAGATCTTTAAATAGAGCAATATTTTCTTCAAGAGTTTTAAAAAGTGTCTGACCAGCAGCAGGAGCATTGTTATCAGTACTGTCAAAGGAATTACAATTGGTGATTTTTTTGTGCTTCTTTATTTTAAACATATATAAACTCCTTTGTGTGAAGAGTTTTTACAACGTATAGAAGTTATTATCTACATTATTTTTTATAAAATACGTGTTCCTTACAAAATTGTAATTTAAGAATTCACGCAGTTGTAAGCTTTCCTTCGTATAATTTGATGTATGCAGAAGCTAAGTTATGTTTCAATACACATGTTAACAAACGGTCTGGATGAATTCCGGTTTAATAACTGCAGGAACAGTGCCAATTAAGTTATGAAAAATGAATGGAGGAACAAGGATGGAAGTTTTAAGAATTGAAAATCTAACAAAGAAATATGGTAAGGGGCAAAATGAAGTTGTAGCTGTGGACAATATTAGCTTTTCAGTTAATAAGGGTGAATTTGTAGCAATCGTCGGTCCAAGCGGCTCGGGTAAAAGTACCCTGCTGCATTTACTGGGCGGTGTTGATAAACCTTCCTCCGGTAAGGTTTATATAGATGATACCGATATTTACGGCCTTAAGGAAAAGGAATTATCTGTTTTAAGGAGAAGAAAGGTCGGTTTTGTGTTTCAGGCCTATAATTTGATTCCGGTATTATCAGCAGAGGAAAATATTCTAATGCCCCTTTTGCTTGATAACAGGAAGGAAGATAAGCAGTATATTGATGAACTTCTCACCATATTAAATCTGAAGGACAGAAGAAGACACCTGCCATCGGAACTTTCCGGCGGTCAACAGCAGCGTGTTTCCATAGGAAGGGCGCTCGCAAACAAGCCCTCTATAATACTGGCAGACGAACCAACCGGAAATCTCGATACCAAAAACTCCAGGGAAGTGCTGGAATTATTGAAATACTCCGCCAAAAAATATAATCAAACCCTGATACTCATTTCACATGATATGAATATTGCCAGTATGGCAGACAGGATAATCAGTATCGTTGACGGAAGAATTTCTTCTGATAAGGAGGTCTGATGATGAAGAGTTATTCTACATTAACGGTACGATATCTGAGGAAGCATCTGGGTAGAACCATACTAACTCTCATCGGCATCATTGTGGCCATAGCGATGTTCACAGCTATAGGCAGTATTTATTACAGTGGTATTAACGATGAGATAGAGCGTGCCAAAGAAAATGGAAACTATGAAATTCTATTTTATAATGCAGACAGAGAGCAGGTTAAGGTTCTTGCTGCCAATGCAGAAATAAAGAATGGTGGTATGGTAAAGGAGGAGGGATTATTTACAATTGAGACCAATTTACTCACCGAGTCCTTAAAGAAAGTCAATATTAAAGCTTATGACCGAAATGCCTTCAGTGAGATTTTCAGAGTAAAGCTTCTTGATGGCAGATTCCCTGAAAATAGCTCTGAGATAATAGTTGATAAAAAGTTTTATGCAATACTGAAGGATAAGCATATAAACTCTGTTATGGACGGAAGTATCAAAACAAAGCAGGGACAGAGTTCAAAAATCCAGTATAAGGTAGTAGGTGCTTATGAAAGCAATGAAATTACTAATACTGCCCTAAGTTTTCTGGATATAAAGACCTCAGACAATTCTAAGAATTATTCTTACTTTGTCAACCTTAAACAAAAGTCAGGTAAACCCGATCTGGCTATAAAAATTGCAAAGGAAAACAATGTCAAAGTTGATGCCAATACAAAACTCTTATACCTGATAGGTGACGGTCCCGATAAGAAAAAGAATAATCAGATGGAATTAATCTTCGGGATTATAGCCGGGTTTGTTGTAATATCAACGACGGTTGTCATTTATAATGCCTTTAATATTTCGGTAATGGAAAGAATCAAGCATTACGGAATACTCAGGAGTATAGGAGCAACAAGGTCTCAGATAAGAAAGCTGGTGTTCAGGGAAGCTTCAATAATGAGCGCTATTGCTTTACCCATAGGAATATTGTCCGGATTTGCCGGAGTAATGATTACCTTCAACTTGATTATGGATGGTTTTCTGGGTGCTTTTAAAGTTGGTTTCTATCCACAGGTTATAGCTGTAGCCGCTTTATTGGGGCTTGTTACGGTATTTTTATCAGCCTTCTTCCCTGCAAGGACAGCATCAAAGGTTTCTCCCATAGATGCCATCAGAGGAACAATGGTTGTGAAGGGAGATAAGATTAAGAAACGAAGAGGCCTGCTTGCAAAAATGGTTTTTAAATTTGAAGGGCAGGTTGCCTATAAAAACATTAAGAGAAGCAGAAAGAGATTTTATATAACCTGTTTGTCGCTGATGATATCTCTTGTTATGTTTGTATTCTTCTCGAACTTTATTGAGATTATTTTTGAAAGTAATAAAATTGCAAGCGGAATGCTAAAGGTCGAGGCAGCCTTCTTTATGGAACAAAAGCCCGGAAGATCATACCTTGATGAAGCATTTTCACAACAGTTAACCAGAACCGAAGGAGTAAAGGAAGTTTTAAACGTAAACTATAACGAAGCCCCGATTTTACTCGACAAAGAAAAACTTAACAATAAATTTGTTCATTCACCGAAACTGAAAAAAACTGAAGAGTATGAGGGTAAGTATATTGTAAAGGGTACACAGTTATTTGGCTATGATAAAAAGTCTCTGGATCTCTTCAATAAGGAAAATGAGTCCAAAATCAATTACGATGACCTGAACAATGAAAATGGAGTCATTATAGTTAATAAGGCTGGTGGGTTCGATGAAAATAATAAGCGTTTTTATGCTGGATTTACCAACTACAAGGTGGGAGATGTAATTACCATCCCCATTATGAATCAGAAATTCATCGATAATCCTGATAACCAACAATTGAAGGAGATTGCCCGCAAGGGGAAAACTATGACCTTAAAGGTAATAAAAGTAGTCGATTATGAAGCTATCGCTGGTTCTGTAGTTAATGATTGCTTTGGTATGATAATGTCTTCTGAGAATTACGTTAACCTAACTGGTGTTAAGGGGCTGTCGGTAATAGCGGTAAACTTCACTTCCCCGGAGGTTGCAGACAGTCAATTCGAAAAGCTTAATTCTTTGGCAGATGAAAATAAAGCTATTTACCTGGATATGCGGAGAGAAAAGCAGAAGGTTGATGACCTTATCGGTCAGATGAAAATACTTGTTTATGGCTTTATTGGTTTGGTTATTGTCATTTCAACTGTAAACATAATAAACACTGTTACCATAAATCTTCTGGTCAAGAAGAGGGAATATGCAACTTTTAAGGCAATAGGAATGACTAAGAGACAGTTTCAGAAACTGGTACTTCTTGAGGGAGCCTTGTTTGGGATAATTGCATGTATAATTGGACTTCCTGTTGCCTTCGTACTCACATACTTTGGTATAGTAAACAATAATCCCTTGGGAGAAATAGGTTATAGGACTGTATTATGGCCTTATTTATACGGAGGAATTGGAATTATAGTAATAACACTGCTTGCAGCAGTCATACCACTGCGTAAGCTGAATGACATGAATATAGTTGAGGCGCTAAGAATTGAGGAATAAGTGAGTTTTTTATTGCAGGGGGGCTGTTGTGAAGCAGCCCTTATTTTCTATTTAAGTTGTCATATTATTTGTTTAAGTCAACTAATTTTTTGTTAAATCTGATAAAATAAGACTAATACTATAGATAACTATATAAAATGCCTGTATTCGAGTACCTGATATATATTCAGCAGGTATATGTAGAATATTGGGATGATAATCAGGAGGTCCAAAAAATATGAATATTTTACTTGTTGAAGATGATGCACCTCTGTCTATGGGAATAGAATACGCCTTAAAGAAAAACGGTTTTACAATGAAGGCGGCGAAAACAATACAGGAGGCCCACAGGCTTTTTAATCCGGATATTGATCTGATCCTACTGGATGTAACTCTTCCTGACGGTAATGGTTATAATTTCTGTAAGGAGATAAGAACTAGCAGTGATGTACCTATTATTTTCATGACTGCCCTTGATGATGAAGCAAATGTAGTATTTGGCCTTGATATAGGGGGAGATGATTACATAGCAAAGCCTGTGAGAATAAGTGAACTTATTTCCAGAATCAATGCTCTTATGAGACGTCAGAAAAAGAGCACAGGAGAGGGGATAGGCTGTATTGTCAGCGGAAATGTTGCTGTTGAACCTTTAAGATGCAAGGTCACCATTGGGGGCGAAGAGGTCAGTCTGACGGCAGCAGAATATAAGCTTCTGCTGCTATTACTGGAAAACAAGGGACAAGTTTTGAGCAGAAATAAAATAATCGAAAAGCTTTGGGATATTGACGGTAACTATGTGGACTATAATACCCTGAATGTTTACGTTAAAAGGCTTAGGGAAAAAATCGAAATAGCTGGCGAAAAGCATATTGAAACTATTAGAGGCATGGGTTATGTTTGGAAGGAAGATGCTATAAAATAGATTTTGGCGGAGGAAGTAAATGAAAATTCTAAAAAATACCGAGGTTAAATTGTCGTTGGGTATTCTTGCAGTACTTCTTCTGGTATTCGGAGCCGTGTGCATGTACATGGTACATAGCTATACAAGAACACTTAACAAGATTCATATACAACAAAACATTGCAGTGATAGGAGCTGTAGTTAGGGAGTACCCAGAAGCAGAAATAGAAATAGTAAGGAACTTTACGGGTGACTTTCAGAAGGATTACGAACTCGGACAAAGTGTTACAAGTAAATATAATTATGATGAAAATTTAAGTATATATAAAAATAATTCTATTACCAGAGGCTTATGGCTTACAAATATCAGATTTCTGTTATTGATAGGTGCGTTTGCATTGGTATTGATTATCTTTTTCTTTCTGAGCCTGAACAGATTATATTCCCGTATACGAAAAATAAGCGAGGGAGCTGAAGCAGTTGTTGAAGGTAATTTTCAGCCTTTAGAAGGTGGACGTGAAGAGGGCGATATGGGGTTTCTAATCAGTCAGTTCAACCTAATGACTCAAAGACTCAGTGAAAATGTCCAGGCACTAAAAGATGAAAAGCTTTCCCTTAAAAGGCTCATAACGGACATTTCTCATCAGTTAAAGACTCCACTGGCTTCTTTAATAATGTTCAATGATATTTTAAAGAATGACTTAACCATAACCGAACAGGAAAGAACTACATTTATAGCTGAAAGCAAAAATCAGCTGGACAGAATAGATTGGTTGATAAAAAATCTGCTAAAAATGGCGAAATTGGAAGCCGGTGTAGTTGAATTCAAAAAAGAGACAGCACCTATTCATATGTCTCTCGAAAAAAGTATTGCGGGGCTAAAATACTTAGCTGATGAAAAAAATATAATTATTTCTGTTGCAGGTGACCGGAGTATATGTGCGAATCATGATGTGAGCTGGACGGTAGAAGCTTTCTCAAACATAATAAAAAATTGTATTGAACACAGTTTCAATGGAGGAAATATAGAAATTAACTGGGAAGAAAACAGTGTATTTCTGGAGGTTGTTATAGGTGATAGAGGAATGGGTATTCCCAGGGAGGAGCTTCCCAGAATATTCAATAGGTTTTATAAGGGACCTAATAGCTGTAACCCGACTAATATCGGTATTGGACTATATATAACAAAAAATATTATAGAAGGTCAGGGTGGAGCGGTTTATGTTTCCAGCGAACACGGAAAGGGATCAAAATTTATTATACGGTTTATGAAAATGGAATAAACCTATAAATTTACTTATAAAATTTATTTGTAAAATTGATTTTTTATAGTAAAATAGTATTATTAAATAAACGCGCGACCATTGTTGAGATTTCTAGATTTGAGCTTTTATCAGGTTGCTGCGCGGAGTGAATTTAAGGAGGAAAATCTATGCCAAATTTTGATGTGTATCTTTATGGTATGACCTTGGTTTCAACTATGCACTTATTAACAAAGGAATTTCCCAAGGAGGATTCTTATTCTGAAATTAAGGAGAGCTATATACTACCGGGTGGAGAGACCGGCAACTGTGCAGTCGTCCTTGCTTCCTTTGGTTGTAAGGTTAAGGCGGATGGCAATTTTCAAGGAAAAAAGACCATGCCTGTATTGGAGAAATATCTTGTAGAAAAATTTGGGGTTGATATGTCAAGAACATATAATGACCCTGATTTTGACGGTGTACAGGATATGGTCATAATTGGTGGATATACCCGAAACTGTTTTGGAACCTTCGGAGCATATTATACTGACAGGCTAAAAAGATGGAATACCCCAGTAAGAGAGGATATAGCCGATGCCGTTGTTGTGGGGCTTGACCCGTTTTTCATGGAACAATCCGAGATAGTGGCTAAGTATTGCAGAGAATTTGGTAAAAAATACGTTACAATAGACTGTAAACCGGACACTATTATACATAAATATTCTGAGGTTAATATCATATCAAATGAATTTATACAGGACAATTATCCTGATACTGATGTAAATGAGCTCTTTAAAACCTATACCGACAGTACCGAAGGGCTTGTCATATTTACATTCGGTTCAAGGGAAATCATGTATGGCAGGAAGAACCAGCCAGTACATAGTTTTAAGCCATTTAAGGTTCAGGTGCAAAGCACACTGGGGGCTGGAGATTCCTTTAAGGCTGGCGCAGTATACGCGGTTTTCAGAGAGATGCCTGATAAAGAGCTGGTTGAATTTGCTGCAGCAACTGCAGCAACAGTGTGCAGTAGATTTCCCTTAGCATTAAATCCGCCTAATTTGGAAATAGTAAAGCAATTAATTAAAAAATAGTTGTTTTAAAATAAGTCCTTTCAGTATATAATGTAAATGCGAATGATTCCCATTTAATAAAATAGTGGTATATCTTTATGATTCAAGAGCCTCACGCCGAGGAAGAGAAAGTCATAAAAGATAAATTGATTTCCATGATTAATACGGAATCGACTATCAACTACAGGGGAGTACTTGAAAAGGAGGAATTTCTGATTATTAAGAGTAATGCTAAAAGAAAACTAAGAAATAAACTAATGGCAAGTTCAAAAAGTGATTTGAGGAAAAGGATAATATCATTGGTATTGGTATCCTGCTTCTTATTCGGTATTATGGCCTTTACAGGCTGTTCGACAGCTGATAAAAAAGAGGATGGGGATAGCACTTTCACTATAGTTACCTCATTTTATCCGATGTATGTCTTTACCAAGAATATTATTGGTGACATACCAGGCGTAGAGCTTATCAATATGACCGAGCCCCAGACAGGCTGCCTTCACGACTACCAGCTGATCCCAGCAGATCTGAAGACTCTGGAAAAGGCAGATGCATTTGTCATTAACGGTGCGGGAATGGAAGCCTTTATGGATAAGGTCATTAAGCAGCGCCCTGACCTGGATGTTATCGAGGCTGCCAAGGGTATTGAACTGTTAATGGACGAAAATGGAGAAGACAATCCTCATGTCTGGGTAGGTATCTCAGGTGCAATAACTGAAGTGAAAAATATTGCTGAGGGACTGGCAGCCTCTGATTCAAAGAATGCTGCTGCTTACAGGGAAAATGCCGACAAATATGTCAAGGAGCTTGAACAGCAGAGAGATAAGATGCATCAGCAGCTGGCCGGTTTCAAGAACAAGGATATAGTGACTTTCCATGAAGCTTTCCCTTACTTTGCAAAAGAATTCGGTCTTAACATCGTAGCAGTTGTTGAAAGAGAGCCGGGAACCGAACCCAGTGCAGGTGAGTTGGCCGAATTGATAGACCAGGTAAAGCAATCAAAGGTAAAGGCACTTTTTGCCGAACCTCAATATTCCAAAAAAGCTGCCGAATCTATAGCAAAAGAAACCGGGGCCAAGGTATATCTGCTTGATCCTGTTGTTACCGGTGAAAAGACAGCTCCTGCCGACAGTTATATAAAGACAATGGAGCAAAATCTCAAGGTGCTGGTGGAGGCTTTTCAACAGAATGGGTAATAAAGGTTTAATCTTCATCTTCTGTAAAATAATATTTATTAGTACTAAAAAACATCCTGCCCGGGTTTTTCCGGCAGGATGTTTTTTATAATAACATATATAGTACTTTTTTCGTTGTCTGCTATTTTTAATACTTAACCAATTGCTTAACCTTCAGCCATTTTCTTCAGCTTAGAGTACCTCTCCTTGGCGTGCTCTTCGGCCATGCTGAACAATTCCTCAGCTTCTGCAGGGAACTCCTTCACAAGTGAAGAGAACCTTACCTGATTCATCAGGAAGTCTCTGAACCCGGAATTAGGTTCTTTAGAGTCAAGAATGAACGGATTCTTGCCCTGCTGCTTCAGTTCAGGGTTGTATCTGAACAGATGCCAGTAGCCGGAGGATACCGCGTTGGCTGAGTTGGCGATACTTCTTCCCATACCGTCCTTGATACCATGGCTGATACAAGGTGCGTAAGCAATGATGATAGAAGGACCGTTATAGGCTTCGGCTTCAGCTATAGCCTTCAGTAGTTGATTTCTGTCTGCGCCGATTCCGACCTGGGCTACATAAACATTACCATAGGTAATCATTTGTCCGGCCAAATCCTTCTTGGCAGCTTTCTTACCAGAGGAGGCAAATTTTGCTATTGCTGAGGTAGGGGTTGCTTTTGAAGCCTGGCCACCGGTATTTGAGTATATTTCTGTATCAAAGACCAGAACGTTCACATCATCCCCAGAGGCCAGTACATGGTCAAGGCCTCCATAGCCGATATCATAGGCCCAGCCATCTCCGCCTACAATCCAGATTGACCGCTTAACCAGGTAATCCTTTTTCTCAAGCAGTTCTGCTATAAGCTGGGTTTGCTGCTGGTCTTTAGGAGAATAAGCTTTCAGTGCCTCTAAAAGATCTTCGCTTGCACCCTTGGAGGCTTCTCCATCTTCAGTGCTGGCTACCCACGCTCCAAGTTTCGCTTTCAGATTGTCATCAATATCCATATCTGAAAGCTGAAGTGCAATATCCCTGATACGCTCTCTCATCTGCTTTACCCCAAGGTAGAAGCCGTAGCCGAATTCTGCATTATCCTCGAATAATGAGTTTGCCCAAGCGGGACCTTTTCCTTCATTATTTACAGTATAGGCACTGGCAGGAAATGAGGCACCCCAGATAGAGGAACAACCTGTAGCGTTTGCAATCATCATTCTATCACCGAAAAGCTGTGTGACAAGCTTGATATAAGGTGTTTCACCACAGCCTGCGCAGGCGCCGGAAAACTCGTACAGGGGTTTCCTGAACTGGCTGTCCTTGATTGTCTTATTTCCAAAGTTTCCGCCTTTGTAGGAGACCTTGGTAGTAGAGAACTCATAATTGGGAATTTCATGTTCAGTTTGAGTGCTCAGTTTTTTCATAACCAGTGCTTTTTCCTTGGCAGGACAGACATCAGCACAATTGCCGCAGCCTGTACAATCCATGGGACTGATCTGAATTCTGAACTGGTATTGTTCCATGCCCTTTCCGACTGCCTTTCTTGTCACAAAGGTGTCAGGTGCGGCATTCATTTCCTCATCGGTAGCCAGTACCGGCCGAATTACTGCATGAGGACAAACCAGTGAACATATATTACACTGAATACAGTTTTCAGGAATCCATTCGGGAACATTGACAGCTATACCACGCTTTTCATAGGCTGATGTACCGTTTGGTATGGTACCGTCCTCCAATTCTACAAAGGTACTTACAGGTAAATCATCACCCTTCATGGCATTTGACGGACGGAGAATATTTTTAATGAAATCAGGTTCCACAATATCAGTATTTGATGTATCCTGAGCGTCCTTCCAGGATTCGGGGACATTGATTTTTACAACTGAATCTATACCTTTATCAATAGCTTCCTGATTGATTCTTACAACGTTTTCACCCTTTTTACCATAGGACTTGACAACGCCCTCTTTGAGATAGCGTACCGCCTCATCAATTGGAATAATATTAGCCAGCTTGAAGAATGCGGCCTGCATTATCATATTAATCCTGTTTCCAAGCCCTATATTCTCGGCAATTGAGTAAGCATTAACCGTGTAGAACTGTACATTGTTCCGGGCAATCTGACGCTTTAATTCAGCCGGAAGATGATCTTCGAGTTCCTTTTCGTTCCACAGGCAGTTTAATACGAAAGTTCCGCCCTTCTTTATACCCTTAAGCAGATCATACTGGTTTACATAGGACTGATTGTGACAGGCGATATAATCAGCTTCATGAACAAGGTAGGATGATTTTATCGGCTCATCACCGAAGCGTAAGTGAGACATAGTGACTCCGCCGGATTTTTTTGAATCATAGGCAAAGTAAGCTTGAACATACTTGTCGGTATGATCGCCGATAATTTTGATAGCCTGCTTGTTGGCTCCTACGGTACCATCGGAACCAAGCCCCCAGAATAAACATTTAATGGTTGATTTTGGTGTAGCATTGATATGCTCATCAAAATTAAGGGAAGTATGAGTAACATCATCTACTATACCAATTGTAAACCCGTCCTTCGGACTTGGCTGCTTGAGATTGTCATATACAGCTTTAATATGTGCTGGTGTTGTATCCTTGGATGCCAGACCAAAACGACCTCCGACTATTAATGGAGCATTCTCTAAGCCATAATAAGCTGCTTTTACGTCGAGATACAGTGGTTCGCCTACTGCTCCAGGTTCCTTTGTTCTATCAAGAACTGCAACCTTTTTTACGGTCTTTGGAATTACATTTAACAAGTGCTTGGCTGAGAAGGGCCTGAATAAATGAACCTTGACAACACCATATTTTTCACCGTTTGCGTTAAGATAGTCAATGGTTTCTTCAATTACATCAGTAATTGATCCCATTGCTATTATTATGTTTTCCGCATCAGGAGCACCGTAATAATCGAAGAGACCATGCTTTCTGCCGGTAAGCTCTCCAACCTTATTCATGTAATCTTCAACAATATTTACAATATTGTCATAGTAGGGATTTGCTGCTTCACGATTCTGGAAGTAAACATCCGGATTTTGAGCGGTTCCTCTTGTTACCGGATGGTTTGGTGATAAAGACCTGTCCCTGAATTCCTTGACTGCATCATAATCTAGAAGACTGGCCAAGTCTTCATATTCCAATGCCTCAATCTTTTGAATTTCATGAGAAGTTCTGAAACCGTCAAAAAAATGTAAGAAAGGAAGTCTGCCCTTTATTGCTGCCAAGTGTGCAACAGGAGCTATATCCATTACTTCCTGAACTGACCCGGAAGCCAACATGACAACTCCTGTTTGTCTCGCTGCCATTACATCCTGATGGTCTCCGAAAATGGAGAGGGCCTGGGTGGCAATAGCTCTGGCGCTGACGTGAAATACGGCTGGCAGCAATTCTCCTGATACCTTATACATATTTGGTATCATTAACAGTAATCCCTGTGAAGCGGTAAAGGTTGTAGTCAAAGCTCCTGCCTGCAACGAACCGTGAAGTGTCCCTGCTGCACCCGCTTCTGACTGCATTTCTACAACACGGACTTTTTGTCCGAATATATTCTTTTTGCCTTTGGCGGACCATTCGTCTACTGATTCCGCCATATTCGACGATGGTGTAATAGGGTAAATCGCTGCGACATCGGTATACGCATAGGCAACATAAGCAGCAGCTGTATTACCATCCATCGTCATTTTAATTTTTGACATAAAAAATCACCCCGTTATTAATAAATTTTATTAAAGTCTACTTCCGTTATCTACCCATTTTTTTGCTTCTGAAACGCCCTCTTCATCAGGGATAATGACATCTGTATGCTTCTGCTTTGTTTTTTCCTTGGTCCATGCTGCAGTACCTTCATTATCAGTGGGCCTGTAAGCTGTTAAGCGCCTGTTATCATGCCCGTCAAGCTGTGCATCTTTTTTATTCATAACGTTCCTCCTAAAATAAAGTTTTTACTGATGTTTTAGTTTTTCTTATTTTTTAGTTATTTATTCTAATTCATTATAGGTATTCACCAAAAGCTTAACTATTACATAAAGCTATGTGAGTAAATAATTATATTTGTAATAAATTAGAAGCAGATAAAAGACAATCCAATAAAAGATGATAAATTATTAAAAGTATTCCTTATATTTTTGTGTATAGAAACAGTAAAAAATTAAGTAAAATTAGAGATAGCATTAATTCACAGTTTATATATTCTATTTTAATTAGTAAAATAATATTTAACAGATAAAATTTATATACTAATTTGACACAAAAAAAACAATTATAGATATATAATATATCATCAGTAAATTAATTCAAAAATTCAGAAGGATGGCAAATATGCACAAAATAAATCTGAACTATGACTGGCATTACAAAAGTGATTACAATGAGAACTATTTAGAAAGCTCTTTTGATGATAGTGGCTTTGAATTGGTTAATATACCACATACCAATAAAATTCTGGACTACAATAATTTTGATGAGACAGAATATCAATTTGTATCCTGTTACAGGAAAAAACTTTACATAGCTTCTGAACTGAGAGGTAAGGCGCTTTTACTAAAGTTTGAGGGTGCTTCATCATATGCAGAAGTATACTTAAACGGTAGCTTTATCGGAGAGCATTCGGGGGGGTATACGCCTTTTGAAATAGATATATCTGATAAGGTTCAATACGGTAAATACAATTTAATGGTGGTGGTATGCGATTCTACAGAGCAAGAAGACATCCCGCCCTTTGGGAAGGTCATCGATTATCTTGTCTATGGAGGAATATATCGTGAAGTGTGGCTGGAAATCAGAGAGAAAGCATATATAAAAAATATTTTTATAAGAACATATGATGTTCTGGCTTCAGAAAAAACATTGGATATAGATATAGAACTTTCACAGGCTTATGAGGACATGTATGTAGAGTTTACAATAAACGATGCTGAGAAACGGCTTGTTAGCCGGTTTGTCTATCCGATGGGAAATTCAGTATGGGGCAACACACGAGGAAAGGTATCAAATGTCCGGATTTGGGATATTGAGAATCCTGTACTATATACACTTGAGGCCCGGTTAATAATTAATCATATTGTAATTGATAGCTGGGAGACCAGATTCGGATTCAGAGAAGCTGTCTTCAGACCGGAGGGCTTTTATCTTAACGGAAAAAAAATTAAGCTCATTGGCTTAAACAGGCATCAGTCTTATCCTTATGTCGGTTATGCAATGCCGGAATCTGCTCAAAAAAAGGATGCCGACCTGCTAAAATATGAACTGGGAGTTAACCTGGTACGAACCTCCCATTACCCACAATCCAGGCATTTCCTTGACAGATGTGACGAAATTGGATTACTTGTATTTGAAGAAATCCCAGGCTGGCAACATGTGGGGAACGAAAAGTGGAAGGAGCTGTCCTGCCAAAATGTGAGGGATATGATTCTGAGGGACAGAAATCACCCGAGTATTGTACTGTGGGGGGTAAGAATCAATGAATCAGCTGATAGTGATGAGTTCTACCGTAATACCAACAGAATTGCCCATGAGTTGGATAATACCAGGCAGACCGGAGGTGTGAGGAACTTTAAGGACAGCAATCTGCTGGAGGATGTGTATACCTATAACGATTTTATGCATAATGGCAGTAATTTGGCACTTGAGCTGCCTTCCAAGGTGACGAAAACCAATGCGCCCTATCTTGTAACTGAACACAATGGACATATGTTTCCTACCAAGCGCTTTGACAATGAGAGCAGAAGGCTGGAGCATGCCTTGAGACATATGAGGGTTCTGAATACGATGATGGGCAGCAGCAGAATAAGCGGTGCCATTGGCTGGTGCATGTCTGATTATAACACTCATAAGGATTTCGGTAGTGGAGACAGAATATGCTATCACGGTGTCAGTGATATGTTCAGAATACCTAAGCTTGCCTGGTATGTATATGCGTCCCAGCAGGACCTAGTTCCAGTGCTGGAACTCTCTTCCTCCATGGATATAGGAGAATACTCCGGGGGAGATATCGGAGCAGTATACGCCTTTACCAACTGTGACTATATAAGGCTCTACAAGGATAATGAATTCATAAACACCTTTTATCCTGACCGGAAGCAGTTCCCAAAGCTGAAACACGCTCCAATAAAAATTGATGATTTCATTGGAGACCTTCTTACAAAGTACGAGAATATTACCGGCAAGGACTCTCTTAGAATGAAAAGCGTATTAAGGGATGTGTCCAAATTCGGAATGAATCTTCCCTTTGGTTCGAAGCTTCTTATGGGAAGGCTGATGCTTAAATACAAGCTCTCAATGGATGATGGTATGAGACTTTTTGGAACATACGTAAGTAATTGGGGCGGCCAACGCATCAGCTTCAGATTTGAAGGCTATAAGAACGGTGAGCTGGTAAAAAGTGTAACGAAGTCAACTTTAGAGACTTCCTGCCTTAAGGTTGAAGCTGACAGCAGTGTATTAGTTGAGGCCGAGACCTATGATGTGACAAGGATTGTATTAAAAGCAACCGATCAAAACGGCAATACTATGAGCTATGCAAATGATGCTATGACAATCGAAACCGAGGGACCCATAGAGATTATAGGGCCAAAATGCATAGCCCTTATTGGTGGGGTTAGAGCCCTATGGATAAAAACGAAAGGCAGTTCGGGCAAAGGTATATTAAAAATCAAATCTGAGAAATACGGGAATTATCAACGATTGTTTGAGGTGATAAAGAAATAGACTCGTAAGGGCAGTTATTGAGTTTTTACAAGCTTTAAAAACTTTACCGCAAAAGGAATTGCCACTCCGCCAAGGATAGAGAACGTTCCAACAAGACCGATTAATTGAGGTATCGGAAGTGTTATGCCGTAATAATTTTGAACACATGTTTGAACTATAACCATTATTCCTACCAAAGCAAGTAAAACCAACAAAATCGGCGTAAGTATATATCCGCGACGATCCTTTTTATACAGCCAAACTGCACTTAGTATACAGGCAGGCAAAATAACTCCTAAGTCTATTGCAAAGGTTGGCACTGTTGTATATATTTCCAAAGCGTCTATTGAACCTATTATGTCCCCGCTTAAGGTTGCGGGCAAAATAAAAAATATCATCCAGCACAGGGTGGAACAACCACCCAAAAAAATTGTAATTAGTGGTCCTGTAAACCTCTTTTCATATACAGATTTCGGATACGGCTCCTGCTTCATCAGCCCGGCCAGATTCCATATAAAGGAATACAATGCTGTGCCGAATAAGACTAAATATAAAATAAAAATTCTATTAAAGGAAAACTCTGTAACAAGACAAATTGCATGATATAAAAGACCGCTTAGCAAAGAGACCTTTACAAATTGAATCCATAAATATTTTCTCTCTAAAAGCACTCCTGCAACTATAAGGATACCTACAATCAGCATTGTGATATCCGTCCCTTTACCTGTGGCTGCTTTCAGAATTGTATCATGAGCATATATTCCATCTCCAAACAAATAATTTTTCTCTCCATATGTATTAACAACCTCAAATCGGCTTCCCCCATTAGAATAGAAAATGCCAATACATGCAGATATCATCATAAGAGCAGCTGCTATCAGAGAGAGAACATCAAAATTTTTCTTCACCATGAACCTAACCCTGCTTTCTAAAATTCTCTAAATTGCTTAGTAATTTGTTACAGACATTATTAACAGTATCAAGTTGTTCTTCGTTGATTCCTTCAAAGAGTTGCCGGGTATAAAGGATTCCCAGTTCTTCATTTGCTTTTAAAAATTCTCTGGTCTTGTCTGTTAATTGGACCTCCAAGGTTCTCGCATCATTTTTTCCCTGGAGTAATTTTACATAACCCTTGGTACGCATGAGTTCTAGCATCTTCCTAACATTTTGTCGTGTTGTACCGTTTATTTCAGCAATACGGTTAATTGATAAGTCTGTTTCGGGCATGTTTGAAATAACAACAAGTAGAAACCACTGTTTCAGGCTTAAATCGCAAAATAATCCTTCTCCTTTACTTTGTATTCTGTTAGTAACAATGAGCATGCTTCCAAATGTTATCTGTGCTTTCTGTATCCAATCCATTTTTTCCCCCAATACGCAACTAGTTGCATTTATTTTATGCAATTAGTTGCGTATTGTCAAGATGTTTTTTGTAGCAGGATTCAAGTGAATAGCGAGAATGAGAAAATCGGGAAGAAGCTTGTTAGCAGGAATATCAGCTGTCACCATATTTTCGGTACAACATAGTATGTAGTATACTATTATGTTAATCAGAGGAGGCATTCTCAGGTGCAAAAATGGCCATTTTTTAATAAACCAAAAGTTCAACCTGAACAGAAGATTATAGAACAACCGAAACAGGAGCCTGCTCAACAGGCCATGCCCAACAGCGTGACAATGCCTGCACAGCAGCAGAAGCCGAACCAGCAGGCCATGCCTAACAGCGTGACAATGCCCGCGCAGCAGCAGAAGCCGAACCAGCAGGGCATGCCCAACAGCATGACCATGCCCCTTCCTACGGTACCTGCACCCAAGGATAATTCCATGTATATGAGCCCAGTAAAGAATATGAAAATGGGTCATAATAATGATGACATTATGGGTCAGTACATGAATAAACCCAATTTAATGGGTCAACAGCATATGGAGAATAATAATCTCTTATCAGAACAAATGAAAAATGACAGTATGATGGGTCAGCATATGAAAAATGACAGTATGATGGGTAATTCTACGAAGGGTGAGGATATGGATGGCGAGCTCGATAGCCAGGTAAGTATGGCTGAAGCTCTGGACCTTATTAAAGCAGCAGTTGAAGGAGAGAGAGAAGACAGGATGTTTTATGACTTCCTTATAAGTAATGCTCCAAATAACAAGGACAGAGAAATTATAAAGGGTATCAGAGATGACGAAATTAGACATGCAAAATTATTCCGTCGACTGTATTTTGAGCTTACCGGTAAGGTTATCAGTCCTAAACAGGAGGTTGACTTCCAGAAACCTGCAAATTATTGTGAGGGCCTAATAAGAGCGTTAATGGGAGAGCAAAATGCAGTGAGAAAATATCGCAAGATATTGTTTGCCATGAAGGAAAGAAGTCATATAAATACTTTAACCGAAATTATAACCGATGAGATAAGGCACGCTTCATTATACAATCTGTTAATTCATAATAATGATTGCAAGTATCAGTAAGGCTCAGAAGGATTACAGAAAAACAGTCGGGCTAATGCCCGACTGTTTTTCTGTAACTAGGGATTCATGTCTATTTATAACCGGTGAAAATGCCATTAAAATCGAGCTGGAAATATCAAATCATTACTATAGTTCACAAGTTAATTTCAGATGGACAGCACGCCTGCTATAACTACTTAAACTATTTGGTACAATTTTAGGTGACGGGAAATATCCTGATAATTTATGTGAAATAGGTAATTTTATGCCTAAAGGGTGTACATAGTCAGACTTTTAGGTTAAATTGTATGTATATAAGAAAAGATTACCTAATAAAATAGTCATTGATTATTATTTTGGTGATCATATTGGATATGCGGATTGCTGCATAAAAAAATATAAAAGAGGCTGATTATGGATATAGTACTTAAGTTTTTTGATTTTGTAATGCACTTGGACAAGAATCTGACCCAATTGGCAAATGATTTCGGGATTTGGACGTATCTTATTCTATTTTTAGTTATTTTCTGTGAAACAGGTCTTGTTATAACACCGTTTTTACCTGGAGATTCAATGATTTTTGTTATAGGAGCTCTGGCCGCCAGCGGTGATTTGAACTTCCCGGTAATAATTGCAGTTCTTATTGCGGCTGCCATATTGGGAGATACATGCAACTATCATATCGGAAAGTTCATTGGTCCGGCTATTTTCAAAAAGGACAACGTAAGATTCCTTAAAAAAGAATACCTTATAAAAACTCATAATTTTTATGAAAAGCATGGCGGAAAAACCATTATTATTGCAAGGTTTATTCCCATTATAAGAACTTTTGCCCCGTTTGTTGCGGGAATGGGCTCAATGAGTTACCCAAAATTCATAAGCTACAATATTATCGGCGGAATTTCTTGGGTTGCAATATTCTCCTTCGGTGGCTTCTTCTTCGGAAACATGCCTATTGTTGAGAACAATTTCAGTCTTGTAATAATTGCCATAATATTTATTTCTCTTGTACCAGGTGTAATTACTTATCTAAAGGAAAGAAAATCAACGCCAGCTGAATAGCTGATAAATAACTAAAAATGATGAAAGTACAAAAGCTCCGGCTTGCTGATAACATTTATATAATGTACGGCAGTCGGTTTTTCTGTGCCGTTCTTAATGTCTTTGATATTAAGTAACATATCTAAAATTAATATCATAAAAGTTCACCTAAAGTTCACAATTTTTATTTATAATTTATTAAAGAAATGAAAAATTTTGCATTTGTTGAAGAATTCCTCGGCGTAAATACACGCCGGTTTCCAATCAGAGTGTTAAAGGAGGCTGTGGCTTTGGTTAAAATATTGATTGCCGATGATGAAGAAAGAATGAGAAGACTGGTTTCAGACTTTCTGAAAAGACAGGGATATGCCGTTGTTCAAGCTGAGGATGGACAGCAGGCTATTGATATATTCAATATAACAGGAGATACTCTGGACCTGATAATTCTGGATGTAATGATGCCAGGTCCTGATGGATGGGAGGTTCTGAGGCATATACGCCGTCATTCCAAACTTCCTGTTATAATGCTTACTGCCAAAAGTACCGAAGCCGACGAATTGTTCGGTTTCGGGTTGGGTGCTGACGAATATATTACTAAGCCCTTCAGTCCGATGATACTTATTGCAAGAGTGCAGGCAGTACTGAAGAGATTTAATCTGGTGATAAGTGAGAAAAAGAACTACAGCGGACTTGAAATAGATCAGTCAGCCCATACTGTCATTTGTGACGGAGAAGAGGTTGAACTGACTCCAAAGGAATTTCAACTGCTGGTATACCTTTGTGACAATGTCGGAATAGCCCTGTCCAGGGATAAAATATTGAATTCGGTTTGGGATTATGAATATTTTGGAGATGCCAGAACGGTGGATACTCATATAAAAAAGCTCAGGCTGAAGCTGGGCAAAAAGGGCGATTACATACAAACTATAAGAGGACTGGGATATAAATTTGAGGTGTCTAAATGAGAATATCTTTGAAAACAAAACTATTTTCAGCTTTTTTCAGTCTGATTATCATCTTTGTTACTATTTCGCTTATTCTAAGCAGTACTCTTTTGGAAAAGTACTACTACAGCAAAAAGGAAGATGTAATGCTCCAAACCTTTGATTCCATTAAGGAGGCTTATGAAGCTGACCCTGACAATGTATTAATAGATTTGGAGAAAATTGAGAATCTAAGGGGTATAGGTTTAACTATCTTTGATAAGGATTTTAACATATTTTACCAATCTAGACAGCGGATTATGAGTACTGGTGCTAGAAAATTCAGATTTGAACCAAAGGAACCGATTTCTGACTGGACGCATATAAAAAGCAGGTTTACAAAGGTGACCCTTGACAAACCGGTAATAGAAAAGCGATTTGACATGAGGATGGAGTCCAGCTTCGTATCACTGTACGGAAAGATTGGTGATAATGTATTTGTGTATTTGGGAACGCCTGTTGCCGCAATTCAGGAGAGTGCCAAAATTGCTGTAAGATTCTATGTGTTTACAGGTATATTTATGGTTATTTTCGGAGGTATTTTTATTTACCTCTTATCCTTAAGACTGACAAAGCCTATTATTAAGCTTAATGGAATTGCAAAAAAGATGGCAGTTCTTGACTTTCAGGAGAAATTTGACGGTAAGGTCAGAGATGAAATCGGAACCCTGGGGGAAAGTATAAACTCTCTTTCGACTCAACTGGAACAATCTATCGGGGAACTCACGTCCGCCAATTACAGGTTGATGCAGGATATTGAAAAGGAAAGAAAAATTGATGAAATGAGAAAGGTATTTATAAGTAATGTATCACATGAATTGAAAACTCCAATAGCATTGATTCAGGGCTATGCTGAAGGACTAAAGCTTAATATAAATGATGATGAGGAAAATAAGAATTACTACTGCGAAGTAATAATAGACGAAGCAAACAAAATGAATAATATGGTCAGAAAGTTGCTTGAATTATCAGAGCTGGAGTTTAACAGCATTGTGCTGGACAAGGAGGAATTTTATTTATGTGAACTAATAAGAAACCTGTTGAAGAAGAACTCTCTACTATTTTTTGAAAAGGAAGCGAAAGTTAATTTATATGATAACGGTCAGGAGTGTATTCGTATTTGTGCAGACTACTATTTTACCGAACAGGTACTTATGAATTATCTGAACAATGCTTTAAATCATTTGAATTACAGGAAGCAAATTGATATAAATGTTGAGGTTTCAGGACAAAAAGTCCGGGTTGGTGTATATAACTCCGGCGAAAGAATACCTGAAGAGGCACTGGAGAATATCTGGCAGAGTTTTTACAAGGTGGACAAAGCCAGGACGCGGGCATATGGCGGAACAGGGCTGGGACTGTCTATAGTTAAGGCTATTCAAAAAGCTCATAATAATGCTTATGGAGTAGAAAACAAACCCGGTGGTGTACTCTTTTGGTTTGAATGTGATTTGGCTTGACAGGATTAAATTGGATAACTAAATTTACAAAATGTACACAATATTTTCACAATAGATGAGAATGATATTGTTGAAAGGAGGTGATAGTATGAAAAAGCTTATACTAATACTAATTACTATCGCTTTTATGATTTCAATGGTGTCTTTCAATATTTTTGCAGTCCCTGAGACAGGTTCTCAACCTGACAACAATATTGAACACAAGGAGAAATGTGAAGATTGTCATAAAGATCCTATAAAAAGGCTCGAAGAGAGAAAGCAGGAAATTCAGAAGGATCTAAAGGAAGGTAAGATACCAAAGGAAAAGGCTGACGAATTAACAAAGAAAATTGACGAACGTATAGAAAAAATCAAGAAGTTCAACAGTCTAACCCTACCTGAAAAGAAGGAGCATCTCACAAAAAATTTCAAATTACGCTTGGAACAGCAAATTAAGGATGGAAGGATTACAAAAGAAGAGGGAGAAAATCTGCTGTCCGATTTTAACAAACAGCTCGAAAGCTGGGATGGTAAGCAACCTCTGAAGTTTATTCATAATCTTAAGAAGCACAAGGATTGAGCTTCCGTAATAAAAATGGCACGTATGTAAACTAGAACGATTTCATACGTGTCTTTTACATTTTCTTTCATAACCTCTTTTATATATTTTCATGTAACTTGGTATGCTTAATTGGTATGCCTTATATTGATAAGGGGGTAAGCAATATTTTATTACTATTTTGTAGCCGCTATGTCGGCTCATTGAGGTTAATATGCAGACCGTATTTCCTTTTAGCAAGAAGCTTGCGGGGTTGAATAGCTGAAACTATAACAGTTAACAGTATTATTGCACAGCCTATATACGAAGTAATACCTGTAAAACGTTCCCCCAGGAGAACTGCTCCCAAAAGGGCAGTGATTACTGGCTCAAAAGCGTATATTATTGTAGCACTTTCAGGTCGAACATACTTAATGGCAGAGCTTTGAAATAATGCAGTAAAAATTGTAACCGCTGAATTTAATCCGATCAGCAGGAAAAACATCGGATTTAGTATATTACCGAAGTTTATACTGCCGGTCTCAAAGATGAGCGCCAGCACAAAAAACATCAAAAGATTTGTTAAATGTTGAATAAAAGTAAACTGTACAGGGTTGATCAAATGTGAAAATTTATTCTGAAGTGCAATAAACATGGAAAAGAATAAGGCATTACACAGAGCAAATATATCGCCGGTGTTAATATTAAAGCCTTTCCCTGCACACGTTATCAGATATATGCCCACAATAGCCGAAAGCGCCAGAAGGATAGTCCTGGCTGTCGGATGCTTTTTCTCCAGAATAGCCATAATAACAGGTGTTATAACAATGGAAAGCTGAACAATAAATGCGGTATTGGATCCAGAAGTCCTTTTCAGTGCCAGCATGCAAAAAGTATTGCTGATAACCGATACAAGACTGATTAGAGCACTTGTTATTATAACTTTTTTACTGAAGTTGTTGAGCTGCTTTCTGAAAATAGCAAAGGTTGCAGCCAGGCTAATGGCAGCACAGATAGACAATATGGAAAATGAGGGCAGGAAACTCAACAGCATTTTAGACCATATGTACGATGAACCCCAGAATATAGCGTTTAGTAGTAGAAAGAACTGAGCATTTTTTATAGTTATAATTCTCATGGCTGCCTCCGATTAATTACTTTACATAAATATTATATTCTAAGATTTCGCAAAGATTATTGCATAAAATGTTAAAAAATATGCAAAAGCTGCTATTTAATCATTTACTATAAATAAAACATATACTAGAATATAGAGGTGGATATTTGCAGTTCTAAATTAACAATACGAAATTTCACTGTGACCGGAGAGTAGCGAAATATAGAGAGGTGAAGGAGGGGGCGTAAATGGAACAGGGTATAAAGCGGGGGTATCTGAATAATGATTTTAAGTTTTTTCATTTAAGAGATAAAAATAATATTCAGTTCGAACACCATTACCATGATTTTAATAAAATCATAGTTTTTATCAATGGTAATGTAATTTATAACATTGAAGGTAAATTTTATAAACTTAAGCCGTGGGATATTCTATTTGTGCCTGGTAATCAAGTACATAAGCCGATTATAGATCCGGATGAGGATTATGAAAGAATAGTTATTTGGATTAACAATACTTTTCTTCTGGAACATGGCAATAGCGAAAACAATCTGTTGACCTGTTTTAACATTGCTAGAGAAAACAGGCATCTGGTAAGGTTGGGAGAGAATTCACTCAATTCAATTAAAGCTATTCTGACCAGAATCGAGTATGAAATAAAGAACACACAATTCGGTTCGGGTATAATGGGAAATGCTTTGTTTGTCCAGTTCATGGTATGTGTCAACCGACTTCATATTCACCCGGATAAGCTGGCTGAGAGCATAGAGGTTGAATATGATGAGCAGATTCAAAAGTTAATCAGGTATATAAATGCAAATCTGGAGGGAGATTTAAGTATAGCGACACTTGCAGCTATGTTCTATATAAATAAGTATTACCTGATGCATAAATTTAAAGCCAATACAGGCTATTCTATTCATAATTATGTAAACAATAAAAGAATGCAAAAGAGTGCAGAGTATATAAAATCGGGAATGGCTCCCTCCGAAGCTTCGGTTAAGTGTGGGTTTAACGATTATTCCAGCTTTGTAAGGGCTTTCTCAAAAATGTACGGCTCTCCGCCAAAAAAGTTTTACAAAGCTTTAAAGAATGATAAAGGCGGCTCAGTGCAGATCGAAGGTTAATAGTACAGGGCCGGCAAATTCACCGGCCTGTGTAAATCAATCATATATATATCATCTTTCTTGTCATACCGCCGTCTACTGTTAAATTTTCGCCGGTTATAAAGCCTGATTTTTCTGAAGCCAGAAACAAACAAGCCTGTGCTATATCTTTAGGATTACCCACTCTTCCTGCGGGATGCTGCTTGTGGTCCTGTTCAGAAAGAGCATCCTGCTTTGCCAACGAGCTCTTTTTCCAGGATGATACATCTATCCAGCCCGGACTAATGGAATTTACCCGGATACCATACTGCCCCAGTGAAACTGACAATGAATGTGTCAAGGCAATGATTCCGCCTTTAGAAGCTGAATATGCTTCTGTATCGGGTTCAGACATAAAAGCTCTGGTAGAAGCTATGTTTATGATATTTCCGCTGTTCTGGGAGCACATTACGGGAGCACAGAATTTAGCACAATAGTACATACCTGACAGATTAACGCCTATGGCCTTGTCCCATTCCTCTGTAGAAGTATCGAAAATACTACCGAAGCCCGAAACTGCAGCGTTATTTATAAGGACATGAATTCCATTATATTTTTTTAAGGTTTTGTCAACCATTTGTTTAACCGAAGGCGCATCAGAAACATCTGTTTTTATATAGACGGCTTCAAAGCCTGAGTTCTTAATGTAACTCTCATTTTCCAGACCTGCTTCCTCATCAATGTCGGATATTATTACATTTGCGCCTTCAGCTGCAAATACTCTGCAAACAGCCCTCCCAATGCCTTGACCGCCCCCCGTAACAATTACTGTTTTATTCTTGAATTCTGACATATACATATCCTTTCACAATGTTATCTTGACATAATTTTACTCATAAAATAACATGATATCAAGGCATGAAAATGTTAAACTGTGTTATAACTCTTAAACTGAGTTTGGAGGATATGGAACCCATATGAAAAAGAAAATACTTACTATACTCGGTGATTTTTATCACTGCCACGATATGGCTTACAATGCAATGTTGAAAGCGGTGGAGATAATAAAAAACTCCTGCGTATCAGAAATTGAACTGGTGGATGCGCCTGTAGAAGAACTTGGGAAGGCTCTCAAACTGAAGTTTGATTTGATTGTTCTTTACAAGGAAAACAGGATAAATCCGACAGATGAGATTGTTTACAATTGGATGAACTCCGAAATAGAACAGCAGATAATACAGTATGTCAGAAACGGAGGTAGTTGGTTTTCATGGCACGCAGGACTAGCAAGCTATGATGAAAATGAACTTTATATTAATATGTTAAAAGGGTGCTTTGATTATCATCCAAACGAGAGCAATGTAAAATATACCGCTGTTTGCAGCAACACCGATATAGAACCCATAAGCACCTTTGAACTTATGGATGAACACTATATTGTCAGGGTAGAACCCGCCGAAAACAGCCTTTTTCTGAGGTCTGAATCCACTGAGGGGAGTTCGGCAGCCGGTTGGGCTCACCAGTATGGAAAAGGGAGAGTGTGTTGTCTCACTCCCACACACAGAGATGAAGGTATGAAAAATGAAATCCTGCTGGACTTACTTAAACAATGCATAGGTTGGTGTTTAAGATTATAAAACTTTCTTGACCGGGATTGACCTGAGCTGTTGACATTAGATTACTTGGAGGTAGTATGAACAGAGGTTATTTGAATATTAGAAAAATTACCTGTCTTTTTGGTACTATGCTGCTATTTGCGGTATGTCTCACTTTATCGGTTTCAGCAGAGGATGGTAAAGCGCTAAGAATACTTTTTACTCATGACATGCATGATCACTTTCTGCCTAATAAGGCTGAAGAAGACGGTAAGCTTGTTGCAACAGGAGGGTTTTCAAGACTGAAAACGGCAATCGATCAAGAGAGAGAACATCAGCCAGGGGCTGTTTTAGTGGATGGTGGAGACTATTCAATGGGTACGCTGTTCCAAACCATGTTTTCCAGTGATGCTCCCGAGCTTCGTATAATGGGACAAATGGGCTATGATGCAGTAACTCTGGGAAACCATGAATTCGATTACAGGGATAATGGTCTTTCAAAACACCTAGATGCTGCTGTTAACAGTGGAGAAAGACTGCCGGCGATAGTTGCCTCCAACATAGTCTTTCCGTCTGCAGAAAAAATGACTAAAGAGCTTACCGACCTGAAAAATTCAATGGATACTTATGGTGTAAAAGAATATACTGTCATACAAAGAAACGGACTGAAAATTGGAATATTCGGTTTAATGGGGAAGGATGCAGATGACTGTACACCAATGACTGGAGTAACCTTTAAGGATATTTCCGAAAGCGCGGAAAAAATTGTTCACAAGCTGAAGAACGTAGAAAAGGTTGACATAATAATATGCCTTTCACATTCGGGAACCTCAAAAACAAAGTCTGCCTCAGAGGATGAGCAGCTTGCAGAAAAGGTGCCTGATATTGACGTTATTGTAAGTGCACATACGCATACCAAACTGGATAAACCTATAACAGTTGGTAAGACAATAATCGGTTCCTGCGGCGAATACAGTAATTATCTCGGAGTATTGGACCTGGAACAGGACTCGGGAGGAGGATGGAAGCTTAAGTCTTACAATTTAAAACCGATTACTTCCACCCTTCCGATAAGTAAAGAAATAGCAATGACTATAGAAAAATATGAATCAACTATTGAGGAAAACTATCTCAACAGATTTGGTTTGAAAAATGATGAGCTACTGGCACAGACTGATTTTAGTTTTATACCCACTGCCGAAATAGGTACAAAGCTTAAGGAGGAACCACTTGGAAACCTAATTTCCGATAGCTACATATATGCTGTAAAGAAGGCTGAAGATATCAGTTATGAGCCGGTAGATGTTTCGGTTGTTGCGGCAGGAACCATGAGAGGGTCCTTTATCAAAGGGGATATTACTGTAGAAGATGCTTTTATAGCCAGTTCCCTTGGAACAGGTCCTGATGGAATGGCAGGCTATCCTCTGATATCAGTATATTTGACCGGAAGAGAACTAATGGATTTATGCGAGGTTGATGCATCTGTGTCGCCCATAATGAGTAGTGCTCAATTATATATGTCAGGAATTGTATATACTATAAACCCCAACAGAATGATTTTTAACAGGGTTACTGAAGCACATCTTGTCAAAACAAACGGAGTGCCTGAAAAACTGGAGGAAAACAGACTATACAGGGTGGTTACAGGCCTTTATAATGCTCAGATGTTATCTGTTGTTGGAGAGAAATCCTTTGGTTTGCTGTCTGTTGTCCCAAAAAGTAAAGAAGGAAGACCAATAATTGATTTCGAAAAGCATATTATTCATGACAGTTCGGATCGTGGTAAGAATGAGGTGAAGGAATGGCTTGCTATTGCCCGGTACCTTAAAAGTTTCCCTGAGGTAAATGGCACAAGCCAAGTATCTGACTATTACAGTACTATTCACGGGCGGAAAATAATCAATAATGACAAAAGTCCCGGGGCCATTTTACTGAATCCTAACAGGGTAGCAATAAAGATTTATATAGCGGCTGTCCTGGTGCTGCTTATCATAGCTGCACTGACTTATTCGCTAATTAAACTGAAGAAGCATTTCCGTATAAAAAACAGGTAAAGGAATAAAGCTATATAACTGGAAATAAATATTCATTCAGCTGGTATGTGAACATACCGGCTTTTTTGATGTTTACTCTATCTATAGAATTTTTTTAAAAAATACATTCTATATCTTGACTTGATATATCGCATCATGATATACTCTAAACAAGATATATCACAGTGCGATATACTTGAAATATGATATATCGCATCATGATATATTATTAGTGGAACATGTAAAGACATAAAGTGATGGTGTCAAAGGAGAATTTATATGCGGGAACAACTCAAAAAAACTTACATGCCTATGACGGAATCAGCCTATTATATACTTCTTTCACTTATAGAGCCCAGGCACGGATATGGAATTATCCTATATGTAAAAGATATTACTGCTGGACGGATTAGTCTTGGTGCCGGGACAATTTACGGTACCCTTACAAAATTTGAGAAGGACAGATTGATAGAGACAGCTGGGGAAGAGGACAGAAGAAAGCTATATAAACTCACAGAAGACGGCGTTTGGCTGTTGGAGCAGGAATTGAAAAGAATTGATGAGTTATACAGAAATGGACATGGTATTCTGGGGGGGAGCAATTTATGATCAGAGTGTTTAAATGGTGGTGGGCCTGGGACTACGAAGAAATTGAAAACTGGCTGGAAAGAATGGAAGCAGGAGGCCTCCGACTGGTTCAAACTCATTTCAACGGTGTGATTTTTTATTTTGAAAAATGTAAGCCCTCAAAAGCAAGATATTGCATTGATTACCAGAACAGGCTTACCCCCGATTATTTGACAATAATAAATGATGATGGCTGGCAGCTATATCAGATGGGAATGGGCTGGTACATTTTAAGAAAGGAATATGAGGATGAAAGACCTGAGTTCTACACCGATTTCGAAGGACTTATTACAAGAAACCAATCTTTGCTGAATGTAGTATTAATCTTAGCACTGATTGAGGTTTTATGTATAGGAAGTCTTGTGTTTAACGCTTATATAAATCCAAGTGCGGGCTGGATAGCTTATACAGCTATATTTGGGACAACAGTAACAGCACTCTTTGCGTTTATTATTACAAATCTGGTACTGCAGATAAGGAAATTCAAAGATAGGAAGTAGTAATACTTAATTCATAATTCATCGTAGGTAAATGCTTACGAATCAATAATTTACAAGAGGTGAGATATTTGAGTTTAAAGGTTGAAAATGTATCTAAGAATTTTGGTGAAAAACTGGTTGTCGACAATATCAGTTTCGATGTTAAGGAGCCGGGAGTATTCGGGCTGTTGGGAACAAACGGTGCAGGAAAGACGACCACTATAAGAATGATTTTAAACATTGTAAAAAAGGACAGCGGTGTCATTTCGTGGGATAATAAGCCTGTGACAGAGCAAATTAAAAGCTTTGGTTATCTTCCGGAGGAGAGGGGGCTTTACCCTAAGGTTAAAATATCAGAACAGCTGTTGTATTTTTCAAGTCTGAGGGGAGTTGCAAAACAAAAGGCAAAGAAAGACATTGACTACTGGTTGGAGAGACTGGAAGCAACACAATACATAAATATGCCGGCTGAAAAACTTTCAAAGGGGAACCAGCAGAAAATTCAGTTTATAGCCTCTATAATTCATGATCCTGAGCTAATATTTATGGATGAACCCTTCAGTGGACTTGATCCTGTTAATACAGACCTTTTTAAGGGAGTAATATATGAGCTTATTAACAAGAAGAAGATAATTATAATGTCCAGTCATCAGATGGCAACAGTTGAAGAGTTCTGCAAGGACATAGTTCTCCTTAAGAATGGTAAAACAGTTTTGAAGGGCAATTTGAAGGAGATCAAGCACAGTTATGGAAGAAACAACCTTATCATTAACTGTTCCGGCAATATTCCTGAGCTTGCTGCAGAAGAAAACATAACCACATACAAACAAGGCGCAAATGGTTATGAATTTAAAATCACAGGTGAGGAGCAGGCATACAGAATGCTTGAGAAGATATTAAGCAAAAAGCTTATCCTTGACAAATTTGAAATCAGAGAGCCATCCTTGCATGAAATATTTATTGAGAAGATGGGGGAAGCAAAATGAAAGAGTTCTTAGAAGTTTTAAAATATACCTTTAAAGAAAATATTAGAAAAAAGTCATTTATTGTTTCTACTGTAATAATCCTTATTGTCATAGTTGCTGCTATGGTTATTCCGGCTGTTATGTCAAGTCTTGGCAGTAGTGACGGGAATGGTACAGCCGCTTCAAATACTGCCACAAGTAGCGAGCCAAAAAATATCTTATATATTTTTGATAAGACCGGAAACTATTCGGATAAACTTGAAGTACTGCAACAGCAATTTACAGAATATGATGTAAAGACTCTTTCCGAGGACAAAATTGACAGCGTTAAAACAGATATAAAAGAAGAGGGTAAAACCTACTTGATAGTTATTGACGGAAAGGATAATGGAATACAGATTGATTATTTTACTCAGCAATACATGGAGGGCCCCAATCCGGATACTGTTAGTAAGGTATTTGGAGGTATTTATTCAACAAAGCTCCTGAAAGAGGCAAATGTATCAGATGATACAATTTCAAAGGCATTGGGAGAATTAAACATAAATGTCAATGCTCTTGGAAAAAGTAAGCTTGGAGGCCTCATCTTAGGTTTAGCCGTCGTTATAATACTATTCTTTGCAGTATACTTCTATGGATATGGTGTTTCAATGTCAGTAGCTTCAGAGAAAACCTCCAGAGTAATGGAACTCCTGGTTACTTCAGTAAAGCCCTCCAGAATTATCCTCGGGAAGACTGCGGGTATGGGCTTGCTTGGACTAATTCAGCTGGCGACGCTACTTGTTGTAGGAATTGTAACCTATCTTCTAGTTTTTCCTGATAAATTATCCGTCGGTGGTATGCCTATCGATTTCTCAGGTTTAACACCAATTACATTAGTATTGATAATTGTTTACTTTATTCTTGGGTATTCACTGTTTGCATTGATGAACGCAGTGGTTGGAGCTACAGTAAGCAAGTCTGAAGATGTACAATCAGCATTATTGCCCATGTCATTACTGTCAATTTTTTGCTTCTACTTCTCATATGGTACTTTTGCAATACCTGACAGTACCATGGCAAGAGTTGCTTCGCTGATTCCGCTTACATCACCCTTCTCAGTTCCCTCAAGACTTATATCGACAGAAATGCCACTGTGGGAAATAGGATTATCCCTATTGATACTAATAGTTTCAATATTCCTAATTGGTTCGCTTTCAATTAAATTGTACTCATTCGCGGTTTTGCATTACGGTGACAGGCTGCAAATGAAGAAGCTTTTTCAAATGTCAAAGGCTGAGAAAAACGTTTGATATTATAAGAAATGAATGAATGATAATTAGTCTATAAAATTGATAAATATCAAAAAAATTAAGAATCTGGAGGTTTAGTATGAAAAAATTAAATGGATATCATTCAATTGGGTTAATACTAATAAGTATTTACTTATTGTCCAGCAATACTGGTTTTATTCCTCACTTTATCAAAGGCTGCATTTTCGGAATGGGTGTTGGGCTGACACTTTTGGGAATATATGCTTATAATCATGATATAACCAAAATAAAGAATTTTAAGAATAGGTTGGTTGCTAAGGTACTTGGAACAGGTGCAAAATAATTTCATTTAAGTTATGTATTGCTAGCCTCTCGTATATAGATTATTATTAAATAATCATTGTTAGGATGCCATATGAATATTCATGTGGCTCTTAAAATTCAGAACATATTTTATTACAAAGTATCTTTTCATTATTATTTGTGTACGCGCCAAGCGCATAGATGGGGGGTCTATATGTATTATCCAATAAAATTCATACCTGTTTATAAAGATTACATTTGGGGAGGTCGCTATTTTGAAAAGTTTGACCGTGAGCTTCCTGAAGGATTACTAGCTGAGAGCTGGGAGCTTTCCTGCCATAAGAACGGTGTCAGCATTGCTGCTAATGGCGAACTTACAGGAAAGGCACTGCCTGAAATAATTAAAGCCGACCCACTGAATATACTTGGAAGCAGAATTCCAGCAGATTGTCATGAAATACCGCTGCTGATTAAATTAATTGATGCCAACGATAGACTTTCAGTCCAGGTACATCCTGACGACAACTATGCCGCAGTCTATGAGGGAGGTCTCGGAAAAAACGAGATGTGGTACATAATTGACGCCAAGCCTGGCGCCAAGCTAGTTGCAGGTCTGAAGCCCAGAGTTACAAGAGAGACTTTTGCACAGGCTGTCAGAGATAACCGCATAGAGGAATGCCTTCTGGAGGTCGGGGTACAGCCCGGAGATGTCATAAATATACCTGCCGGCCTGCTCCATGCCATTGGCGCCGGTATAGTCATAGCTGAAATACAGCAGTGTTCCGATACAACATACAGGGTTTATGATTACAACAGGGTGGATAGCAATGGCGTGGGGCGCACTCTGCATTTGGATAAGGCACTGGATGTTATCAATTTCTGTTTGGCTGACCGGGAAGCAAAAGTGAGTGGAGTGAAGCTTAATATAGGTGAAGACGTTACAAAAACAGTGTTCCTGGCAAACCGCTTCTTTGCCTGTGAAAGGTACGACGCAAAGGGCAGTATTATAGAAAGTACAGATGGAAGTAATTTTTATATATTCATATGTCTAAACGGGCAGGGGACTATTACTTCAGATAGTATGCAAGTGGATTTTAAGGC
Source organism: Bacillota bacterium (assembly GCA_023431385.1). Taxonomy (GTDB): domain Bacteria; phylum Bacillota; class Clostridia; order Acetivibrionales; family DSM-1351; genus Ruminiclostridium. The sequence goes on along the minus strand of JAEYWA010000223.1, from coordinate 2,670 downwards.
CGGCGAAACAATCTTCATACCTGCCTCTATGGGGGAGTACAAGCTTGAAGGAACCTTTACTTCTCTTAAAACCTACATACCGGATTTGCTGAAGGATATAGTTGAGCCGATGAGAGAAGCCGGCTGTACCGATCAAGAGATATTTTATGTGTTGAGTCGCTGAGCCCATCAATATATATTCCATGCGTCGAGCCCGCTGAACCCATTAAAGTATATTCCATGCGTCGAGCCATTGAATTGACAGATTATTTAGGAAATTTACTGTTACTCATACAAAATTTTACTCTTTAGTGTATAATAATTGTTAATCATTATTTTAATGGGTTAGCGTGAAAAATACATCATGGCTTGCTATGAGTGATTTTACGTAGAGAAAAGCCACTAAGTGCTTTTCACAACATATTAATATACGCGTTATGAGCGAAGATGGGAGATAACATGATAACCATAAATAATCTGACCAAAACCTATAAAAAATTTAAAGCGGTGGATGGTATATCTTTGACAGCAAAACCCGGAGAGGCAACCATTCTGCTGGGGCCTAACGGTGCTGGAAAATCAACTACCATCAAAAGTATAGCCGGATTGCTTAAATTTGAAGGGAACATAACAATTTGCGGGCATCAGAACAAAACTGTAGAAGCAAAGAAAATATTCGGCTATATTCCGGAAACTCCTGCATTGTATGATTTTCTTACTCCCTGGGAACATGCACAGTTTATTGCCAAGGCATATAAGCTCGAGGACTCCTGGGAGAAGAAAATAAAAGAAATATTTGAGCGGCTTGAGATTTATGATAAAAAGGATAAATATGTACGTGAACTTTCAAAGGGAATGACTCAAAAGCTTAGTATAGCGGTTGCCCTGCTGATAGAGCCCCAGGCGATATTATTTGATGAACCTCTGGTAGGTCTGGATCCGAAAGCCATAAATGAGGTACTTAAAATATTCGAGGAATTAAAGTCGGAAGGAAAGAGCATCCTTGTAAGCACTCACATAATCGATACAATTAATGATGTTTGGGATAGAGCTTATATAATGAACAAGGGTAAAATAGTCTGTGATATTTCAAGAGATGAGCTTAAAGACAGGGAGCTCAAGGATATTTTCTTCGAACTTACGGAAGGAGAAAAAGAAGAATGCAGGCAATAATGTACATATTACGAAAAGCTTACATTAACAAGATTAAACGTGCTTTCTCCAGTGTATTGTCAGCTGTTATCACAGTTATTGGGGTAGTAGGTATGGGCTTCTTGTTTGTTATGGCATTTGTTGTAGATAAGCCTCCTTTGTCTAGTAGCTCAGCAGAAACTATATTAGCAGGAGTTGTACTTTTAATTGGAATGCTGCTTTATAACACTTTTCTTTCAAGAGACACAGGTATACTGACAATGGCGGATGCCACCTATTTGTTTACCGGACCTTTTGAAAGAAGGACCGTACTGGCGTATATTCTTATATCAACTGCCCCTGGAGCGGCACTGACCGGGTTTTTTATATGCTTTTATATGCCATATCTTTTAGGTCCAGCATTGACAGTGCCGAAGTATTTTATGGTACTGTTAATTATTAGTTTGATGTTTGGATGTATTTATTTGTCGTATTATTATATATACATAATCGATACTGAAAAAACCGGCTTTAAAAAGAAGGCGAAGTATATTTTTCTAGGGTTTGCAGGTATTCTTGTTGCCATATTCCTGGGTATGCTGTTCAGCAGCGGACTTAATTTTAAAACCACCGTGGACAATTATTTTACAAGCAACTGGTATAATTGGGTACCTCTGTTCGGATGGACAAAATGGGCTATAAGTTCTCTATTGGCTGGTAATATTCTTTCAGGCCTCATACCGGCAATAACTCTTCTGGGTATAGCAAATGCCGCTTTGTGTGTTGCAATGTATAATTGTAAGGCTGATTTTTACGAAAAAACACTTGAGAATTCTGTCAATCTTCAAAAAATGCTTGAGGATATTAAGACACATGGAAGTGCAGATGCGCGTTCGACTGCGAAATTAAAACAAAAAGGCTCCTCAATAAGATATTATGAAGGTGCGGCTGCAATATTTTCACGACAGATACTCGAAAATAAAAAGGTAAATGTTATAACGAATATGAGAGAAATATTCATAGGTCTATTTTACGTTATATTCGGAAAGGTATTCGGTTTGGAATTCACCTTTGTTTTTGCAATGCTCTGCTTCGGCTCACTCTCCATGTCTTTGAATGATTCATGGCACAGGGAGTTTAAAAAGCCGTATATATACCTAATTCCTGCCGGATCGTTTCAGAAGGTTATATTCTCTGTATTGCCCGGGCTGGTAAAGGCAATCCTCGGAGGAGGTATTTCTCTAATAATCGGTGGTTTGGTATATAATATCGGAATTCAAATGATTATGGCATATTTAATTATATTTATTGGCTTTTCAATACTGTTTGTTTTTGCAGAGGTCTTCACCTACAGAATAATAGGTGCGAGAGCCAATGCTATAGTTTTGACTTTCATAAGAATGTTTTTCGTCTTTGCAACCTGCATACCTGCAATTATAGTTTTAATTCTTATTATGGTTCTGCTTCAGGATATGCCGGGAATGCTGACAATTTCACTGTGCTTGCTTGGAACCAACCTTGCATCAAGCGCTCTGCTGGCTTTCCTCAGCAGGGGGGTGT
>JAEYWA010000182.1 GCA_023431385.1 Bacillota bacterium | reverse complement strand
CTTGGGTATTTAGTCCGGCTTTTTTTATTTTTATATATAGTGTATAATTTATTATGTCAATGTTCATCAATCAACAAATGAATAAGCCTATAGTTAAATACGGCATTCATATACACAAGGAGAGCAACTATGAGCATAAAACCCGATTTTGCAGGTCAGTATTCATCCAACCAGGGTGAGCTCTTAATATGTGAGGGAGACAGAACCTCCTCTATAGTATTACTGCTTAAAGGAAAAATAGATGTTTTTGTGTCACCATTTGATGATATATTCACTAACAATGAACTGCTTATTTCGAGAAGCTGTCGATTATTTACACTGGAGCAGAATACTTTTTTAAGTATTAACGATGTAATCAGAAACGGCCGGAATTCCTTCAGCCTCTCTGCAAAAGACATCTGTACTCTTTATTGCTTCCCTGCAAATTCTATTGCAGACATAAAAAGCATACTTGCTACCCAGAAGGATTACTCTGCTTATCTGGTTACCTCATTGGCAACTTTGATCGACTTAAGCTATACCGCATACCAGAAGCTACTTCCTATATGTCATAACATTAATGCTCTGACACAAAATTTGTTGACCTTCTACTGGGCTATAAAGGATAAATTCTATTTCAGCTATGCACCTGATATTGAAATATTGAATTCCTATCAAAGCATATATGAAAATCTGAAAAAGGATGGCTATAAGTTTTTCCCTCTTGATCCAGACATACTATTTACTCAGGAAATTGTTGATACTGTCACTGATTCTCCTGACCTGGACAATACAAGTATTGAGTATTTTACAAGTCTATTAAACGTCTCGATGGATAGCCGTAAATTATTCTTTAACAGCGAGAGCAACGTATGTGAGTATCATATAAAAAAGGGTTCTGAGGTATTAGATGCAATTATTTTTGAGATAAGAAATATTTTTTCAATACTTTGTAAGAATATGGAGCTGCTATATCTTTCACCTAGTAATTTGTTGGCTACATACGGTAAAATCGCTACCGATTCAAGAGATGACAAGGAAGCTGCTTTAAATATTCTGAACATTTTAACACAAGCTTCTGATATTACAAGCCAATGTATTGACAAGCTGCAAAATGAATTTGACTCCTTTACCAATATAGATATAAAAGAATTTACAAGCCTTATAGATACTGTTCGTTCAAAAGCCGAAATCAGTGCCTCGGCCACAAATTCAAACGATATAGCAATTGGCTCTGAGCTCCCAAAGGAGCTAGAGAATAGCTTGGAAAGGATAATGCAATACTGTTCCTGTCCGCAGGATCAAATCGACAGCCTGAACAGAAGACTTAGCCAATTCAGGGTTTTAAAGGACAAAACCTCTTCTGATCCCGAAGTCAGAGAGCTTCGTTCTTCTATAGTAAGCGACTTTTTTCAAATCTATGAAGAGGCTTTTAAGAGGACACAAGCTGATAACAGTTGTTCGAAGCTGATAAGCATGTTTTTAAATTTCGGCTATATGGACGAGCGCCTCGTTACAAAAGAGCAGGCTATAGCATTATACCGACTCTGTGAAAAGGAATATCCCTGCACCGATTTTAATGTATATACCTCTAAAAAATGGCTTGATCTTATACACACTAATCAGAAAGATCCTTCAATAAATGACTTTGGACAGGATTACTCCGATGTGTTCAGAGATATGAAAAAGAGGAAGATGGTTACCGATGCAGATAAACCAGCATATGACCGTGACTTCAAAGCTAAGGTGCATTTTGAAATAAACAATATGCTTAAAACTAACCAAAAGGTATGTCACGGTCATATCAGCAGTTATTTTCCCATACTTCACAAGGATATAATAACTCGTGACCTGGAAAAAGCCGTCATAACACCTCATAAGCTTCAGCAGGCTATTAATAATTTACTTGCCATCGATTTTTCAGTGTTCTATAGAGAAATCTGGTACAAAAATGAAACTAAAGGTATTGAAAAAGAGCCAATAATGAAGGAAATCCGACCGGATATTATTATAGTCCCTACCTTTGGCTCAAGAGTATCCATGTGGCAGGAAATTACCGGAAAAGCCCGAAATACGCCTGGAAGATTTATAGTTCCGGCATTTACAGATGAAAATCTCTCCGAGCTTGTACTCAAATTAATCGGAGCTTTCCGCTGGGAACTTTGCAGAACCATGATGGGGGTAGCATGGAACGATATTACAGAGAAATCTCTTACCTCTGAATATACCGACTACATTCAGTTCTTTAAGAAAAATCACGATCTGACCGAGGACGCAAAGGAAAAAATTAAAATTCAGATTCAAAAGAACAGAAATATTATGAGAGATATCTTTACAAGCGACTATGAGACCTGGATAAATTACGAGTCAAAAGGTATACTGCGTTTAAACAAGCTGGCTCGAGCAATACTGTTCCGCTATTGTCCACCTCCAAAGGAGATGCGGAGCAATCTGGCAAAACAGCCAGCCTTTTCGGATCTTTTGATGCAGCTTAATAATTCCAGGGCTAAAATTGCCAAGTCACTGACTGGGAAATATACTAAAATGTTTAAAGACGGCCAGATTGACAAGGACATGGAATTAAATCTGATATTTTATAGAGATATGTGATTTGGAGGTTGGAGGTTAGAAATTAGATGTAGGAAGTTGGAAACTTCAGTAAGAACCGAAATTCAAGAGCCGAAAGCCAGTATTCAGTTGGATAGCAGTGAATTGTGTACAGTGAATAGTTAAAAAGCCCCGCTTACGCGGGGCTTTTATTTTGCTGGCTTACGGAAGTACTACTTAACCTTTCAACCTACTTTTTGAACTTTTCACTGCTTATTAAAGTTCTGGCTTAGCTACACTACTGCAACACATTCAATTTCAATCAGCACATCCTTTGGAAGTCTTGCAACCTCTACGCAGGATCTTGCAGGGTAATTTGCTGTAAAAAACTTTTTGTAAACTTCGTTTATTGCTGAGAAATCATTCATATTTTTTATAAAAACTGTAGTCTTTATAACATTCTCAAGGCTTGCTCCTGCGCCCGCCAGTACTTCTGCAAGGTTTTTCAGAGCCTGCTCCGCCTGAGCCTCCACTCCACCGGCAACCACTTCACCAGTTTTAGGCTCAACAGGAATTGCGCCGGAGGTATATATAAAATTACCGTATTTAACAGCCTGCGAATATGGCCCTATTGCAGCAGGCGCCTTTTCAGTAGAAATAATTTCAAAGTTCATTCTAAAGTCTCCTTTCATTCTGTATTAAATATTTTAATTTATCTGTTTTACATATCCTGAATCTGTTTGTTTAACTTTACATGCTTAAAGGTCTTTCTATTGTTAGCATAGTCGTCAACAATCTGTCCGTTACCAATAAGCATATACTTATAACTCAGCAAGCCTTCCAGGCCTACAGGTCCTCTGGCATGAAGCTTGCTGGTACTGATACCGACTTCTGCACCAAAACCGTATTTAAAACCGTCACTGAATCTAGTAGAAGCATTCCAGAATACATTTCCAGAATCTACCAGGTTCATAAATTTTAAAGCAGTTTGTTTATTTGAGGTGACTATACTGTCTGTATGTCCTGATCCGTAAATATTAATATGCTCTATAGCTTCATCTGCATCTGATACAGTTTTAATTGAAATGGTATAATCCAGATATTCTGTCGCCCAATCAGCATCTGTGGCCGCATTGACAGGTATTATCTTCTGTGTTTCTTCATCACCGTAGATGTCCACATTCTTTTTGTCCAATTCAGATTTCAGTCCAGGAAGAAATTCAGGTGCTACAGCTTTATGAACGAGCAACGTTTCTGTAGCATTACACACTGCCACATACTGAGTCTTTGAATCAACTGTTATCCTTGTTGCCATATCCAGATCTGCATCCTTGTCTACATAAACGTGACAGATGCCATCAGCATGCCCCATTACAGGTATTCTTGAATTATCCATAATATATCGGACGAACTCATTTGAGCCTCTTGGTATGACTAAATCGATATAAGCATCCATTTTTAGCATTTCACTAACATCGTCACGGCTTTCAAGAAGAGTGATCCAGCCTTTTGGTATCCCGACAGCAACTGTTGCCTCCTCAATAATATCAGTTAAGACTCTATTGGTTTCCTTTGCCTCTCTGCCTCCCTTAAGAAGCACACTATTGCCGCTCTTAAGGCACAAGGTTGATATCTGTACCAGGGCATCCGGCCTCGATTCAAATATAATCCCTATAACACCTATGGGACAAGTTACTTTGTATAATTCCAGCCCCTCGTCCAGCATGGTTGAAAGCATGGTTTTCCCTACTGGCTCCTCAAGCTGTATAAGGCTTCGGATACCTTCAACTACATCATATATTTTTTTCTCGTCAAATTTAAGCCTCTTCAGCAATGGTGCTGCAAGCTTTTCTTCTTCACTTCTTTTTATATCATTAGTATTTGCAGCAATAAGCTTATCTTTATTTTTCAGCAGTGAGTCAGCAACAGCCGAAAGTGCATTGTTTTTTGCAGTACCATCAAGTTCGGCCATCCTTATTGACGCTTCACTTGCTTTAACACAAACCTGTTTTATATCCATATTAACCTCCCAAGCCACGATAGTGGCTTTGAGCCGACAAAGCGGCCATAAAATAGTTTAAAAATGCATATCCTTTATTGCAGTTTGGCGAATAAAGGAGGTTATAAACTATACTTTTGTAATACTATAACATATTAAATTGATATAGTACACTTTTTCTATAAAAGAAAGCCTGTTTTACAAATCCCACTTCAGAGAACGCTCTACCGCTTGTTTCCACTTAAAATACAATTGGTCAAAATACTTTTTGTTCTCAGAGGGCTTGAATATTTTATCAAGGTTCCAGTTGTCTGCAATTTCATCTCTTGAATTCCATATACCAATTCCAAGTCCCGCCAGGTAAGCCGCACCCATTGCAGTTGTTTCCCGTATTACAGGCCTTAATACCGGAATATTTAATATATCCGACTGAAATTGCATCATAAATTCACTTACACTGGCTCCACCGTCAACTTTCAGTTCGTTCAGCTCTATTTGGGAATCTTTCTGCATTGCCTCAAGAACATCTCTGCTCTGATATGCTATAGATTCCAGCGTTGCTCTGATAATATGCTTCTTGTTGGTTCCTCTGGTTAATCCAATGATTGTTCCTCTGGCATACATATCCCAGTATGGAGCCCCAAGTCCGGTAAAGGCTGGAACTACATACACCCCGCCGGTATTCTCCACCTGCTCGGCTTCAATGTCGCTTTGATGTGCATTCTCTATTATTCCCAATTCATCCCTCAGCCACTGAATTGCAGCTCCGGCGTTGAAAACACTGCCTTCCAGAGCGTATTCCACCTCGTCATTTATCCCCCAGGCGATGGTTGTCAAAAGATTGTTTTTTGACTCCACAGGCTTCTTTCCTGTATTCATAAGAATAAAGCAGCCTGTGCCATATGTATTCTTTGCATCACCGGGCTTAAAGCAGGCCTGACCAAACAATGCAGCATGCTGATCTCCTGCCATGCCAGAAATAGGGATTCCGGTATCTAATATATTTTTAATAACTCTTTCATTATAATTTAACTCATTCCCGGCCTTATATCCATCAGGTGAAAACTTTGTGCAAGCACAAACACCTGAGGAGGGGACAACTTTTGGTAGCATGCATTCCGGAATTCCAAGCTCTTTAAGCAGCATTTCGTCCCATTTGAGTTCCTTTATATTATACAGCATTGTCCTCGAGGCATTGGAATAATCGGTCACATGGGTTTTACCTCCCGATAGCTTCCAAACCAGCCAGGAATCAACCGTTCCTGCCAGGAGTTCTCCCTTTTGTGCCTTTTCCCTTGCACCTTCCACATGTTCCAATATCCATTTTATCTTGGTACCTGAAAAATATGCATCAATTACGAGACCTGTTCTCTTTTTTATTTCTGCTGTAAGGCCGCTCATTTTTAAATTGTCACAGATGTCCGAGGATCTTCTGCACTGCCAGACTATTGCATTGTATATGGGCCTTCCGGTCGATTTTTCCCATACTACGACAGTTTCTCTCTGATTTGTTATTCCTATGCAGGCAATCTGCTCCGGGCTGACAGCGGCTTCTTCAATAGCCTCTGACATAGCCTTCAGCTGGTCATTGTATATTACCAAGGCGTCATGTTCAACCCAGCCCGGCTGAGGGTATATCTGTTTTAGCGGGACGCTTTTCATACCCGCTATCTGACCTGTCAGACTATCAAACAAAACAGCTCTGGAGCTGGTAGTTCCCTGATCCAATGATAATATATATCTCTTGTGCATAGTACCTCCCAAATGAAATCTATTAGCTATTTATGGGTTAACCATTAATTTTTATTATAATCTTACTATAATCAGTTCGCAAACATATACTGCCAATATAGCACAAACAGCCACCTGTAAAAGCCCTCTTTCAAAATAAGCCATTATTGCTGCTATCAGCAGCCCTGCCAGTGCAGATCCCATATGTCCTGTAGAAGTCAGTATATCGGGAAATATCATTGCCCCAAGCACTGCATATGGGACGTAACTTAGAAAGGCAGTAACAAACCGCGACCGTATCCTTTTTTTAAAGATTGCCAAAGGCAAAACTCTGGGCAGATATGTTACAATTGCCATTAAGATAACTGCAGCTAATATTCTATCCATTCAGCCCTCCATTTTTTTACCTTTTATAAGACCATCTTCAATATTAGGTTCCTCTGTCTGACTATCCCGAACATCTTCCAGTGGATACATTTTTGCTCCCAGGCAACATGCGATTACAGTAGAAATAATTATTCTCCAACCACCCGATATAAAGGAAAAGAAAGGTGCCCACTTTAGAATGGAACTTATAAGGATGGCGAAACCGCATACAGTCAAAGCTGCTTTTGACTTCTTAGCAGCAGGGATTACCAGTGCAATAAACATGGAATATAGAGCTATCCCCATAGAGTTCTGCAAGCTTTCCGGCAGCAGCGTACATACCATTGCTCCGGCTGCAGTGCCAGCTGCCCAGCCTATATAAGGAAGTAGCTCAAGGCCTGTCATAAAGGGGAAAGTGATATCCTTCTTTTGCATTGCTGCCACAGTAAAGGTCTCATCTGTTATGCCAAAAGCCATGACCCACCTTTTAACATTTGAAAGTCCATTTGTCAGCTTTTGCGAAAGAGACAGTGACATCAGCATGTACCGTATATTGATAATAAAGGTAGTTACGGTAATTTCAACAAGTCCGGCACCCGCAATTATAAGGTTTGTCCCAGCAAATTGTCCTGCGGAAGTAAGGTTGGTCATAGATATTAATATTACTATCCAGACGGGTATTCCACCCTTTACAGCCATCAAACCAAAAGTAAAGGATACAGGAAAATATCCCAATGCTATTGGGATACTAAGCCTGGACCCTTCAACAAGTTCCTTCAGAATGTTGTGTTTTTTTACATTTATTTTGGTAGTCGACATTTATGTAAACCTCTGAACAAATCAAAATGGCAGTTTATATTTATATATTATAAACATACTATAAACCAAATAACAAATGTATTATAACACAAAGCTATTGATTTCACATATATCAGATAAACGGATTATAAAATCGGCTCCCATCTGCAAACGTTATCAAAATTGACAAACATAAAAAGATAATTAGTGCAAAAACAATTATCCAATCTAGTTTTTGCATCTTTCTTGCAGAATACCAGGTTCTTCTGTTATTCTTTCCAAACCCCCTTAATTCCAATGCATTTGTAATAGTATCAATCCTATCCATACTTGAAAAAAATAACGGGATTAAAATTGCAGCTGCGTTTTTCATTCTTTTAATAAGACTTACTTTTTTGGACATATCAATCCCTCGAGCTTGTTGAGCCTGAGAAATAATTGTATAATCCCTCTGCATGTCAGGTATATACCGCAGTGTTATGGCCACTGAATAACTGATTTTATAGCTAACGCCGATTTTATTTAATGAAGCGGCGAATTCACTAGGGTTAGTAGTCAAAATGAATAATAAGGCTATAGGAATTATTGTGAAGTATTTTAGTGCCACATTCAGTTCATAAAAAAGCTGCTCGGCTGTGAAATTATACTTTCCAATAATGTGTAATAATTGTGTTCTACTATTATAAATTTTAACTCCTTCCTCAGGAGAGAATATATAAATTGCTATAAGATTTATACATAAAAATACCAAAATCAGCTTCAACACAAAAGCGACATCCGTAAAATCCACTTTTGATACCTTAAATGCAAATATACTTAAGGCGAACATAAATAGCAAGAGGCGGGTATCGTAAGTAATCATACAGGTTAATGACCAAACCAGAAAATACAGAAGTTTGGTTGTTCCGTTCAGAGAGTGGATAATGCTTCCCGTATCCTTATATGTTAACATTCGTGCCATTTACTCTCACCCTCCTGTCAAAGTCAATAAAATGTTGAACGAAGGCCTGAGAGTCGCTTATTCCGGATTTCACAGACAGCTCGTACAGAGAAGTTCTCTTTAAACTTGCCTTACTAATTATTTCATCATTGGTTAGAATTGAGGCAGGTACATCATCTACAATCACCCTGCCTTCCGCCATAACCAAACACCGTCCGGTATATTCCAGGAGCAAATGCATGTCATGGGTAATCATCACAATTGTAGTACCATTCTTTGTGTTTAACTCCAGCAAAAATTCCATAAATTCGGTATAATGCTTGAAATCCTGACCTGCAGTAGGTTCATCAAGTATAATAATCTCTGGCTCTAAAACAAGAATTGAAGCTATAGTTACCCGTTTTTTTTGACCATAGCTCAATGCCGAAACAGGCCAGTTCCTGTATTCATAAAGTCCACAGGTTCTCAATGTATCTGAAACCCGGTCATTGATATCATTCCTGCTCCAGCCTCTGGACATCAGCCCCAGAGCCACTTCATCAAATATCATGGGCTTTGATATCATATGGTTGGGGTTTTGCATTACAAGACCAATTTTCTGCGCTCTTTCGGTAATACTGTCATCATCAATAGTATTTCCATTTAAGAATATAGTACCTGCTGATTGCTTTTCAAATCCACATATAACTTTTGACAGTGTAGACTTTCCTGCCCCGTTCTGCCCTACAAGCCCCACCATCTCACCCTTGTTAATAGAAATATTAATATCTGAAATCACCGGTTTATTTTGATCATACCCGAATCCAATATTTTTTAGTTCCAATTGTTTTGAACACTGAGATTTAGCCGGTTCAGAAAACTTTTTCTCATACCAGCTGACAAGCGGGTTTTTCAGTTCATCCAATATTATAGAATTTATATGTTCCGGATGAATTGATGCAGAAATCTTACTACCCGCATATTTTAGCGCAGTTATATATAAAGGCTCACGTATACCTGTTGCTTTCAAGATTCCTGAAGCAAGCAACTCAGCCGGCTTTTGGTCGGCTATTATTCTTCCTTCCTCCATAACAATAATCCTGTCAACGTTACAGTGAAGTACATCTTCAAGTCTATGTTCAACAATCAGTATGGTTGTATTAGACTCCCTGTGTATTCTGTCAATTAGCTCCATGGCATATTTACCGGTTGCAGGATCGAGGTTAGCCAAAGGTTCATCAAATAGCAGAATGTCTACCTTGTCAACAAGGACACCCCCAAGAGATACCCTCTGCTTTTGCCCACCCGACAGGGCCTGAGGAGAATGCCCCTTATAACCGGATAATTCAACTGTCTGAGCAGTTTCCTCGACTCTTCTTATCATTTCAGTCTGCTCAACACAGTCATTCTCCATAGAAAAAGCTATATCCTCAGCCACGGTAAGGCCTACAAACTGTCCATCAGTATCCTGGAGAACCGTTCCAACAAGCTTTGATAACCCAAATATGCCAAGTTCAGAAGGATTCTGCTCCTTAATTCTTAAGTCTCCCTTTATTTCGCCTGAATAAGAAAAAGGCACCAGCCCGTTAATGCAGTTTGCCAGTGTCGATTTGCCTGAACCTGAAGGCCCTACAATCAGTACCTTTTCCCCCTCGTATATTGTTAAATTTATATCTGACAGAGAAGGCAACTTTTGTACACGGTATTTAAATGAAAAATTAATAAATTCAATTATTGGTTTATTCATAGTTCCCTCTGTATGAAAAAGTGGTTGCTGTGAACAACCACTTTTTATGTTTAATTTATATGTGTTTACCTTAAATTTATAGACTAAGCTTCCAACGTTATGTATTTAAGCTTCCTTTTCCAGGCTTGAATTGCCGGTACGGATCTTTGAATACGCAAAAGCAAGTATTGTTCCAACAACAAGAGTAACAGCACCATTTGCCGCAAAAGCAGTTACCCCTTGTACAAATACCTTGTCTGAAGGTTCGGCATATATAAGTATATCAAGTACTGGTGCAACCAATAGCCATGCCACAGCATTTGCAAAAACCTGATTTATATTAAATATCAGTGCTTGCTTACTTCCAAAGCCTCCTTCGGATATCCTCAACTTTTTAAAGGTCAGGCCTACCAAAATACCATAAACTCCGTCGGCTATTACCCAGCTCCACCAGATACCACCATAAAATAGTGCATCACCAATAGTGTGTGAAAGCAATCCGGTGAATAAACCTGCTATTGGCCCGAAGATAGCACCAATTAAAGCAATAATCGCTGCATTAAATTGAAGTCTTGTATTGGGGATAAAGCCTACAGGGATACTTACTTGATATATAGCAACCACCAAGGCAGCCCCTATACCTATTGCAACAATTGTTTTAATCGGAAGACCCTTTTTTTTAGTACGTAAATCACTCATATAAACACCCCTTCAATGATATTTAGTTATGGCTGGTATAGTACTTTCGTCCGTCTTCTAATGATTGAGTAAGCCATAATAACCATATTAAAAATATCATATATAATTACCTATTTCAACAGTAATTTACAAATATAAATACAGGGTAAAATTTAGATTTGAAACTCTTAGGGAATAGCTGACAGGTGGGGATTTTATTTAGTAGCGGTTGTCTCCCCCAAAAAGTCCTCCTAATATTCCCCCGCCGATATTTCCTAATCCGGATTGCTCTCTGTGTCGTGAACCAGCAGAAGTCAGTCTGTCTGCAAGCCTTGAAAGAGGCAGGCTCTGCAGGAATACTATTCCCGGACCGGTCAACTTGGCCAGGAACAAGCCTTCGCCACCGAATAATGCATTCTTAAAGCCGCCTACAAATTGTATATCATAATCAACACTTGGTGAAAATGCGACCAGACAGCCGGTATCAACCTTAAGAGTCTCACCTGGTAGAAGATTCTTCTGAATTATTGTTCCGCCGGAATGTACAAAAGCCATACCGTTTCCCACCAGCTTCTGGAGGATAAAGCCTTCACCTCCGAAGAACCCCGCACCCAGCTTTCTGGTAAAGGCTATTTCTATATCTACACCATTTGCCGCACACAAAAAGGAATCTTTTTGACAAAGAAAGCTTCCGCCCACACTGGTCAGATCTAAAGGTATTATCTTTCCTGGGTATGGAGCTGAAAAAGCCATACGCTTTTTTGAAGCACCAGAGTTATAAAAGGTGGTAATAAAGAAACTCTCGCCTGTAAGCATTCTTTTAAAGCCCTTGAACGCACCTCCGTCGGTTGATGTCTGCATCATTATGCCGTCTTCCATATACATCATTGCGCCTGCTTCAGCTCTTACTCCTTCGGATGGATCCAACTCCACCTCTACAATCTGCATATCATCCCCGATGATCTTGTAATCAATAACATCTGCCATAATTGACCTCCTGTAATAATTAAAAATCAATAGCCGGAAAACCAGTGCTTCAAATATTTGTCACACCAGTATTATTATATAATACGTGGCTTTGTTAAAACAGTCTGTTTTTACTTATTTTTACAAATTGCTGCATGTCTTGAACCAAATTTCATAGGGTTCCGCATATTTTGCTGCTAATAGTATAGCCTCAAGCATACTTACCTCACTGGCAATTCCCTTTCCTGCGATATCGTAAGCTGTTCCGTGATCTACCGAAGTTCTGAGAAACGGCAAACCGAGGGTAATTGCTATTGTCCTCTCAAAATCCAGTGTTTTTGTAGCTATATGTCCCTGATCGTGGTAGAGTGACAGCACTGAATTATACTTACCTATAAGTGCCTGGTGGAACACCGAATCTGCACCTATTGGGCCTTCCACATTGTATCCCCTCTTTCTCGCTTCTTCAACGGCAGGAACAATTTGTTCGATATCCTCTGTTCCAAACAGACCGCCATCGCCACTGTGGGGATTCAAGCCTGCGACTGCCATGGTCCCCTCGGTAATGCCTAGGCTTCTTAAGGCTTCGGTACATCTGCCTATATAATCAAGCAGTCTTTGTTGGGTTACCATTTCACAGGCTTTTCTCAGTGAGACATGCCTGGTGAGGAAGAACACTCTCATTCCCCTGACCTCAAACATGGTCAAGGGGTCCTCGATGCTTGTAAGGCCGGCTAGTATTTCAGTATGACCGATAAAATCTATGTTTCCGGCCTTTAATGCCGGCTTGTTTATTGGAGTTGTAGCAATCGCTGTAAGTTCGCCCCTTCCTGCCAGTTCAACCGACTTCTTGATGTAATCATATGAGGCAATTCCGTTTTGAGGCTGCACAGTACCAAACTTAAGCATTTGCAGGTCTATATTATCCAAGTCTATAACATTAACGATTCCTTCAGCATATTGGCATTCATTAGCTGTCTTAACTGTTCTGGTCTCAGAATTAATGCTGCATACCCTAGCTGCGCTTTTTATTACTTTTGTATCTCCTATTATAACAGGCCGACACACTTTATAGATATCTGAATGAGTCAGTGCCTTAACGATTATTTCCGGTCCGATTCCTGCGGGATCTCCCATGGGGATCCCGATAATTGGCTTTGTCATAAGTCCTCCATTTAAGTACGCGAGATGTATTGTTCAATTTGAAGTATATAATATTACTTTTTCCAGTTTTGAAGTTCAATAAAATTACCCTCGGGGTCCCTGACATATACCATTGTTAGTAGGCCAAGTTCCGGATATTCATTTCTGACTACTTCACTAAATGGCTTACCACCATGTGAAATTACTTTTTGAAGCATTTCTTCAACGTTATCTACATGAAAAGCTATATGCCCCAGGCCCTGTTTATTGATAGGCAAATCCATCTCACGCATATCTTCCGGACTATACTCAAAAATCTCCAGAGTAGGCCCATTCTCATATCCGGGTAAGCTCAAGTGCATTCCCCTGACTCTCGCCCCATCGATTAAAGCCATTTTGTTTATCCATTCACCGGATAAATCTCTATCAGGATAGTTTGGCTTACACCCAAAGACCTCAATATAGAAGTCTGCAAGACTTCTCCAATCCCTTGCGATAAGATTTGTATGTACATATTTTATATTTTGCATTTCACTTACCTCTCTTTAAATAAAAATGGCTTACATCCCAAATTAAGTTTTGTATACATTATATCAACAAAATACCACATATTAAAATCTTACTTTTGGGTTTCTTTCGCATAGAAGGATTATCACATTACGCTGAGTTTCATGTTAAGCTTTGATGAAAAAGTATCAGACAAATCTAAGACATACATAGATCAAACTATGTAAGTTTTTAGTAAAACGGGCTTGCTAATATGGTTTTTCAGCCATATTAGCAAGCCCGCTTACTTTACTCTTATTAACTTCGTCCTACTACTAATTTCTTACTTCCTACTTCCAACCTCTAACTGCTAACTTCCGACCTCTAGTTTTTAACTATAGCCCTTCTCACCAATAGAAAGGATAAGCTTGTTGTAGCAACAGAAACCAGTAATAATGAAAGTACTGCAATATATGGATTTACAGTATTCTGGACCCCTCCAAGATAGCGAAATACGTTTCCAATGAAATTTACTATTTTTCCCTTTGTAATTGATGAATCAATAATAGGAAGCAGGATAACAAACCACACCGGGACACCAACAGAAAAAATTATCTTAGCCGTTTTGTTCATATAATAGTAAAGATTTGTTATTAAATAACCTATGAGATATGCTGCAAGGTATAGTACTGCGCTCCATATAAAAACTGAAATAACAACTAAAGGAGTAGAAGTTTGCCCAATCCACTTTTCGTATATTTGGATAAATGCTGTTTTGTAGGTAAAAAACTGTGATAATATGCTTGAATAAGCAGTATCTATAGCTGCCATTATACAACAAACTGAAAGAGTGGATATTAAAAAAGCTTTAAATTGGAGCTTCCTTGGTATGTTGTTTACTGATAGAAACAAGAAATCTTCCTTAAAGGAATTAAGGCCCATTATAAACAAAAAAACTACAGATGCCATTTCAGCTCCACCGGAATAGCTATTACCATCACCGCTGCTTTTAATATTTATCGAGCTGCTCATAAGGATGATTACTGCGAACATAACAAGATAAAAAATCAAAACACTAGACTTTATACTTGAAATATTATATTTTATAACTGATTTTAGTTTCATATTAATTTCTCCCCAATCCTTAATTTGTCAGCCGTATAAACAGCTTTTGCAGGTTAAGTCCTGATATTTCAAGTCCGTCAGGCAAATTATCCCTTTCAGGCCTTTCAAGCACATAGGCAGTTTTTAAACCTCCCAGGGTGTCTATACCTATTACGTTTTTACCCTTAATAAAATTATCAACAGAAGCTGAGGTTCCTGAAACTGAATAGCCTTGGGACAACACACTTTCAACTGAATCCTGCATTATTACTTTGCCGTCCTTAATAACAATTACGTATTCAATTAACTCAGCAACCTCTTCAATAAGGTGTGTAGATAATACAATAGTCCTTGGCCGCTCGCTATAACTCTGAATTAGCTCTTTGTAGAATAATTCTCTATGATTTGCATCCAACCCCAGAACTGGTTCATCCAACAGAATTATCGGAGCATTACAGGATAGAGCAACAATTATTTTAAAAATGGACTGATAGCCTGTTGATAAAGCTCTGATTTTTTTATCAGCATTAAGATTAAATTTATTACACAGAACAGTTGCGTACTCAGAGTTAAAGTCTTTATAAAACTCTCCAGTCCATTTAAGAGCCTTCCTGACTGTCATAGACTCAGGATAATAGTTGGGTTCGCTCATATAATAAATGTTTGAAAGTGCAGCTTCATTGTCCGAAATTTTTTCACCATTCAGCAGTATCTCTCCATATGTCGGAAAAATTCTGTCGGTTATAAGGTTTAGTAAAGTAGTCTTGCCCGCTCCGTTTCTTCCCAAAAGCCCATATATTTTGTTTTCTTCAAGTGATAATGAGACATTATCCAGGGCAATTGTATTTCCAAATGTTTTTGTAATATTTTTGATCTCCAGATAACT
Organism: Bacillota bacterium; assembly: GCA_023431385.1. Taxonomy (GTDB): domain Bacteria; phylum Bacillota; class Clostridia; order Acetivibrionales; family DSM-1351; genus Ruminiclostridium. The sequence continues at coordinate 255 of JAEYWA010000182.1, read as the reverse complement.
CATTTAATCAAACCCTCTTTCCAACATTTTTAATATATCATCTTTAGTAATAGCTAGCTTTTTTGCTTCTGAGACAAGCGATATAATGTACGTTTCGAAAAAAGTCTCTTTTCTTTTGTCATGAATTTTTTCCTTTGCACCTGTAGAAACAAACATACCTAATCCCCTTTTCTTATAAACTATCCCATCATCCACCAATCTGTTTATCCCCTTCAAAGCTGTAGCCGGATTAATCTTATAACCCACAGATATCTC
>JAEYWA010000152.1 GCA_023431385.1 Bacillota bacterium | reverse complement strand
GATACACATAACTGATAGTTTCGATTCCTCTGTGGGGATGCATGGGAAACCCCGCTGTATAATCATCCGGATTTGTGCTGTCAAAGGAATCAAGCAACAAAATCGGATCATACTCCTGAACAGTTCCATTTCCCAATACTCTAATCAAATTTACTCCTGCACCATCTTTAGTTTTATATCCTCTAATCTGTGTTTTTACTGTTCTCTCCATGGTTAGCCCTCCGTCTTTTTATTTTAAAATATATTTATTCAAATAAATAGCTTGTCATTGATAAGGAACCCATCATGCAGCTCTTGTTACTAATTGAAATTTTGTCCTCTTTGTCTGAAGCGCCAAGGATGTATAATATTGGGTAAAAATGATCGGGCGTAGGTACGGATAACTTTGCATTTTCCCCTAGGCTTAGATAATTAATAACTTTCTCATGATTTCCATTTTCAATATTTTCTTGAATAAAATCATCAAACTCATAGGCCCAGTTAAAACCATTGCCATTCCTTTCCCAATCAATTAAACGCAGGTTGTGAACAATATTTCCAGTGCCAAATATAAGAACACCCTGCTGCCTTAATGACTTTAACTCCTTGCCTATTTGATAATGCACCTCAGGTGGAGCAGCAGCATCTATGCTTATTTGAAAGATGGGGATATCCCTTTCGGGATACATGTGGACTAGCACAGACCAAGTACCATGATCAATTCCCCAAGAATTATCGAATGAACTTGGTTTTGTTATTAATCTTTTTGCATTCTCGGCAAGTTTTGGATTTCCGGGAGCATTATATGAAATCTCATATAACTCTTTTGGAAATCCGTACATATCATATATAGTTTTTGGATTCTCCTCATTGAAAATCTTAGTGCCTTTTGTATACCAATGGGCTGAGATTGATATTATTGACTCAGGCCTAGGGATTTTCTTCGCAATTTCTCTCCAGTTCCTGGTGTACTGGTTATCTTCAATTGCATTCATCGGCGAACCATGGCCTACAAATACCATCGGCATTTTTGACATATGGTCATCTCCTTTTCACTCGCCAATTTTTTCTTATACTGATATCATCTTTCCCCAGTTTCCTGTATTTGAAACGATAAAATTTGATTGTTATAGAATAGTAATGTATTCGTTTCCCATTCCTGTTATGCGGTCTGTTAAATCCCGGTTGTGGCAAGCGAGCAGCAGTCCGTGAATAGCATTACTTGATAGATGCATATGTTCTTTATATACATTTTAACTCACTTTTTTTAAGCAATAGTTCGCTTTATTATTATTTTGATACTCCCCGAACTAGAATTTCAACCTGGCTTTCAATGAGCATTGCCAGCAATTTCTCATCTTCAAGCTTTTCCTGTACTATAGTATTGATAAGTCCAAAAATAGCGGCAATCAGAAGCATTGCTGCTATTTCCTCATTACGTATGTCAAAGATACCAGAATTTTTTCCGGTACTTAACACGTTTATCAAAAGCTCTCTGAGTCCTTTTGTCTCAGAATTGTCCTCCCTTAACAGTGATAAATTTATCCCGCTCAGCATTATGGCCTTGTATTGCTGACGGTTTTCAAGTATGACAGTTGCAAATTTTGTGAGACCCCGCTCAAGGGCAGCCTTGGGCTTCATCTTCTGAAGCTCCAGAGACAGCATTGTATCACATATTCTTTGTACGTTTTCCTCAATTATCAGCTTTACAATTTCATTTTTATCTTTGAAATAGTTGTAAATGACCCCCGGCGAGTATTCTATTCTGTCAGCTATTTTACGGATTGACAGCTTTTCAAAGCCTTCAGCAATAATAATTTCACTGGCAGCATCGAATATTTTCTTTCTAATCTGTTCTCGCTCCGCAAGCCTTCTTTCTTTTATTCCCATGTCAGCCTTCCTTTTTCATAAATCTGAAATTGATAATAGTAATAATCAAAGCAACAGCTGCGAAGGTTCCCATTATAGCCATCGTTCCAATACCATTTTCAGTATTGGTAATTTGCAGCATCAAGCCTTTTGAAAAAATTGCCATCATCATAAATACCAGAAACGCAGGCAAGACCGCTCCTATTATATAGGCATCAGGCCTTTTCCTACAAAGCCTGATGCCCATTATAAATGCCAATGGCAGGAAAAAAGCGAGATCTATTGCTTGGGGTACCATTGTTGTACTTTGAGCAAGATCAATGGTGGGTATATTATTAAATAATGCAGTAGGCATTACTCCTTTGAGCCAGGTCAGAGTCATAAAGGAGGCAGCGGTAATCAGAAACCCACCCACCAGTTTGTTTGGGTAATTATCCTTGAACAGCTCCTTAACCTTTGCAGCATCAGTTCCTTTGAGTAATATAAAAAACATGTAAAAGCATAGACCCATTATGGCTACATAGCATATGTATAGTCTGTTGTACATCGCATAGAACGTATATATCCCATAAGTAAACAAAAGGTAAAGAGTTACTGCCATAAAAAATAGTCTTGCTTTTAGAAAACCTTTCCTGGCAAATACGAAAGAAATTATCATTGCCGGAAGTGCCAGAAACAGATTGACCATATCATGCGGGATAACCTGATATACCTGTGCCACGGTATGCATCTTGTAAATGCCTCCACCGTATATTTTAACCACATCACCGTAAATAGTCGTAAAGTTGAATTCGTGCTTAAGGTTGATGGCTGCTATACCAATTGTCGTTGCAATAACAACCAGTACTGTAATAATACCGACAAAGAAGCTGATTAATTTTTTATTCTCCATATAAACCCCTTTCCTTACTAAAAATTAATCCAGTTGATGTGTATAATAGAAATGATATCCTTCTGAACACTGTTCAGTATATCATCGGTGTTCAGAGGTGTCAATATAAACCTAGTCTCACCAGAGCTTCTAATCAACTCAAAGTAATCCTTTTCATCATCAATGCTACCGTCTCAACGTGCCAATATTTACTTATACTAATAACATCTTTCCTAGTTACCTGTTTCCAAAACGATAAAACGGCATAAGCGTGGCACCCAAATTCATAAGATTAAAACGTCCACAAGAGGGTTTCTATTTATTTTGGTCATATTCAGGTCACATTCCCCATTTATATTATGTATATCGACAATCATTACAGCTGTAATATAAATATTTTAATCATATAATGAAAGAGGTAAAGTTATGAAATTAGCATGGAAAGAAATTAAGCATAGCATATCAAAATATTTATTAATAGAGGGCATCCTTGTTCTGATGATATTTATGGTTGTATTTTTATCAGGTCTGGCAAATGGACTCGGTTGGGCGATTAGTGCCTCGATTGAAAAGGCAGACGCCGAGTATTTTGTAATGAGTACAGATGCAGAAAAATTAATCTCTATATCCAATGTAGACACAGAGGTATTGGAACAAGTAGCAGCTCAATCCAATGATAATGTAACAAATCTGAATATTAAAAGATCCAATATCAACACATTATCGGATGAACAAAAATTAGATATTACCTACTTTGCTATTGACCCAGAGAGTTTTCTGTCTCCAAAAATAGCTGAAGGGGAAGTATTATCAAAATCCTCAGCAAAGCATCCAGTTTTATTGGATGCTTCCTTTAAAGAACAAAATATAGGTATTGGTGATGTGGTAAAGGATTCTACAACAGGTCTTTCTTTAACAGTAGTAGGATTTATACAGGATGAAATCTACGGGCACTCACCAGTAGGTTTTATTGGGGCTGATACATTTACAGCACTCAATCTGGAAGTTAATTCTTCCTATACTGAAAAGTATAATGCAATCGCAGTGCAAGGCTTGGATATCGAAAATATCAATGTAAAAGGGTTAGAAGTGATTGATAAAGCAACAGTTATTAATAATCTTCCGGGATACGCCGCTGAGCAGTTAACCATTAAGATGATTCTTTGGGTACTGGTGATAATTTCTGCAGCAGTTCTAGGTGTATTTTTCTATGTAGTTACGATCCAGAAACAAAAACAGTTTGGTGTTCTAAAAGCCATAGGAATGAAGATGTCAGAACTTTCAAGATATATAATGAGTCAGGTTCTAATTCTATCAATAATTGGAGTAATCATCGGCAATCTTCTTGCCATTGGTATGGCAGCTATGCTCCCGGGTAGTATGCCGTTTACTCTTAAAATACCGGCGGTGATTATTGTATCTATTGTTTTTATCATAATCTCCCTAGCCACCAGTTTAGTATCCATAAGAAAAGTTGCAAAAGTTGATCCAATCGTAATAATAGGAGGAAATGAATAATGAAAAATGAATATGCATTACAGTTAAACAATATAGCAAAATCTTATCAGGATGGTGACCAAGAAAATAATATACTAAAAAATGTTTCCCTGGAGGTAAAGCCAGGTGAATTCATTGCAATTATTGGTCCCTCCGGCTCAGGTAAAAGTACGTTTCTATCCATATCCGGTGCGTTACTTTCACCTACAGATGGCAGCGTTGTGGTAGGGGGACAAAAGCTTTTGAAGAAGCACAACAAGCAACTGGTAAAAATTCGCAGAGAGAAAATTGGATTTATTTTTCAGAGTCATCACTTACTTCCTTATCTGACAGCAAAAGAGCAGCTTACATTTGTGACTGATATGAATAGAAAGAATGGGAAAACTAAGATAAACGCAAATGATATGCTGGAGGATCTTGGCCTATCAGGATGTGAAAATAAATACCCCGCAAAGATGTCCGGTGGTGAAAAACAGCGTGTGGCAATCGCGAGAGCATTTATGAATAATCCAGATGTTATTCTGGCCGATGAGCCAACAGCCAGCTTAGATGGAATTAGGGGCAGACAGGTAGTGGAATTAATAAAAAAGGAAGTTAAGAAACATAATAAGGCAGCCATTATGGTAACTCATGATGAAAGGGTACTAGACCTTGTTGATGTTGTTTATCGATTAGAAAATGCTGAATTGAAAAAGGTAGCCAATTGAATTGAAAGTTGGTGATAGTATGTTCTCCATTCTTGTCGTTGAAGATGATGAAATGCTGAATAAGCTGATATGTGCAAAACTACAGCAGGAGTCCTATCGTGTGTTTACATCATTTGACGGGGAGCAGGCTTTAGACCTGCTGGACAAGGAACATATAGATTTGATTATTAGTGATATTATGATGCCAAATATAGATGGATATCAATTAGCGAGGGAGCTTCGTGATGCAGCATATACCATTCCTATTCTAATGATAACAGCGAAGAGTCAATTTGAGGATATGGAAAAAGGATTCCGTGCTGGAACGGATGATTATATGATCAAGCCAATCAGTATGAGAGAATTGGTGCTCCGAGTGAAGGCATTGTTAAGAAGAGCTCAAATTGCAAATGAGAAAAAGTTAGTAGTTGGTAGTACCTTGCTTGATTATAATGCACTGACAGTTAAGGTACATGGAGAAACCTTCGAAATGCCCCCCAAGGAATTCTATCTACTTTTTAAGCTTCTCAGTAATCCCAATAAGATATTTACAAGACAAGAATTAATGGATGAGATATGGGGGATGGAAACGGATGTGGATGACCGTACCATCGATTCTCATATCAAGAAGCTTCGTCGAAAATTTGAGCATTGTGATGACTTTGAAATAGTAACCATCCGAGGCCTGGGGTATAAATCAAAAATATAGGAAAGGATTCGCATAGTCAATGGCTAAGAAAAACAGAAAAAATAGAATATCTCTACGTTTTAAGCTTGCATTGGCATCGGTTATAATCCTTTGCGCGTCCTGTGCAATTGCATATTCCATTGTATTTATCGGCTTTTCCTTTTTATATAATGGTCCAATTACCAGTACGGTTGCGCTATCCATGTGTCTTGTTACTTGTGCTATAACCATGATTTTGGGTGGTGTGGCTCTTTGGCACTCAGCAGCTTATGTAATGAACCCTATTGTTGAAATCAGCAAAGGGGTACAAAAGGTAGCCGATGGTGACTTTACAGTACAATTATCATTTAATAATAATCATAGAAAATGGCTAAACGAATCATATTCCGATGAAATTGATGTAATGGCAAGGAATTTTAATAAAATGACACGGGAGCTAAGTGGAATGGACTATATGAGAAAGAATTTTATGAGTAATGTATCCCATGAAATTAAGACTCCCGTTGCAGCCATTGCAGGCTTCTCGGAGATGCTGTTGGATGGAGGCCTTAGTGAACAAGAGCAAAAGGAATACCTGTCATATATCTGTCAGGAATCACAGAGGCTTTCTCGTATGAGTGAAAACATGCTTCATATGTCCAGGTTAGATCATCAGAATATCGTGGACTTGAAGCAGGAAGTCAAAGTGGATGAACAAATCAGACGTTGTATTATTCTACTGGGAGAAAAGTGGCCTGACAGGGATATTCAATATGAGCTTAGACTTGAGAAATGTAGTATACTAAGTGACTATGACTTACTTTTTCAATTGTGGACTAATTTAATCGATAATGCTATTAAATATTCAGAGCCGAAATGTACAATATGGATAGAAACTAAGGTTGAAGAAAATATCCTTCAGTTTTCAATCAGGGACGAGGGAATGGGAATATCAAAGGATAAATTAAGTAAAATATATGATAAGTTCTATCAGTGTGATGAATCACACAAAAAGCAAGGTAATGGGCTGGGTCTATCCATAGTAAAGAGGATTACCGAATTGCTAAAGGGCAGTATTTTATGTGAAAGTGAGACAGGGGTAGGAACCACCATGACTGTCATGTTGCCTGTTAAATCAAAGAAATTTTCCTGAACGATAATTGAGCAGCACTCCATTCTCGGAAAGGTTGAAATGCAAAAATATTGCATTATAACTCCGTCAGAGTATGTGATATCAGTTAAGTCTAAAGCTTCTAAACTCTAAGCCTCTTGCTTCTAAATGTTCGTCCATGCTGGCGAATAGAAAAACCGTAGCTGCTTCAGTTGCAGCTACGGATAGGGTAATTTCTACTTATTAGGTTTTAGCCTTTTTCTTTTTCATAACTATTAAACTAACAGCAGTACTTCTCCCATTTTTCCATTAAGATATATATCCTATTATCAATATCATTTAATTCAACAAGAATGTCATTTAACTTCTTATAATCAGTTTCAGAGTCAAGCTTTTTATTGCACTCTTTTTTCATTTTTTCCAGTTCTTCGATTTCCGATTCAATCTGAATTACATTAAAGTTATCATTATTAGTTTTTTTACCCTGTATTTCAGTCTTATCGGTCCTGCACTCATTTTTATCATTATAATTTTTTCGTTGCTTACTTACTTTTTGATCGTCAGCGGTTTTTTCTTTTGAAAAACTCTGTTCTTTTCTTTTCAATTCATTGTAATAAGCATATCCACCTTTATAATCATATATTCTACCGTTTTTAAACTCCAATATTCTTTCTGCAAATTTATTTATAAAATACCTATCATGAGATACAAAAATCAAAGTCCCATCAAATTCTTCTATAGCATTTTCAAGCCATTCCCTTGCTTTAAAATCAAGATGGTTTGTTGGTTCATCAAGAAGAAGCAAATTAACATTCTTCTGCATCAGAATACAAATTTTAAGCCTGATTTTTTCTCCACCCGATATATTACATACCGCTTTATAAAACTCATCCTTACAGAATTTAAATTTAATTAAAAGCGGTATTGCCCTATCCTCGACAATTTTCAGCTCACGCTTTACAGTCTCAAGGATACTTAACTCTTCCTTCTCAAAATTAATTTGTTGGGGAAGATATGCTGCAGTTACGCTGTCTCCAAGTTTAGCACTGCCCTCATCCGGGTTAATCTCATTAATAAGGATTTTCAAAATAGTAGACTTACCCGTACCATTATCACCTATGATTCCAACAGCTTCGCCCTTTTTTATAACGAGACTTTCATCATTTAATATACACTTGCTGCCATAGCTTTTCGATACATTCCTTAAAACTGCCACATCCTGACTTGAAAATTTACTTGCTGAAAAACTGCCTTCTAGTTTTTGCTCTTCTTCCCTTCTTAGTACTCTTTTTTGCTCGTTTGCTTCTTCCTGGAGCTTTAATGCAGCTGCGTGCAACACACCTGCACTCTCTCTGCTGCCTTTTTTACCGCTCGCCTTTTCTCCCCAGTCATGCAGCATTTTCACAGTTGCCTCTATTTTTCTTATCTTTTGCTTTTGGAGTGCAGTTTCATGTTCTCTAATTCTTAATATCTCTGCCTTTTCTCTCTGATAATACGTATAATTTCCCTTAAACATTCTGGCTTTGCCGTCTTCTATTTCAATTATTTTTGAAACCACATTATCAAGGAAATATCTATCGTGTGAAACAATTAATATTGTTCCTTTATATTCTTTTATATAGCCCTCTAACCATTCAATTGAGGTCAAGTCGAGGTGGTTGGTGGGTTCATCAAGAAGAAGCACTTCAGGTTCTCTTAGAATTGCTTTTGCTAATAAAACCCTGGTCTTTTCTCCTCCCGATAGGTTATTAAAATTCTTTTTAAGGTTTTCTTCATTAATATTAAGACCAGTACAAACCCTGAAAATCTTATTATCTATTTCATATCCTCCAGAATGCTCAAACCTTTCCTGATACTCGCCATACTTAGCCAATAAATTGGGTTCTACTGTTCCGCTTACCATCAGCTCTTCGATTTTTGACATCTTTTCTTTTATTTCTAAAACTTTATCAAAAGCAAGGTTTACTACATCTCTGGCTGTCATATTAATAGATACATCTGGAATTTGTTCTACAAAGCCAAATCTTGTATTCTTCTCTATAAAAAGGTCTCCTTTGTCCTGGACTACATTTCCTGCCAAAACATTAAATATAGTTGTTTTTCCGCTTCCGTTACTCCCTACAAAAGCTACCTTCTCGCCTTTATTGATTTCCAAGCTAATTCCTTTTAACACGTGATTTGAGCCATGGTACACTTCTATATCTTTCATTTCAATCAAGTTCATTAATTCTCCTCCTTAAAATGAGATACAACATCTCCTGGAGAATTTCTCGCTCATAAAAATAATCTGAAATTAATACAAAAGTGACTCAAGCATAAAAAAACCCAGGAAACGAATAATCTCCTGAGTCTGATTTTTATATTCTTAGGTGATGATGATTATTCATTCTGGAAACAATATTGAATTTTGGACAGACTTCCCCCTTTAATCAACAAAAATGCTGAAATACGCGCGATATAGTGGGAATTTCTTCCAAGCATAATATTATCCAGAATATTCAAGTTCATCATTACACCTCCTCTAAAAGTTATTATTTACTATTAAATTCTAAACCCATTTATCATTTGTGTCAATTATTCTCAGAAAATTGGGCTGCAAGCACGGTTTCTGTCCAGACGCCAACCTCAATACTCCATATCACCAACCAAAGTGCGAAATAGCTTTGCGAGACTAGATTTTGTTATATGTTCCATCATTATAACCTTCCTTACTAAAATCTTGTTATCGTTGGCTAATTGATAAATGAAAAGAAAGTAGCTGTCGTACTTTTATCAGTCTTTTAAAAACTAGCACTATGGACTATATTATTATAAACTAATTGTTAAAAGAGTACAATCTGCCTATTAGGCAGTGAATACTGTTGAATTATAGAGAATTATGTCTTATAATGCATTATATTAGGAGTAGTACCGACATAAATATTCAATAATAGGAGGCTTATCATGAAATACTATGTAGATGCAAATGCTGTGGAAAACGGCAATGGTTCGATTGAGAGACCATTCCGACGGATCAACGAAGCCGCGAAACTGGCACTTTGTGGTGATGAAGTGTTGGTAGCACCGGGAGTTTACCGGGAATATGTAGATCCGGTTCATGCCGGTACTGAGGATGCCCGCATCACTTATTCCAGTACCACACCTCTTGGTGCTGTGATTACCGGTGCGGAGCAGGTTAAAACCTGGCAGTATTACCAAGAAAATGTTTGGGTGTGCCGGATCGCAAACAGTGTTTTCGGCGAATACAATCCTTATACAACTTTAGTATATGGAGACTGGTATTTTGCGACACCAAATAAACATACCGGCTGCGTTTTTTTAAATGACAAGGCGATGTATGAAGCCACAACATTAGAAGAGTGTATCAAAGGCGATGTTTATGAATGCAGTTGGGTACCGGAAGATTCTGTTTATAAGTGGTATACCGAACAGGACACATATGCCGGTGAAACGATTATTTATGCCAATTTCCAGGGTCTGAATCCAAATGAGGAAAATGTAGAGATCAATGTGCGTCGCATGTGCTTTATGCCATCTAAAACAGGCATCGGTTATCATACGGTCAGAGGATTCAAAATTGATAAAGCTGCCACCACCTGGGCACCGCCTGCTGCTTTTCAGGATGGCATGATCGGTCCGCACTGGAGTAAAGGCTGGATCATCGAAGATTGTGAAATTTCAAACAGCAAGTGCACCGGAATTTCTCTGGGTAAATATCTTGATCCTGACAACGATCATTACTTTACGTATAAGCAAGTAAAGAGTCCTACCCAGATGGAACGCGATGCGGCTTGCCGCGGCCAGTATCACGGTTGGCTGAAAGAAAGAATCGGAAGTCATATAGTTCGCCGCTGTAACATCCACCACTGTGAGCAAGGCGGTATTATTGGCCGTATGGGTGGTGTGTTTAGTATCATTGAGGACAACCATATCCACCATATCAATAATATGATGGAGCTTGGCGGAGCAGAGATTTCCGGAATCAAAATGCATGCTGCCATTGATGTGCTCATACGCCGCAACCATATTCACCATTGCACTATGGGAATCTGGTGTGACTGGGAAGCTCAGGGCACACGCATTACCCAGAACCTGCTTCACGATAACCAGAAGCCGTCGTATGCTAAGATTCTTCATGGAGGTATGATGTCTCAGGATATATTTGTAGAAGTCAGCCATGGTCCAACACTAATCGATAACAATATCCTGCTTTCAGACGTCAGCCTTCGCTTTGCGACACAAGGTGTGGCTATGGTTCACAACCTTATCTGCGGTGCATTTACCGACGTGGGTGGTGGAACAACTTGGCGCTATACACCATATCACATACCACACCGTACGGAAGTGATGGGCTTTATGACCATTCTTCATGGTGACAATCGTTTCTACAACAATATCTTTGTCCAGAAGTGGCCTTCAGAAGATTATATTACTTACAATGATCAAGATGCACGTCCTATGCAGGAAAACAGACAAGTCGGAACGCATGTTTTCGATGAGTACCCAAATTATGACGAATGGATTGCCCAGTTTGATTTTACTAAGCGTCCAAACATGAAAGCTTTAGAGTCTGCCCATTTTGGTCATCTCCCAGTCTGGAGTGAAGGAAATGTATATATAAACAGTGCTAAACCATGGAAAAAAGAAGTGAAGGGTCTGTTCGTTGAAAACAATGATCAGGAGCTCAAAGTAGAACTGGTGGAAAAAGACGGTCAATATTATCTGAACACAAATGTATATGATTACCTCAAGGATTTCAGCAATCGTATGATCAACACTGAAGTTCTCGGCCAAGCTTTCGAACCGGAGCAATACTTTGAAAATGCCGATGGAACACCGATACGCTTTGACTCGGACTACTTTGGAAATCATCGTGGTATTCATGTTATTCCAGGTCCCTTTGCATCACCTTCTGATAACATAAAACTTTAATCGCAAATACAAACCTTATATGTAATCAATAGTGACGTCTCATTTCTGGCATATTAATCAAAAGCTTTAATTTATGCCAGGAGGAGACGTCTTCTTTGGTTCTATACAAAATTTTGGGTATTGCACCAAGGTTCCACCAGCCAACCAACATCATAGTTTTGACCTTCAATTTAGCAAAATTACTATTAAAAAAGTAGACCTCTCGGACTTACGTCCTGAGATCCGGAAACCAGCATGTAAGTATTTCGTCTAATGATGAATACGGACTTTTATAAAGAACATATGGTTAATACTGGTTGACCTGTTAATTTTTTATGCTTATAATTAACCTATTGCTAAAATGATTAATGTATTTAATGTGTACAGAGACATAAAAATTGAGGAAACAGTTATATTGAGTCCGAAGGAAAAAAAGATGCAAAAAATTCCTAACTGAGCTTTTAGTAGAAGAAAGTCCGAATATTTTATCGTTACCAATCTGTTGATTACCTTATTACTATAAATAAAATAGTAAAGTAATACTATATTTGAATGAGTAAATTGGGGGTAGCATGAAAAACAGAGTAATTTTGACAATTATTATTAGTGCACTCATTATTAGTTTAAATGCATGTTCATCTAAAAATAGTGATGATAAAGACAACCAAGACGAGTACTCAAATGGGCTCACTGTACTAAGTTGGATGAACAGCAAAATTGATGACGTTATTTATCATTATAATACAGCTCACCCAGAAACTAAAATACAGGATAAGAGGTATTTTGCAAATGATGAAGGAGGAATGAAAGAGAAAGCTATTACTGAGCTTATGGCAGGTAAAGGACCAGATGTTTTAATATTTAAAGCAACGGAATTTCCTAATCTGCATAAGATACTTGAGAATAATAGCTTATATGACTTAAATGAGCTGATACAGAAGGATAAATCCTTTAAAATGGAAGATTATAATCAAATTGATATGGACAGCTGCGTATTTAATGATAAGCGTAATCTAATACCCTTGTATTCAAACTTGCCAGTTATGATAACAACCAAAGGTTTTTTAAAACGCCAGGGCTTTAATATTTTAGAGAGTGGTATAACGTGGACAGAACTAACACATATGGCAAAAGAGTTTGCAAATAATAGTAATAACAAAAATAAGTATATGTTCAGCAATGATTTTAGCTTTGAAAGCTTAATACAATGTAGTTATATGAAATATATTGATTATAGTAAGAAAAAATCAAACTTTGATTCAGATGAGTTTATATCACTTTTAAATATGTGTAAAGAACTTCAACCTGCCGTATGTCCTGCTGAAATTGCAAAAACCGCTAATTCAGTTCAACTGCTAACAAAAGGCGTAGTTGGTATTGTTAGGGATGACAATTCATTGGAAGTAAGTAACTTGTTTGCTTATAATGGAGTTTGTAAGCACTTTCTAGGTGAAGAAATGTTTAGGATTCCTTTTCCGTCTGACCAACAAAAAACAGATATAATAGCAAATGTTAGAGTTGTTGCAGGAATAAATGCAAATTGTAAAAAGCCTCAAGAGGCCTTTGAATTTCTTAAACTACTCCTGGCAGAGGAAAACCAGACTCCATATATTAACAATTTAAGAAACTATGTTAAAGGTGCTCCAGTTAATAATAAAGCTTGGAAAGAGGAACTCAAATACTATATTAATCCTAAGTTTCCAAAAGAGAAACATGTCTTCGGTGATGAAGTGGGCTTCATTGAATATGTAACATCACCGTTAAGTTCAAATCTAGGTGATAAGGTTGATAAACTATATACCGGAATAACAAAAGCTGAGGTTAATGACTATAGAGTTTTATCTATATTAACTGAAGAGACAAAAAGCTTCCGTCTGGCAAAACTTCAGCAGAAAAAACTGCTGAAGCCATAAACAATAAGGTAATGCTATACCTCAATGAGTAAATATGAATGATTATGTCAATCAAATATCTTTCCTTACATCTATTCGAAGGATCATCTGTTATCTATTCTTTCTGGATATAAATCATGCATATGTAACCTTTTTTTAGCAGTTTCGTACCAAGCTGTCCCTTCCTTTCCATAATTGCAAAATGGATCGATTGAAAGACCACCCCTTGGTGTAAATTTTCCCCAGACCTCTATATATTTAGGTTCTAGCTTTCTTGCCAGATCCTTCATGATTTTGTTTATACAATCCTCATGAAAATCACCATGATTTCTATAACTGAATAAGTATAATTTAAGAGATTTGCTTTCTACAATGAACTGATCAGGGACATATGATATATATATTGTGGCAAAATCCGGCTGGCCTGTTATAGGACACAAACTTGTAAACTCAGGACAGTTGAATTTAACAAAATAGTCATTTCCCTTGTTCTTATTATCGACCCTTTCAAGTATTTCAGGATTATAGTCATAGCTATACTCGGTATGATTACCCAGTAGTGATATACCCTCAATTGATTTTCCGTTATTCATCATTTTCTTACAGTCTCCTTATACTTTATTGGCAGCTTTTCGATATACTTTGCTATTAAAACTCCGACAATACCTGGTATGATTTGTCCTACGCTAATACTCATGACAAGCATTAAATATGGGACGCGTAAAATATACGAAAGCCATATGGGAACCAAAAGCGATGGAATTACTATAATTGGGACGGCTACCAGAACCACATTAATTTTTTTGAGATAGTAACATACTAACGAGGTAAGAATACCGGCAATCAATCCGCCGAACATATCCAAAGGTCCCAAACCGCCTATAAGAGTATTGCTTAGAAAATTAGCTAATCCAAGTGGAATTATAAGAAACGGGTGAATAGCAGCTAATGCATATAAACTTGTTGCTATCCTTATTTGATATTGCCCGAAAGCAAAGCTTTGTGATAAAAACATCACAGCAACGAATAATGCAATAACAACGCCTGAGTATGATAATCTTCTTACTTTAGGCATTTTATACATTTCACCAGTTATAGATTCTCTGAAGTGTTTCATTTACCTCTCCCTTATCTCCAAAAGTTATTATGTCTCCTGACAAAACAAAGTCTTTTGAAAATAAAAAAGATACCTCTTAAAGAAGAGTCCTAGTTTTGTTTAGAGACAGGATGGATTTCGAACTGTCTTTTATTCTATTAGGTGAATAATATCATACCTTCCTTAATAAAGCAATAGTCTGCCTGATTTGCTAGAATAGCAATCGGATTACTAGAATTGTCAGCAAAAAATGTAGTTTGGTATCATGGGTTACAAACATAATAGTTGGTTTCTCTATCTACCATATTTGTCATAAGCAAAAGACCCCCTTTGAATATAGAATGAGCATTTGAAACATTTAGAAAATAATTATTTTACTAAAGAAAGGACAAAGGAAGTCCTAACCGGAACTCCTTTATCCTTTCTTTAATGTATCATATTACGTTATTAGAGATTATTCAATTTTTTTCATGGTTGCCACACACCTTACATAAAATAGTTTGGCGCAGAATATTTAAGAATCTCATCATGAGGAATACCGCGATGAATAAGGGTTTTATACTTTTATTAACTCGTTTGACCAATTAAATAAGTACTCGGACATTGTATCAAAATCCACCGCAGCACCGTTTTTAAGTGCAATATAGTTGATAATAATTTCTTTTTCTTTATTGTTTAACACTTCAAGCAAATCTTTTTGGCACTTTATATATTTGCCCGTATCCCGAAATGCAATAGCCTGTACAACAAAAGATGCTGACTTATATAGTCCACGCACTATATCCTCGCTTTTTTCATATAACATATTGTGTACACATCCGTGGTAGATGTTGCATGCACCGATTTTGATGGTACGGTCAACTGCTGTATTGTCAATTTTTTCCAGCAACTCATCAAGAGTACCTACAACCGGTGTGGTATCATAATAAAACTGAAACAAATCTGACGGTTCCCAATTTAACAGCTCACCTTTTCCTGAAAGGAAACCACAGATCATTTCTCGGTTAGGAAGGTTATCAAGCATAGTGCTATAAGTTTTTATATCCTCAGCTGCCAGTTTATCTAAAATAACAACCGCATCAATATCACTTGCTTCAGTTGCTTCACCTCTGCCGTAACTTCCTTGTAGGCCAACAAAACAAATGCGTTCACCGAATGTTTCTTTAATTAATATTATAAAACGCTCCATCCATGAGTCTATGTCTATCATAAAAACCTCCATATATTCCTTATGAATGATAACAACCGTTCTTCCTTCAACTTTGCACTTAGATCGCTCACAGATGAACTACTATTTGTCTACCCAAAAATCATCCATCGCCTCACTAATAAACTCACTTTCGCCACAGAACTGATCATAGTTCACAAATATTCCACCTGCCGGTAACTTTTCGTAAATCCTTTTTTGTCATCACATTCAAGGTGATGTATAGATAGTGCTGAAATAATAGTATCAAAATTATCACAAGGCAGCTCGGTTCTATAATCTGTTACTATGTATGTAACATTCAATATTCATACTCTATTTACCATCCCAATTTCAAATCCGTGTGTCATTTCACACTTACATTTTACCATAATACCTCTATACCTATAAAGAACACTCTACAAAGGGATTACATATCATAATTACCTGTCAAATTTAATGGATTTCTTAATTAAGTCAATTCCCTACAGCAAATTGACTCAATCAACAAATTGACTCAATCGACTAAAAATGGAGTTTGTTGACTCCAATAAATACCAATGATATAATTTTGAACTAAGATAGGTGAGTTTTGTCAGACTTATGCCAACTACTTTTCAATTATGACAAATTTGGTTTTGCTGGTTAGGTTGTATTAGTGGAAGGCGTAACCAGCTCTATTTATAGCTAATCCAGTACTCAACAAAATAGATCAGGAGGATTTTAGAACATGAGAAATCTCAGAAAGGTAACTGCAGTTGTTGTAGCAGTAGCATTAGTGCTTACTTCTATGGCGGCTGTATTCGCAGCTGATTCAGCTACAATAGCAAACGCTGACAAAGCTGCAACATTGAAGGATCTTGGTCTCTATTCAGGTCAAGATGCAAACGATCCTAAAGTTGGTTTAGAGGATGCATTGACTACTCAGGATTCATTAATCTTTTTAGCAAAGCTATTTGGTTACTTCGAGACTGCTAGCAGTTTAGCAGATGACCAAGTAGCAGAAGACTTAGCTAAGTTTGATGATGCTGCAAGTATTTCAGATTATGCAAAGAACGTAGTTGCCTATTCAGCATCAAATAATATTTTAAGCGGTTCAACAAAGGATGGTAAATTCTTTGTTGGCGCTAAGGACACTGTTACTGCTGCTAGATTTGCTACATTTATGCTCAAGCAGATGGGTTATACTGTTGCAGATTACAAATTATCAGTTGCTAAGCTTGCAGAAACTAAAGGAAGCAAGGTTGATGCAACTTTAACCGGTGATTTAACCAGAGATGCTGCAGTTGGCGTCATGTATGGTGCTCTTACTGCTGAAAAAGCTAGTGGAAAAACAGTTATCGCTGATATCGTTGGTGATAATGCTGACTTAAAGGCAAAGGCTGAAAAACTTGGTATAATAGTAGCACCACCCCTCAAGCCTGAAAATATTATTGATGGCGGCAGTTCAACTGACAGTAGTTCAAGTGGCGGTGGTTCAAGTGGCGGTGGTTCAAATGGCGGTGGTTCACAAGAATCCGGATCTCAAGCAGTTAAAGCAATAAACAATAAGCAAATAGAAATCAAATTCAATGTCGAAATGGATGAAGCTTCAGTTCAAAACCAAGCAAACTATATAATCAAAGATAAGGGTGACATTGAGAAGACTCTCACTAGTACTAGCTGTAAATTAGGTGATGACAAGAAGACTGTTACTATAACTCTTGACAGCACAGTTCAAGATTGTTTGACAAACGAATCTACAGCAAAAGTTATACTTAGTAAAGACATTATGTCTGCTCAAGAAGATACATTAGGTGTAGCTAAACAATTTAGTGTAGAAGTACAAGATAGGATATTACCTACTGTTACGAGCGTTAAGCATACTGGCGAGAAGAATATACAAATTACTTTCTCAGAGCCAGTTTATGAAGGTCAAAAAGATAATGATAATGAAAATGAATATGAATTAACCACTTCCAATTTTGCAGTAAAGAGTGGAACATATACCTAC
Organism: Bacillota bacterium; assembly: GCA_023431385.1. GTDB lineage: Bacteria > Bacillota > Clostridia > Acetivibrionales > DSM-1351 > Ruminiclostridium. The sequence goes on along the minus strand of JAEYWA010000152.1, from coordinate 17,466 downwards.
TATGTTCAAAAGGCTAAATTAGACCTGAATGTTATCAATTTAGAAGTTGGAACTAAGCTTATCGAAGGACCTATCACTGTTACAGTAAATGAAAAAGGTCTTAGTGAGAAAAACATAATACAAGATTACGCAGGATATAAAGTATTCAAGGGTGAGCATACTTTTAATTACGTTAAAGACAATTCAGTATCAGTGGTAACTGTTAAGTCGGCAGTTGGTAATAAAGTTGTTCTTGGTTTCTCAAAGCCAGTTAAGGGTGCAAACATCAAGTTATATCATACAAATAAAACTAATGGCGATTACATGGCAGAAGCTTCAACGACCGGTTATGTAGATGAAATTGCATTTACATTCAGCAAGGAATTACCATCTGGAACATTAAACCTTTACTTGGTAAACAGCGATACTGATGCTGAAAAGATTACTGATGGGTACGGCATAAATGTACCAGACCAGACTCTTACTTGTGAAATAGTAATTGATAATACTGCTCCTAAGGTTACAGCTTGCAAAGTAGACAAGAATGAAAGCATTATGATAACATTTAATGAAGAAATTGATATAAAAGCTGCATCTGATCCTAATAACTATGTAGTAATTAAGCTTTCAGACAATAAGAAAATAGATTTTGAAGTTGTAGTAGATGATTCAAGAAAGTCAGTTAAACTGGTATTCTCTACTAAATTAGAGGATAATACTGAATTTAAGTTGTTAATCAAAGAATATATGGATATATGTGGAAACAAAAATGCATCTGATTATGAATTTAAATTCACCACGGGGGATAATACAGCTCCCACGGTACTTGATAATCCAGGGAGTGAAGAACATTGTTTTGCCATAGCTGAAAAGGGGTTAATTTTCATTGTATTCTCTGAGCCTATGAATGAAGCTCAAATGCTTGACAAGGTTAACTATATGGTATCAATTGATGGTGGCAAAAAATATTATACATTAAATGAGGATGATAATAAAATTACTAAGGTTAATGACAGGACAGTTCAAATTTATGTCAAGGAACTTGAGGGTAAGAATGATTCAACTATACGACCTTATGTAAAGATAGCTCCAATCATGGATCTTGCAGGCAAAAGATTGAATTATAGTGTCGATTCTGTCATAGTTGAAAATATCCAGCCTGAAAATGTTTCTATTAAAGAAGCTCAATTAATAGCTAAGGATAAGATTAAGATTGTATTCAACAAGAAGATGGGAAGTGTTAGTGCGAGTGATATAGTATTAACAACTCTTGGTTCAATTAGTGTTTCAAATTGTGAATTAACAACTCCTGGTTCAATTAGTGTTTCAATAATTGATTCAACAATTATTAATTCTGATGTAAACACAGAAGTGATTTTTACTCTGAACAAAGAGTTAGCTACTGATGTAACAGATGAGGCAGGAGATAGGATTGGTATTACTACTATTGCTCATCCATCTTCAGAATCAGTGTTGGGTTCTAAGTTGAAACCTCTATTCGGTTCCAGTGTATATATCGAGGATAAGACAGCTCCTGAAATTGTTAAGGTTATAGCTGGTGGAGATATTGCTAATCCTCAAGTTTATAGTCAAGACTATACTGTACCGCAGAATACTACTGGTACTATAACAATTACTTTCTCAGAAGATATTAAGGAATCAACTCTTACTGTACATACATTCAACGTACCTGGTTTCACAATAACTAATATATCAGCTCCTGCTGAAACTAAGACTGTAGTTCTTACAGTTAAGGCCGACGCTGACAATACATCTGTTATAACTACTTTAACTCAAGCTTCAGAAATATATGATACAGCTGATAATGCATTTAATCCGGGTTCAACATGGGCAGTTATGGTCCCTGGTATATTAATACCATAAAACTAATAACAATGATTTCATAGTATAACTAAGAATACTGAGAGTCCGTTTCAAAGTTTGTGTAAACTTCCATGATTGATGTTAGAATTAATATCAATCATGGAAGTTTTTTAGCTTTAATTCCTGAACGGGCTCTAAAAATCAAGCAAATTGTTTGATTCTTAATGTACGAAGGACATATGTAAATTTTATAACCTAAAAAACAAAACCCTTTAACAAGGGTTTTGTTGACATACAAAAAACGCATTTTTTGTGTAATCGAGGCATGTATACTTGCTATACATGCACACATGCTTCATGAATTATCATTGAACGCTATTTTACAGAGATTATTTCGCACTCTCCTCAAGTTTTATTTCTAATAATTTCTTGTAGATTTTCACTAGATTTATTTATTTCTTGCATTGACGTATAAATTAAATTGATTATTTTACTTTGCTCCTCCATAGTTGCCAGCATTTCTTCTGTTGCTGATGACTGCTCCTCTGAAATACTTGCAATACTTTCAGTTTCTAGATGTATTTTAGAGAAGATGGATGATGCATTCTCAATCATCTTTAATTCATTAGCAATATTACTATCTATATCTTTGAAGGATAATTGGATTTTATTAAAACCTTCAGTAACATCAGTAATGAGTACTGTGCCTTCATTCGTAGCTATACTGCCATCCTTCACCTTATCAACAACTTTTAGTGATTTAATCTTTATTTTTGTCATAATCTGATCAATTTGTTTTACTGTATTCGAAGTTTGCTCAGCCAGTTTACGCACTTCATCTGCTACAACAGCAAAACCTTTTCCTGACTCACCTGCTCTAGCAGCTTCTATAGCTGCATTTAGTGCAAATAAATTTGTTTGATCAGCAATTTGTGTAATACCTGATAGGAAGGTAATAATTTCATCCATATTGCTTTGAAGCTCCTCAACCGTAGAGAGGGACTCTGTTGCTGAAATATTTATTAAGTTCATCTGTTTATCCATGTTGATTATTTTTTCTGAACCTTCAGTTACTACATCGCTTGCAATGCTTGAAATCTCAGCAAGTTTTTATGAGTACTTAAGTACTTCAGAAATCTTATCTTCCGCATCACTCATCATATTATATTTCACTGGTGCTTTCAGCTTGTCCTCCAACACCTTTAGTTACTTCCTGAACTGTAGCTGTAATACCATTACTTGCTTCTTGAACATATTCCAGATTTGTATTGCAATCAGATATATCATATTTAGTGCTAATGTAGTTAATTTAATAGTATCCATAGTTTTATGTAAATCAATTAAAAGAGTATTTGCTTGTTCTTCTTTTTCAGTGGCAATTTTAATTAGCTCAACTCCCCATTTAGTTAATAAAAATAAACACGCGGTACTAAATAAGATAGATGCTAGTTGTAAACAGAAATCCTGATAGCTAAATATAGCTTTAACAATTTGAGAGTAAATTAATACACCACTCATAAAGAAACCATATATTAGAACAAGCCATTTGCGGAAATACGTAGTAGTAAAACATAAACCTAACATAATAAAAGTAGTGACTGAATTAGGTAAGCCCATTATTAAGATGCATAAAAAAGCATATAAAAAAATTAAAAGCACTAGCATAATGATTTTTTCATGGATTTTTTTATATATAAGTATTGCATTCGTAAAAGAACTTATTGTTAGTAATAAGAACGGAATATAAGTTAAAAGTATAGATAAAATAGCTAATACTAGGCAAGTAATTGATTCTAGCATGGAAATGATTGCAACGAATTTGTTAACTTTCATTGTATGCGACTTTAATAATGTTTCATCATTCATTAATATACCCCCCTAGTAATAATTTGATAATAGTAATTAATATTCATGAAATATAAGATAAATCCATTTCTATACAATGGATAATTTTATGTTATTATATAACAAAATGTGTATATTTCAACAAAATTTGTCGATTATTGTAAGTTGACTTAATGGCTATTATTTAGATGCTTCAAGAATGCTTATGATTGGAGGAGATGCATGAGGTGGCTGAAAAATTGTTAGGGAAAACATCATCCGTGGTAGATCATCAATAGCACTTGCTTCAGTTGCTTGACCTCTTCCGTAACTTCCTTGTAGTCCAACAAAATAAATGCATTCGCCGGATGTTCCTTAAGTAATTTTGTAAAACGCTCCATCCATGAGTCTATGTCTATCATAAAAACCTCCAGCTTTGCATTATGCTCAGAATCTTACGATTAATTTTTTTTTTGGAGTGGAATCGTGGCTGCAATCTGACTTTCTTTTAGCAATGGCTTTTAATATTGAACCAATCGCTATTCCAATTGCAGCGCATATAATGCCTGACGAGAATCCTGTGGCATCTGGCATATTGAATTTATTGAAAGTTATCATGTTACTCAGGCCAAATGTGAAATACGGAGCCAGCATATTCATGATACCAAAGAAAAGCAGCATGAGCCACTTAACGCTAGTCCAGCTGTCACCTTTTCCAATAAGTATGGAAATAATTAGTGTACTGATTGGTAAGATGAAATAGAATACGACAAGAGAATATTCCATTGCATCTTGATAGCCTCCAAACCAAAAAGCAACAATTGATAATGCCCATATTACAAGATATCCTTTAGTCAAATGCCTATTTTTGATTTTTTGTCCTATATTCATTTGCTCCTCCTTTGCCTTCATTATGTAGCAAATAACAGAAGTTGTCTATAGTTTCAACACCATCCTTGCTTTAATAGATACCCCCCGTTCTCTCCGCCTTCAGGGCCCAATTCAACAATATAGTCTGCTTGTCTGATGATCCGTGTATTGTGTTCTGTGACAACAACTGTCGCACCCTTTGATGTAAGTTCACCGATAATATAACACAGCTTATCAACGTCATTATCATGGAGCCCTGAAGTGGGCTCATCCAGTAGATAGATCGCGCCCTCCGTTTTCCCATCGCAAAGTTCTTTTGCCAGTTTTATTCTCTGGGCTTCACCGCCTGATAAGGTAGCCGCATTTTGCCCGAATTTGATATAGGAAAGCCCGACCCTGCAGAGCATATCCAACACTCGATATATACCTGATTCATTTTTAAGTATTTCCCTTACTTCTCTGATTTCTAAATCGAGCAAGTCTGAAATCGAATAACCTTTATGTTTTATTTTCAATACAGACTCTTTATATCTCTTACCCTTACAAATATCACAAGGAACATAAATATCCGACATAAAATGCATTGGAATCGCTATTTCACCGGCGCCTTTACAAGCTTCACACTGTCCCTTTGTACTATTGAAACTAAAATACTCTTTTGATAGTTTTGCTTTTTTCGCCTCTTTTATATTGGCATAATAATCTCTAATTAATTCAAACACACCAGTATATGTTCCCGGGGTCGATCTGGAATTCTTTCCAATAGCCTTTTGGCTGACATAGTATATATCTGAAATACGTTCGGCCCCTTCAATATGATCATACTCTCCAACTGCATCCACTCCTTTTCCAAGTGCCTTTACTATGGCCGGATACAAGGTTCTAGAAACCAGACTGCTTTTTCCGGATCCGCTTACTCCAATGACACAAGTAAATTTATTGAGAGGTATGGAAACTTCAATATTCTTCAGATTATTTGTTCTAGCACCTCTCAGTACGATTTTTTCATTTTCATCAATGACAGCACTCTTAACGGAGTAATCATAGCCTTTATTTTCACAAGTCCTGTCATGTTCAACAGTACTTGCGCTCAATAACTGACCCCCGTATTGTCCTGCACCGGGACCCATCTCAATTAAATAATCCGCCATTTGAATCAAATCTTTTTTATGCTCAACCACAACAACCGTATTTTTCAGCTTTTTCAAGTCCTGAATGGCTTTAATCAAGAATTGAAAATCCTTTGGATGCAATCCTTTTGAAGGCTCATCCATGATATATAGAATGTTAGAAAGCCCCGAACCAAATTGATTTGCTATCTTCAGTCTTTGTGCCTCACCGCCGGACAAGGACGGGATACTCCTGTCCAGATTAATATATCCAAGTCCCACCTGTTCAAGTTTTTTAAGTCTTGTGATTATTTTCTTTAAAATATCTCTGCATTTTTCCTTATTGTTCTCATCCAGATTTCCGTATGTGTAATGGCACCATTTTCTTAGGGCAGCAATGTTCATTTTCGTAGCTTCCGGATATCTCATGTTTCCTATCCTTACCAGTCGTCCCTCTTCAAGAAGCCTTTCGCCTTTACATCTGTTACATTTTTTATTTACAATGAATCGATCAATATGTTCTATGGAACCGGAAGTACTGTTTTCCGCCAATAATCGCTGCAGTATATTGACTACGCCTTCAACCGGTCTGGTAATCATTCCGCTTCTACCATTGGGATTTTCAAAATTCAGTGTTACCGGTCTTCCACTGCTGCCATAAAAAATTTGCTTCTTGAATTCTTCTGACAAATCATTAAAAGGCACTTCCAGATCCTCGTTCATATCAATTGCCAGCGCCAGAACCTCTCCCTTCATCCAGTTTGCATTAGGCTTTTCTCTGTGTTTTCTCAGGTTCCCCCACCATGGAGAGGCTCCGTCCAGAATAGACAACTTAGGGTTCGTCACAATCAAATCAGCATCAACTTGGAGCTCCTCTCCAAGACCTTTGCAGACAGGGCACATATACTCAGGATGATTGTAATTGAATACAGCCGGAGTAAGTGTGAGAAAAATCATACCGCAGGTATTACAGACATTATTTTCCGGAACGATTTCATGACAATATGGGCACACCCTCTCCCCAATTGTAGCAAACAGCAGTCTCAAGTATTCACCGATTTTTGTGACAGAAGCAACGGTTGATCTCGGATTCATCCCCAGGCTTTTCTGCTCAATCGCTATTGAAGGTTGAAGCCCGGTAATTTTTTTAACCATAGAATCCTTTAAATCGGTTCCCACAAAAGCATTTGATGCAATTAAATCTATAAACTGCTTTTGGCTTTCATGATATAGGGTGTCAAAAGCAAGGCTTGATTTTCCGCTTCCGCTAACACCAGTTATTACTGTTATCTTTTCTTTAGGAATCCTCACAGTTAAATTTTTTAAATTGTGGATTGACGCACCCTCAACTACAATTTCATTCGAGTCTGTGTCTTCCTGCTCAAAAGTCTCATTGCTATCCAATTCTTCATAATAGTCTGAGCTCTCATGAGAAGCTATATTTGTATCGATATCAGAATACAGATCCATCTCAGGAATAACATGAAATACTTTACGATCGGTCCAGTGATCAACCCATTCCGGAACCTCCGTGCCGCAAATATCTATTTCTTGATATGGCATAACCTGCAGAATCCTAGAGTTTACAAATCCATCAAATCCCAAAACCGAAATATTCCTGTTATACGGATCGGTTGATTTGACCTTAACAATAGTAGATGCTAGAGGATTAGGCCTTACGGGTGATCTTGTGGCAAACACACCACATCTGGGCGCATTGTCATAGGGAGGATTACACATTAAATGGCTTCGATATCGTTTATCATCAAAACGATCAAACCACCATATCACTCTCAAAAATGCTCCTTCTTTTATCTGCTTAATGGATTTTGTAATTGTATCTGCTGAAGCATTCTCGGATTCCTGGATTTGAATAACTCCACTATCATGAGTGTTAAAGAATTTCCCTATGGTTTTTCCCTTAAAGAGCAACGGTTCGAAATCTTTTTCACTCAGCATTATCTCCTTGTCATAGCCATCGGCTTTTTCTTCGCAAGGGAAATAGGGTTTAATGTCTACCAGCTCACCCACAAACCGATTTTCATCAGATTCTATGAGCATTTCACCGGTTTTTTCTGATATTTTAATTATTCTTCCCAAATAGCAATTGAAGCCTTGCTTTTCTTTAGTGAATAAAACGCAATGGCTGAATGAATCTAATTTGATTAAAGCGTTTTTTAAATCTCTTTTGATCGTAATCCTTATCCGGTTACCTTCCAGATCAAATCTATAATTCCCTATTTTCTGAAACTCAACCTTTTTCACCTGATATCTGCCTTTCCTACATAGGGGTTATCGGAATGAATATCTCAACAACTCTCCTTGTATGATCATCTTCTTTTTCTTGTGGTGGATAATACTCAAAGCAAAGTCTGTCATCAGGCATATAACCACTGTCCGGAAGCCATCTGAAAATCATGTAATTCCATGCACCCTGATATTCTTCTGCTCCAATTAGAAATTTTCCGACAGCGTATCGACCACCTGCAAGCTCCATACAACCAAACTCACCCTGATTTGCCACATCGTCTTTAATGGACATACATACACTCAATCTAAGCTTTTCTTCCGCTGTCAAATCACTATAATCATGATACACGACAAACCACTTTGTAACTTGACTTACAAGTTTGTTTATGTCTGCAAAACAATACAGCTTAGTAAAAAGCTTTGAAAACAAGTCCGAATTGCCTCTATATGCACCGGTATATCTTGTGTATAGTACTTTTAACGGCTCCATAATTTGAATGTTAAGTTCAATAGGATTATTGTAATACAAATCATTTGTCAATACTTTTCCATTCGTGCGCTTTTCACTAATCAATTGATTGATTTCCAAATCATTCATTTCTTTTATCTGGCTGGCATTCAAATGATACTTTTCTTTTAAAGCTTTTGCAAAGGATGCCTGATTTGAAAAGCCAACCGAAAGTGCGATGTCTTGTATCGTTAGCTTTCGGTTGCATCTAAGAAGAAAAACTGCCTTTTCAAGGCGGAGTCTCTTTATAAAACTGTATAAACTTTCAAATGTAAATTGCTTAAAAATCCTTTGAAAATGGTATTCAGAAAATGATGCGATTTGAGAAAGCTTTTGAACACTGATTTCCCCGTCCAGATGCTTTTCAATATAATCCTGAACAGTATTTATTTTTTCGATATATATTTGCCTTGATTTATTTACCGGTAACTCCATATTTCTCCTCACTTTAGGAAAATCCCTAATGTAATCAATATTTTTGCTCTTCGTTGTTCATAATGCAATTTATCTGAAAATCTTATTTCAATATTAGAAATTTCCACAATTGTATCACATCTTTTACTATATTATAATTTAATTACATTTAATGTAAATTTTTTCAGCATATTTTTAGGTAGAAGCTTTATGTTATGAAAAATAAATAACGGAGGAATGAAATGCTAAATAATGTAATACTTAACGAATATGAATTTAGCAACAATTGTAATCAAGAAGATATAAATTTTTATGGGAGGGTATTTCTCAATACAATCATACCATTGATCCTATGTCCAGTTATCCTGTATACGAACCATATAGACTGGTCATAAGAGATGAGAAAAAGGTTATAATTGCTGGGATATTAACAAAAATATACTTAAATTGCATGCACGTCGAATTATTATGGATTAACCAGTCATATCGTAAAATGGGGTTAGGAACAAAATTATTAGCTGAAGCAGAACAGACTGCAATAGAAAAAGGATGTACATTTATATATCTGGACACGTTTAGCTTTCAAGCTATAGACTTTTATATAAAGCATCATTATGAAGTTTTTGCTGTTTTAAGTGACTTCCCTGATGACATTAAGCAATACTATTTAAAAAAAAAATTGGTTGGTTGAGCCATAATACTATCGGGATAAGGCTTCTCATATTCATATTGAATACTTTTCGGAAATGGGAAATTAGCAATTTGAACTTCCAGAATAGAGCGCAGATATTCTCCCGTAAGCGTCTTAACAGTCTTACTTCCTTTTTTTATAAAAAAGAGGCTAAATCTATAGATCATGTATGTCGATCTAAAAACTTAGCCTCTTAATTTACACAAGTATATTCTGGTTCTTAATCTTTATGTTGGGTCATAGTCGCACACATTTACAGAGGTAAAACACCGCTTGACTACGGAGTCCTATCTCATTCCCAGACCTGAACTGGGAGGGTTTCACTTTTTTATATTGGATTCTAGAGAATGCTTACGATCTGCATTTTCCTTTTTTTTCTTTTCTCTTTCAATGGCTTGCAATGCTTCTGTTTTACTACCAGTGGTGGATCGAATCGAGAAAGCAATGTTCACAATATGATCCGATACTCTTTGCAATGAAAACAGAACAGAATAAATGCTTTTTGATACCTCAACAGGGTACATTCCGGAACTTAGGCGTACCACATGTTCGTTACGCGTAGAAGATATTAGTTTTTTAATTTCCTTGTGAAGGTTTGAAATTTTTCTAAAATTTTCGGTTCTACGCTTTGTAAACGCATCAAACCCTAAGTTGAACATTTCGGATATATGCCCATAGATTAGGTCAAGTTCATCTTTGGTCTGATCTAAAAATTTTACATTATTTTCTTTCATATAATTTGTTTCTTTTACCATAAGTACCGCATAATCGCCCAACCGCTCAATATCATTTGTTACATGATGCAATCCGCCAATCAGTTTTTCGTCATCAGCAAATTTAGTCACTGATGAGATTTTGATGAAAAAGCTTGTGAGCTTATTAGTTAAGAAATCAATACGATATTCAACATCGGAAATTTTTTTACTTTCACTCATATCTTCGTTGACCAATGATGCAAAAGAACGATCTATATTTTCCTTTGCGAGAATCGCCATATCGTGTAACTCCTTTAATGCTTGTTCAATGGCTACCGCCGGAGTTTGCAAGAAATGCTCATCAATATACGACAACTCTTCCAGCTTCTGTTGCTTATCTTTAACTAAGCTTGTCACTAAATTGACTAACGGGTCGATAAATATGAGTAACACTAAGGTGTAAAGAGTATTATAAATCAGGTTAAATGTTGCAAGGCTAAACTGGGGATTTTGTGGGAATAGACTTTCAAACATACTGTTAATGGGTGTTCTGAAAAGAGCTAGAACAATGGAAAAAGCCACCGCGCCAATTACGCTGGTAATCAGATGGAATAATGCGATACGTTTCCCGTTGGCATTCGTGGACAGGGAGGCCATAATACCATCGCTACAGGTTCCTATATTTGCTCCCATCACTAAGAAAAACGACTGATCTATATTGTTGATAACTCCCGTAGCCAAGAAAGCTATAAAAACACCAGTAGCTGCCGTAGATGACTGTATGATGCTTGTAAAGAGAATTCCTAATATCACCAGCAAGATAGGATTTTGCATGATTTCATATTTAAACACTTTAGTGAGTTGAATGCTTAGCGTCGAATCTGCTCCACCGATTGCGGTTTCCATCACTTCCATCCCGATAAACAGCATTCCAAATCCAATTAAAAATGGCGCAATTTTATTAAGGGTTTCGTTACTAGTGGAAAAAACTATGATGACACCGACAAACGCAACCGCTGCAAAAACAGAGCTAATGCTAAAGCCGCCTTTGCTGATTCCTGAAAGGGCAAATATGAATGCTGTAAGAGTGGTACCTACTTTTGCACCTAAGATAAAACCTGAGCCTTGCTTGACTGTAACAATATTCGCATGAGCAAGTCCGACTGTCATGATCGAAGAAGCTGAAGAAGATTGAACTAGTACAGTGGCTCCGATTCCGATTCCGTAATTAAAGATTCTGTTTTTGTTGATTTTTTTAAAAAGATTTCGTATTCCTGATCCCGCACTTCGTTCCAAACCAGAGCTCATCTGCTTCATGCCAAACATAAATACAGCGACTCCACCTAACATAAGCAGTAAATTCATTAAGATTTCCATTATAGTTCTCCCTATTTGTATTATCCATTTCTCACTTCACCCTATATAGCAGACAGCACATATACACGTATCTGATACGTGTATAGGAATACGCTTTAAGCTCTCTGTCTATTATAATAATACCGGAATCTTTAGTATACCTTTTAAAAATGTATCTGACAACCTCAGTCTCGTCCTTATTTTACGGTTATAGTACCTGTTTCTTTATCATAATTAATCCCATGGCATCATGCTTACCAACTAATTCTCCACGTTGCATCTCGCTGACAACCCACGCTTAACGTCAGCAGATTGGTTAGTTACATAATGTTGTACTCTATATACTTTTTCCATTCCTAGCTTAAAATATTAATTTATATATCCTCAGATAAGTTGCAAAAAGCTGATCCATTAACATGCTCAAATCGCATAATAATACTTTTATCAATAATTCATAATGATATCTTTTAAGCTCCGCAACCGTCTTCAAGGCTTCCGACTACTGTAGTTCAACTTCTTTTCCCAAAATATATCTCATACGTATGTTTCTATCATCTCCTGCATAGCAAAAGCGCTCCAGCCGTTCTACAGAAGTTAATTCCTCTCCGCACATATTACTATCATCGATTACCAATGCATTGAAACAATACCCCTCGTCAAAGGCTCCTACGTTTTTGAAATATCTTCCACCTGAACGGGTTGCCATATAAAAGGCTTCTGCGAGGTTTACAGCTTCCCATTCCGGGTCAAACATATTGCGGATCTTTGAATGCTGAATCGTATTGGCGATCCCTTTTGCAATTGACAGACTTGCGCCTGAGCTTATATCACTGCCGATTGCCAGGTTGATACCCATCTCTAAAAGTTTTTTAACCGGCATGATGCCACCAGCATTGATATTTGCAGTTGCATCTGGACAATGTACCGCCATACAGTTTGGATTTTTCATTAATTTCAAGACATCATCATCCATAAAAATACAGTGTGCCATTATCGTTGGCCTTTGTCCAAGCAGATTGTTTTTATAAAATATATCGGCTCCGTTTTTATAAGCAGGGAAAAGTTCCTTACAAACTTTCATTTCGTTTACAGCTTCGCACATATGAGAATGAACGGGAATACCATACCTTTCAGATAGGCTTCCTAACCTGGCCAGCAGCTCCTCACTACAGGTAATTGTAAATCTCGGAACGATTGCAGGCTTTACATTTTCAGTTTTTTTATGTTGCTTAATAAATCTTTCTGTATCAATGATAGACTGCTCTGTATCCTCGACATAATATTCAGGACTATTTTGATCCATATTCAGCTTTCCTGTGAATGCAAACAATCCCCTTTGCTCAAGAAGGTTGAATAATATTTCAGAGGCTTCATAGTGAATGGATGGGAAACAATTCACATGTAAAGTGCCCTGGCGCAATAGCTCGTCTACAAATAAAGCATACACCTTCCTTGCATGAGCTTTGTCCTTGAATTTCGCTTCATTTGGGTATGTATAGGTATTTAGCCAGTCTAGAAGCTCTTTATCCATTCCAATGCCTCGTTGTAAAAACTGAGGGGCATGCACATGCATGTCACAAAAACCAGGAATGATAAGCTTGTCCCCCCAATCTATAATATTTTCTTTGGGAAAGCCCTCTGGCAGTTGACTGCAAATCTCCTTTACATGTCCATCAAGAACCAATAAGTATGAATTATCTTTGCTAATCAGGTTATCTTTATTCTGGCTGTATATTATATTCCCTCGATATGCTCTATATCTTCTGTATTGTTCCATTTAATTCCTCTCACGTAGCCTGTAGGTTTATAAGCTCTAAAATCTGTCAATATAATACCATACTTTCCATTAGATTTGTCCTTTATTTGACTTTTTACTCAACTGCTCTAGTTTAGTAATTTTCTAATATTTATATCTTTTACAAAACCCATCACATTGTATAATACGAGTACGTCTGTTATTCCATTGTCCTCTATAAATTCATCCATTTCCCCATTATAATAGCGTAAGTCAATCATGTAGGACTTCTCAAAATGATTCACTGCAAAAGGAACAAAGGAATGAGCATAAGAATCTTTAATAACTAAAAGTTTTTTTCCATTTTCATTATTGGTTTGAATTTCTACCAAAGCATTATTGCCACCCATATAAACAGAGTATTTATCTTTTCCTTGTAACTTATTTAAATCATATAGGGTATCTGTCTGATCAACCAAATTATAGGTTAATTTGTAATTCATATCTTCTTTGATTTCATATAAATAGATATGATCTGACTTAACGTCAGTATTCACTTTCGAATGCAATGTTCCATAGAATTTATCAGATGCTAAAACAATATTAAACTGTTCCTTGTCCAGGGGTTCAACGCCTACACTCTCAGCCCATTGTACATATCCATAATATGCACCCAGACTGGTCCAATGATGATCTGTTCTATAGTAAATATATTCATCCTTGTGTTCCTTCAGTACTTCACGAACATCAATAAAGCTATGCTTTAAATTGTTTGAAGTTAAATCCACATAAGAAGATTGGTTATAACCTAAGCCCTCAGTAAATGGCGGTAATTTCTCTGTCAGCACTTCAGAGGCTGTTGATATCAGCATAGCTTTAACATGTTCCTTACCAAGCTTTGATTCATATTTCTGAATAAATTCTACTAAATAATCCCTATTCTTATCTGCTTGATCCTCCGATACATCACTATAATTATGCTTCTCAATCAGATAGTCATCCTTTGCAAAATAGACGGAATTAATCTCCTGCTTAAGTAATGCTCTCTCAAGGATAACTTTCATGCCAATCCATTGATCTCGTATTATAAACTGATCATTGATATATCCGTCTATACCATGCATATATTCACCACTAACAAACTTGCCAACTGTAAACTCGGGCATCTCTGACAAGTATCTGTTCTCATTCTCAGAAAAAATCTTTTGGGGTGTTGCTAAATTCCATAGGATAAACCCTGTCCATACGAATGTAAATATACTGAAAAATATCTTGTTAAAGGTAAGCTTCATTCGTTCACCTCATTAAAATCTAAAATACAAAAATGGATTATAGGTGCTATCCACCAGATAAGCAACGCATCCAATGAAAACAAAAGCATAAGCAAAAGTGGCACAGACAAATCCATATCGTTTGGTTGTATTCTCTGTGGCATCTAGCACCTTCTTAAAGTGCGGAGTAGAAAAGTAGGCAGCCAAAGCAAATATGATACCATAACTGAATAGATAGTATAATGCCTGATGATTATACAATGGTATATTATTTAGTCCGAACATTCCCTTAAGATAATACGTAGCTGTACCAAGATCCTCAAAGTAGAAGATTACCCAGCTAACCATAACAAGGAGAAGCGTATATAAGTGTCTAAACACGCCTGGCAGCTTAACCAGTAACTTTAACAAAAAGTATTTCTCTGCAATTAATATCACTGCAAAATATAATCCCCAAATAATAAAATTCCAAGAGGCTCCATGCCAAAAACCTGTCAAACCCCATACAATAAGTAGGTTTCTCAGATGTCTTAACTTTGAGCATCTGTTTCCGCCGAGGGGGATATACACATAATCACGAAACCATGACCCAAGTGTTATATGCCAACGACGCCAGAACTCTGTAATGCTTTTAGAAATGTAGGGGTAGTTGAAGTTCTCGTCAAAGCTAAGGCCAAATATCCTCGCCAGGCCAATGGCCATATCAGAATAACCAGAAAAGTCAAAATATATCTGAAATGTATATGCTAATATTCCTATCCAGAATAACAGTACAGACACCTCTCCGGCAGTTCCCTCGGAGATTTGATTCCATATAAGTCCTACATTGTTGGCGATCAAGACCTTTTTCCCTAATCCTATAATAAAGCGGCGCATTCCAATAGAAAAACTATTGTGAGTAAGCTTATGATCGTCTAAATCATTTTCTACCGTCACATATCTAACAATTGGTCCAGCTATAACCTGAGGAAACAATGTGGTATAAGTTAGGTAATTATAATATTGCTTTTCGCAGCTTGTTGTACCTCGATATACATCAATGGCATATGATATGGACTGAAATGAGTTAAAGGATACTCCGATCGGAAGTATGATTTGTATAAATGGAGACTCTAACCCAAACAGTCCAAATATATTATTCATAAGGAAATTGGTATACTTAAAAAATATAAGCACCCCTAAATTACTACATACTGATATTAACAGATAAATCCGTCGCAATTTTATATTGTTACGGTGCTTTTCCATTTGTTTTGCACATATAAAATCTTCGATAGAAAGCAAAAACATAATAGGTAAAAATCTAATCTCGCCCCATGCATAAAACACAAAGCTTGCAATGATCATCACTAAATTTTTTAGCTTATCTGGTGCCAGAAAATATATCAGTATCATAGCTGGTAAAAAATAAAACAAAAAAGTTAAGCTACTAAATACCATTTTAATCTCTCATTTTATTTAAAGAGGTCATTGAAAGCATTGACTCCCTTTTCTACTTCATCTTCTGCGAATTGCTTCGCTTCCTCCTCGGTAGCATCCATATTCTCATTAATCGCACCTACCATTAGAAAACATACAAAGTCCCCGTTACGCACGATCTTAGTAGCATTAATCTTAGGTAAATTCATAGGGTACTGGAAAGTATCATTAACTTTATTTTCCTTGGCAGTAATCAAAGCAGCTTCTACAGCATCTGCCTTTCCTTCTGCGGCCTTTACTGTAACTACTCTGTCAACGTGATTACTTATCATAGGCATTTCTGCTTTTACAGATTCATACATATCTGAAGTAAGACCAAATTCCATTTTTAATGATTCAGGGTCAATCTCCCTATTGGGTAGATAATTTTCTCCGTAAGCTGCTTTAATTGCATTTGCTATATCATCAACTGTAACCTGTGCTTTGGTATTATCTTTGGTATTGTCTTTGGAACATCCAGTTATAAAAGTTAACGCTAATGCCATTGCTAATATAATAATTGATATTTTTTTCATAATTTTAGTCCTTCTTTCGTTTAATTAATTTAATTTGTCTAGGATTTCATCGGTTATTGTTTCACCATTTGGATTAATAAAGCTATTTCTATCAGCCTTCCATATAAAGATATCCATAACCGGCATATCCTTGGAGTTAATGTCAATAAATACGATGGCTGACTGATCTGCAGTTAATCCAATTACATCATTATTTAAATGATTTGATAATTTCGACTCATTTCCGGAGTCCTTATAACTTTTTACTATATTTATAGTTATAGCACCATTTTCATACTTTGCCCCAATTTGAACGATATCTGTCGCTTGTTCCATTAATTGATCCGTAGCATGAATCGTTCTAAACCTAGCTGGTACAGGTTGGATATCAATCTGCTTATTAAACTCTATATAGTTATTAATATATAGGGCAGAAGATACGAGTAGCAAAAAACTTGCAACCATTACAACATATTTTACATGCTTAGTAAAAGAAGTATGTCGATTTTGAGCTGGTTTATTATAATTCTCCTTGTGTTTTAAATCATGATTTAACATGGAAGTAGGTGCTTTTATCTTCTCTGCCTTCGCATATATACCGTCCAAAAACTCACGATCAGACTTCATAGGAATAACCCCCTTTCTCCATAATCTGTTTTAAACGTTTTTTAGCTCGGTGTGACAGTACTTTAATTGCTGATACTGATTTGTCCATAATTTTTGCGGTTTCGGCCAAGGATAGTCCATTTAAATCAATCAAAATAATAACTTGACGATATTCCAGCTTTAGCTCATTGACATATTCTTTTAAAATAGCAAAGTCATGACTTTGAAATATAATATCAGTTAGAGAACTGGCATCTCTTAGGTCAGCCTCATCCAATGAAATAGTCTGATACTTGGATTCCTTTCTAATATAATCAATAGCACGTCTTTTA
This sequence comes from Bacillota bacterium, assembly GCA_023431385.1. Lineage (GTDB taxonomy): Bacteria > Bacillota > Clostridia > Acetivibrionales > DSM-1351 > Ruminiclostridium. Next base: position 29 of record JAEYWA010000152.1, on the reverse strand, counting down.
CCCAGCATAAACAAAAATGTTTTAAAAAC
>JAEYWA010000151.1 GCA_023431385.1 Bacillota bacterium | reverse complement strand
ACTATCCGCTTAGGCTGCATCTCAACAAGAGTGTTGAGCAGCACCTCATCACAGCCCTTCCTTGGGGGATCTACCACTACCACATCTGCTCTGATGCCCTCAGCGTATAGCTTTGGTATCACAAGTTCTGCTTCCCCTGCTATGAACTGGGTATTAATGACGTTATTCAGAACAGCATTCTGCTTTGCATCCTCGATAGCTTCAGGTACTACCTCAACACCGATAACCTTTTGTGCCTTTTCAGACAGGAACAGAGAAATAGTCCCTATGCCGCAGTAAAGATCGAAAACAATCTCGTTACCTGTCAGCTGAGCATATTCGAGTGCCTTGCCATAAAGCACCTCAGTTTGAATCGGGTTAACCTGAAAAAAGGAAAGAGGTGATATATTAAACTTATATTTTCCTATGTAATCTGAAATATAGCTCTGACCAAAAATACAGATATTTCTAAGTCCAAGAATAATATTCGTATTTTTGGTATTCACATTCAGCATTATACTTTTAATGTTTGGATATTGCTGAGTAAGCCTCTTTATCAGCTGATCTCCAGCAGGCAGCTTCTCTCCGTTTATAACCAGAACAACCATCAGCTCATTTGTCGTAAAGCCTTTTCTGACCATAACATGCCGCAAAAGACCCTCTCCGGTTTTCTCATCATAAATGCTAATATTTTTGTCCTTGCAGAAATCTCTTACCAAAGCCCTTATAACATTGCTTTCCTCTGGCTGAATATCGCACTCTGTACTGTCAATTATATTATGAGATCTGTTCTCATAAAAGCCTATCTTAACCTGCTTGTCTTGCATACTGACCGGGTATTGAACCTTATTTCTGTACCTGAAGGGACTTGGCATACCGATAGTATCAAGCACTCTGACATTTTCCAGTCCACCTATCCGCTTTATATTTTGAACAACAGTATCCTTCTTAAAATCCAGCTGAGCTTGATAATTCAAATGTTGAACCGAACAGCCTCCGCAGCTGTCAAAAACAGGACAAAAAGGAGTTGCTCTGTTCTTCGACGGTTTATCTACCGTAACAATCTTCCCTACTGCATAACTTTTAGTTTCTTTTACTATATTAACAGTTACAGTCTCACCGGGAAGAGCCGAGTCAACAAATACGACAAACCCCTCAATCTTTCCTACTCCCTGGCCTTCGTGCGTCAGACCCGTTATATCTACTTTATATGTTTTATCCTTCGAGAATATTTTTTGAGAAACCTGCTTCATTTGATCCTCCATGTCTCCGACAAACCATGTGAATTGTAAATGCTGATACCAGGTGCTATAGGCACTGCGCTTGGTATGTATCTGCTTTTACTGCTTTCCTAATAATATCATAACCCTAAAACAGCCGCAAATATAATACTCATTAGTTAAAAATAAAGTTGAGCATAAAGCTGAACTTATCATTGTCGTTCAAAGGTTTTTAACTAATATACAATAATATAAAAAAAGATATAATGGGTTACAGATATAATAAAGGCATAACGGACAGCATTTTCAGAGATCCTTAACCTCTGAAAGCTGCTTCCTATATGCCTTTATTTAATACATACCGTGAAAAGATTACATCCTGCTATGTTAAAATACAAAATTGTCAATGCTCCCGTCTGTAATCCAACAACATCTCACGAAGTTTGGTAGCATGCATTCCTTCATCTTCTGCGAAATCCTTAAATACCTTTTTAATCTCATCATCTTCTATTCTCTTGGAATACATTTCGTAGTCACGAACCAATTCCATCGAGTTTTCCCAAGCTCTTAACAGTCTGTCATATGTTGTTATTTTAACTTCATTATCTAATGTTGACATTTGGCTCCACCTCCATAAATATATTATCTGCATTTTTACCGAAGAAATTCATTTTATAGTAATTGATTTTATAAAGATTTATTTAACAAATACCAAGCAAAAATTGAGAACATAAAACCAATTTCAGTGGATATTCTAATAATGAATAAATTTTATTATCGGAGGTCAATTTATGGTCACTGTATATGTAATTCTATTAATCGTAGCCTTTTTTTTATTATTGTTGTTTGCATTTGATGCAAAGGTAGAAGTAGTATTTGATACTGACCGTAATGATATTCATGCTTCCGTATGCTGGTTGTACCCTTTTGTTAAAGGTGTAGTAAGAATGGACTCTTCAGCTCCGGTGTTGGATATTTATTTATTCAGGATGCATTTGCTGCAAAAAAACATTTTGAAGAAAAATACTAAAAAAAGTAAAAGTACAAAACGTATAAAAAAACAGGACTTATTAAAAATATTTGAACCTAAGGGTTTAAGTATAGATACACAGTATGGTTTCATACATCCTTCCACAACAGGCATCACCTGTGGAGCTGTAAATTCGGCTGCACAGTTTATAAATATAGATTACTTCAATCAAGTTCCCGATTTTATGTCAGCCCATGACTATATTTATTTTGATGCAAAGGCAAGTGTAAATTTAGGCGCTTCACTTATAAACTTAATAGAATACTACAAAAACAGGAGGAATTTACAATGGATCAGAACACAAACTTAACACAGAATGTTGATGCACTTTTTTCAAATCTTGAAGGTTTTACTCAGAATGAGGGTCTTATAGGAAAGCCTGTAACTCACGCAGATAAGACCTTTATACCTGTAGTTTCACTTACCATGGGATATGGCACCGGGAACTCAGCTTCTAAAGCACAGCCGGGGAGTCAAGCCACAATGTCACCTGGTATGAATAAAATGTCAGGTGCTGGAAACATGGCGGGAGGTGCTCTTGGCTTAGGTGCAAAACTTTGTACAGATGCAGTTATAGTTATTGACAAGGACAATGTGTCTTTTATGCAGCTCAATGGTACCGCCACAGGGCAGTTAATGGATAAAATTCCACAAATAATATCAGGAATGAGTGGTAAACAGGCCAGCAGCCAAACCCAGGGACAAAATCAACAGAATCAGCAAGGCCAGCAGGCTCAGCAAAATCAGAGTCAGCCTGCTCAAAAGAGCTAAAATGGCATTGACTTAAATTAATATATTTGCATTATTAATTTAAAAGAAACAATTATATATTTATTTTGGAAAGGATAAAACAACTATGGAAAAAGTCGAGAGAAAAGAGAAAACGGACTTAGGTACGTTTATATTACGTTTGGTAGTTAGTATAGTAATTCTGGCGGTAACCGCCTTCCTGACCCCTGGGTTCGCAATATCATCCTGGTTTTCACTTATATTGGCCGCTATAGCTTTAGCAGTACTGGACTGGCTGGTTAATAAAATTGCGGGTATAAATTCAGCCCCTTTTGGAAGAGGAATCTCAGGATTCATTCTGGCGGCGATAATTATATATGCCATTAAGTTTATTGTACCAGGTTATAGTGTAACAATTATCGGAGCATTAATAGCAGCTTTGATATATGGTATTATAGATGCCATAATTCCCGGACGTACCATGTAATTTTATTATTTTACAATACTATCTGTTGATTATTCGGAGGAAGCTTAATCAGCTTCCTCCGAATTCACTATAAAAAATACAAAAAAAAGGTCCCTGCAAGGGACGAAAATATTTATTGAATCAGTATGCCGTTATATTAATTATTCCACAAAACACTATGCTTATACCTTTATTTTCCAATATATTTGTTATTATTTCCGTTTCATAATTGTTTATTTTATCCTAAACTTTAACTTTATCGGATATGTTTCTTAAGTCGTAGGAAGCTTCATGCAAAAGCATTAATATCTGATCCAGATCCTTTAAGGTATTTGTCTGAACTTCAATAATATCATTGATACTGTCTCCTGACGAAGAAGATTCCGATACCGCCTTGGACATTGAATCTACAGCTTCAATAAACTGAATAGTAGATTCATAATGATCCTGTGCTTGGTCGGCTGATTCCCTTATTGCTTTTGCCACAATATTAACAGATTCAATTATTTCTGAAATTCCTTCTTTTACCTCATTAATTCTGGAAGCTCCATCTTCAACTCCTACAACACCGAGATTCATCTTCTCAGCAGCAAAGCTTATGCCTGCTTGTATTTCCTTTATCTGATTCTTGATTTCTGAAGCTGACTGATTGCTTGCATTTGAAAGCTTCCTTATTTCATCTGCAACAATAGCAAAGCCTTTACCCTGCTGTCCCGCCCTATTTGCTTCAATAGCAGCATTTAAAGCAAGAAGGTTGGTTTGTGAAGCTATTTGAGTTATTGTATTTGTTATTTCTCCGATTCTCCCTGAAGAAGACTCTAGCTGTGATATTGAAGAAGCAATGGATTTTACTGTTTCATTAACAGTATTTATAACTATTTCGGCTTCTTCTACAGCCTTTTCCCTGGCTTTTACAAGCTCGATTGCTTTTTGGCTGTCATTTGCAGCCTTCTGCGTTTGCAGAGAAACATTTTTTACATCTGTAATAATACTCTCTTTATCAAAAGACGGTCCCGTAGCTGCAACCTTGGCAGGGTTTTTCTTCATGTCGGATATTTTACTTACACTTTCACGATTTTGCTTAACCAGTATTGTGAGTCTTTGTTTTAAATTACTTATCTCATCTGTTGTATCTTTAAATTGCTCAACCATTTTCTGCTGCCCGTCAAGAACGCTATTAACTTTTCGACTTAATCCCCCGATTTCGCCGTCGGTCTTAATGTTGGCTCTTACGGTTAGGTCTCCTTTTTCAACCCGGGCTAGTATAGCTGCCAGTGAATTTATCGGGTTTGCTATCTTTTTCGACAGAATAAGTGCTATTATCATACCAGTTGCAATCGATAAAATGGTCATTGCTATTAATATCCATAATATTGCATTCTTAATTTGCTGGGAGGTTTTAATATCCTCGGACAGATACCCATTAAAGGACACTCTAAGCTTGTTTATATCTGATGCAAGTTCATTATTCATTTCGGTCATACTTTTGTAGGCATTTGTTATTGTGCCTTTCTGCATTATGGCACTTCTGTTGAGCACCTCATCGGCCGAAGAATTATACGCAGTATGTTTACTTTTGAAGTCTCCAATTACCCCGGAATCAAAACCTGACGCCATAAGTTCTCTTAGAAGCTCATCGATAGCAGCCCTGTTTTTATTAATATTCTGGGATTTATCTTCATAGACTGAAGCCGAATACATAAGGTCAGAGTTATTTTGAGCTGTCAGATAGATAAGTTCTGATAGCTTTTGATACTGGTCAAGTTCTATTTTGAGCTGTTTCATATTAAATACTCTATCAAAACTAAAAACCTCTGAATTTCCAAGAATTATGCCACTGTCTGCAGAAAGTTTTGTTAACCCCTGCTTTAGAGCTTCGATTTTTGTATATAATTCTTCTTCTGGTATGGCATTATCTTCATCTGTCACATGAAGCTGGCTTAAAATATCCGCCAGAAGATTTTTTACTTCTACAAAATCACTGTCCATCTCCTTGGAATCAGTATTTATAAGTTTTAATTTTCTGTTAATTTCAACCAAATCAAAAAGTGAGTTGTTAATTTTGGGTCCCAGTGAATCAGCTAATTTGGACTTTTCCTCCAACTGACCTTTTTGGATAGCTTCAAAATGCATTTGAGATTCTTTTGAAAGCTCTGATATACCTTTATTATTGAAGGCTTTTATTTCTGGTGATATGGTGTTGATATAGACATCAGTATATTTTTTGTTTAGGTCAATAAGATGCTGTATTATTTCTCTATCCTTTGAGCTGATTCCTTCATTTAATAGCTTTTTTGCAGCACTTTCGACCCCAGTTCCAAGGGCTTGAAATTCGTTGACGTCATTAAATTTCATAGTGGTTACGCTGTCGGTCGCCAGCTGCTGTCTCTTTACTGACAATTCCAACAATTCCTGAAGGCTGTCCTGGTGACTTTTATTGACCTGTACTTTATTAACCGAATCAATAACCTTATTGTAGCCAAAAAAACATATGGCCGACGAGAGCAAAGAAACTATAATAACTATACTAAAAGCTCCAATTACGGTGCTCTTGACATTTTTCATTTTATCCCCCATCTACGCGGATAGCGCGTACAACAAATAGTAATGAACCCAAAAGTAAATCAAGTATATAGTAATTCGAGAAAAGTTTTAAAAATCCTTTACTTTACAGGCATAATTCGCCATATTAATTCATTTTAATTATATCATATATTTAGTTGATGAAATTTATTTTGTAATAAAAAAAGGATATTTCAATTTGTTGTAGAATATATTAATTTGCTAATTCGCTTCCATAGTTTTTCTTAGTAATCCTACAAATGATAACACGTATATCAAAGCGTCGTAAAATTATTCGCTTATCTCCGGACAATATGATATTTATTCCGTAATTTTGGAAATAATTCAGATATGGTACATTACTGTTCACGAAGTGACTTTTTAGTGCTGGTCTGGAAATTGGCCTGAGAGAAATATTATGATGGTGGTAAATCAATGAAAGTTTTAAGCAGTCTGAAAAAATTGAATAAAAGTTATTCTGTAGTTATAATTCCTTATACAAATGATAATGTCAGAAAATTGTCGTTAAAAGCTCCAATTGTAAAATTAATTGCCTTACTTTTTGTTGTATCGGTTGTTACTTTAACAGCCCTGATATACCAACAAGTAAAAGACTCTGAAAACTTAACTGTCCAGGATTATCAGGTAAGCAATGACGAGCTTCAGCAGCAGATACTGTATTTAAATGAGGTAATAAATCAACAGAACAGGTCACTTTCTCTTAGTAATGACCAGTTGGAGCAACTAAAGCTTGAAAATTCGCAAGCTAAGGAAAAAATACAAGACTTTACAAGGCTATATGCTGAATTAACCGAGGACTATATAACAGAAACCAGCCGGGGTACTGCAGCTGCTAAGAACAGCGGTAGAGCAATATTGGATATTAAAAAGCTAAGCAACATGGTTCAGGAGCTTAATAATAATTTTAATACTGATGATAATCTGACGACACAGTTAAAAACCAGCAATGAAAACCTTGAGAAATATACTGCAGCATTACCGACCTTAATTCCTGCAAAGGGTGAGATTACTTCCCCATTTGGTATGAGAAATCATCCGATTAAGAAGGTGTACAAAGTTCATGAAGGCGTAGATATCAACGCTTCAAAAGGTGATCCGATATTTGCGGCAGCTTCCGGTATAGTTGAGTTTGCAGGCTATTCACATGGCTACGGCTACAATGTAAAAATAAATCACCAAAACGGCTTCAGGACAATCTACGGACATTCCTCCAAACTTCTGGTAAAAGAGGGCGATAAGGTAATTAAGGGGCAGAAGATAGCTCTTGTTGGAAGTACAGGAAACAGCACTGGTCCTCATCTGCATTTTGAGATTAGAATAGGTACCACACCTGTAGACCCGACTGAGTATGTCAATTTTGGAAATTAAGCGAGAATTATCGGTGAAGGTCAACTTAGAATAAACAAGGCTGATAAAATGTTTGATATTTAACTATTACTTCAATTAAAGCCAATAGTAGTGGTTAATAATTGAAATAAAAATTAACTTAAATTGTAAATTTAATTACTATCATTAAGGGGGAAGAAAGGTGTTTAATAAACAAACTGATTTTGCGAAGGCTAACTTTGATACACTGGTAGGTTCAAATACCGAGCTTAAGGGAGATTTAACCTCCAAAGGTATTGTTAGAATCGATGGAAAGGTTAACGGAAATGTATCTATACAAGGTGAACTTTTTATCGGCGAAGCCTCGATTATAAAGGGTGACATTACTGCCTCAAACATTCATGTTGCAGGCAGTGTCGAAGGAAACATTTTTTCCACCGGTCTGCTTAAGCTTTTAGCATCAGCTAAAGTCATCGGTGACATTCAAGTAAAGTCCTTTGTATGTGAGGAAGGCAGTATTTTAGACGGTAACTGTAAAATGCTTGAGGCCTCGGCTGCAAAGCCAATTCTGCTGGGTAAAAAGAAGGACTTTAAGAAAAGTGCGGATATCGCTCAGGAAGAAGCTTAATTAAGTGTGTATAGAGGTACAGTAGTTAACACTTTATAATGATGATATGCTCCCCCGACCACTTGCAGTGGCCGGGGCTTTCTTTTTCTCTTAATAAAAAGTTAAGAATGCCCACCAAGGCAATTTGTTGCGGCTAATTCCCAGCTGTGGTATAATATTGTGAATAAATGTTGTTTTACAGTATTAAGGAGGATATTATGAAACCTAATGAGAAAGCTGCAATCGGTAATGAAGAGCAGCCAATGAAGAAGAAAAAGAAACGCTCTTCTCCTGCTGTACAATTTACCTTTGCAGTTATAAAGACAGTATTAGTTATCCTCATATCTTTAGGGTGTGTTTTTGGAGGTATTTTGGGTGGTGCTGTATTCGGATATGTGAAAAATGCACCTCCTATAACCCCGGATCAATTGGATATAACTAAGCTTACTTCATTCATATATGATAAGGATGGAAATGAAATTGCCCAAATAAAGGGAAGCGAAAACAGAGTACTCGTTGAACATTCTGAAATACCCGACAATATGAGAAATGCATTTATTGCAATTGAAGACTCCCGATTCAAAACACATAATGGTATGGATATCAAGCGTTTCATGGGAGCTGCTTTTGAGTATATTATTACCTTTGGGAATGCCTCCTATGGAGGAAGTACAATTACCCAGCAGTTAGTAAAAAACATTACGGGTAATGAAGAATCCACTATAAAAAGAAAAGTTCAGGAAGCCTGGCAGGCAATGGCCCTTGAAAAGGTATTATCAAAGGATCAGATTTTAGATAATTACATGAACCGTATTACGACCGGTTCAGGTGTATATGGTGTTCAGGCAGCTGCCAAGAAATTTTTTAATAAGGATGTAGGCGATCTATCACTGGCTGAATGTGCTTGTATAGCAGGTATAACCAAATCACCTGGTTTGTATGACCCTACACTGAGTGAAAAAAACAAGGAGCGAAACAAGGCAAGACAGAAAATAATATTGTCTGAAATGCTTAGACAGGGCTATATAAGCCAGAATGAGCATGACGAAGCAGTAGCAGAAGAGTTGAAGTTCTATCAGGCGCAAGAGGATGAAAAAAAGACTGTTACAAACGTACAAAGCTACTTTGTTGACTATGTTCTGACACAGGTAAAGAAGGATTTAATGGAAAAATACAATCTCTCAAGTGATGCTGCAAGTATTAAAATTTATAACAGCGGCTTGAAGATTTATACAACACAGGATTCCAACGTTCAGAAAATAATGAATGAAGAATTTACTAATATCAAAAACTTTCCTGCAAATGAAAAGATCAGCAACCCTGATATGCAGGCTCAGGGAGCTATGCTGGTGCTAGATCCTACAACTGGTCAGATTCGTGGAATGTATGGTTCATACGGTCAGAAAACTGGTAACTTTACTCTCAATAGAGCAACTGATATGAAAAGACAGCCGGGTTCAAGTTTTAAGCCTATCGCAGTATATGCTCCTGGTATTGACTCAGGTATATTTACAGCAGGTACTGTAGTAGATGATGTTCCGGTATATATGGATAATTCAAAACCAACCACTCCATATCCTAAGAATGTCGAGTCGGGAACCTACCAGGGTCTTATTACCATAAGAAAAGCTGTAACAAAATCTCAAAACGTTGTTGCAGCTCTACTCTTCAGAGATTACCTTGGAGCCGACAAGTCCATAGAATATTTAAAAAAGGTCCATATCAACAGACCAAAGGAAGGATATGTTTCCATGGCCCTTGGTGGACTTAACGAAGGTGTTAATCCGTTGATTATGGCATCTTCATATGTTCCTTTTGTAAATAAGGGAATGTATCTCGAGCCTATAGCTTATACGAAGGTTACTGACGATAAAGGGAATGTTCTCCTTGATAAACAGCAGAATCAGGAAAGCAATGTAGCATATAAGGAAACCACAGCTTTTCTTATGACCAGTATGCTTCGCGATGTTGTAACAAGTGGTACAGCTGCTGGATATGTACCCGGCGTTAAAAACTTGAAATACGGACAGGTGAAAAACAAGGCAGGGAAAACAATTCCTACTGCCGGTAAAACAGGTACTACTGATGACAATAAAGATAAGTGGTTTGTAGGGTATTCTCCGTATTATGTAGGAGCTACCTGGTACGGTTATAATACTCCTAAATCCTTAAAAACTACAGAACGGAATCAGTCCCTGTTCTTATGGAACAAGGTTATGAACAGAATACATTCAAATCTTGAGGTAAAAGAATTTAGTAGTATGCCCGAAGGAATTGTTAAGAAATCCATTTGTGCAACTTCAGGAAAGCTTCCGGGCCCGTATTGTGCTAATGATCCAAGAGGCAGTCAGATAACTACCGAGTACTTTGCTAAGGGAACTGAACCAAAAGAGACTTGTGATGTACACGTTCTGGCCAAAGTTGATACATCGAGTAAGGATTTGTACGGTAGGCCATTGTTAGCCGGCCCCTATTGCCCTCCAAACCTCGTACAGGAAAAAGTATTTATCAAGAGACCTGTACCTTATTTGCCAAAGGTTCCGTCAAATACATCGCTGGCAACACAGATCAAGGATTGGATGTACGAACTTCCTCAGGAAGAGTATTGCACTATTCACAATGCTTCAACCGAACAGCCCACAGCACCGTCAAACACTGATAATCACGATCATTCAGGTGATGGTTCTGCAAATGAGTCAATTCCCGGGGAACTCCCTGATGACGACATGGATGTAATACCTTAAATATTTAATTAAAAATAATAATCATGCAAAACAAAACAAGCCTTGCAGCAATTGCAGGGCTTGTTTTGTTTTTGTTTCCTTATATCAGACTTGAGCATGAGGGCCTGAAATTTAGAAAAAATATATTGACTAATCTCTATAAACAGTTTATATTAAATTAATTAGGTTTACAACCTAATTAATTTTTCGGTTGTTAACTAAAAAATATTTTTTTAGTGAAAGGTAAAATTTATGCATCAATTAACGCAAAAGAGAAAAACTACAGTTATGATAGCGCTAATGGCTACAATGTTTTTCGCAGCAATTAATCAAACAATCATCAGTGCGGCATTACCCAAAATTATTGCTCAATTGGGGGGAATAGATTACTATTCATGGGTAATTACTGGGTACATGCTCACCTCAACAATCTCTACCATAATATTTGGGAAATTGTCCGATATCTATGGAAGAAAAATCTTTTTACTAATTGGGATTGCAGTTTTTCTAGTAGGTTCCTTTTTAACCGGTTTGTCACCAAATATTTTTTATATGATAGCCTTCCGTGGAATTCAAGGAATTGGTGGGGGCATTTTGATGTCCATTTCGCTTACAGCTGTTGGTGATTTATATCCTCCGCAGGAAAGAGCAAAATGGACAGGCGTCATGATGTCCATTTTTGGTATTTCAAGTATCCTTGGACCGGTCCTTGGAGGTATTATGGTTGATTACGTGGCATGGAAATGGTTGTTCTGGCTTTTCTTGCCTTTGGGTATGGTTGCTTTCGTTATGATGTGGCGCCTGTTTCCAAAAACAGAAGGAAATTCTTCTGAATCAATCGATTATCTGGGATCACTTTTCCTGGCACTTTCTATTACAACCTTACTTTTAGGCTTCTCCTGGGCAGGAACAAAGTACTCTTGGGCCTCACCTCAAATTATAGGGCTTTTTGCGGCTACTTTAGTGGGAATAATCCTCCTTGTTCTGGTTGAACGTAAGGCTCAAAATCCTGTTATGCCTATTTCAATGTTTAGAAATAAGGGTGTTACCATTTCCTTTGCGGCTAGTTTTGTTATGAGTGGTGGTATGATGGGAGCCATGTCGTATATTCCTTTCTATATTCAAGGTGTAAAGGGATTATCGGCAACAACTTCTGGTTTATTAAATATCCCAATGTCCCTTATGATGATTATATTTAGTACGCTAGTAGGACGATGGATGTCTAAAAGCGACAATTACAGGCTATTTGCCGTTCTTGGGTTAGGTATCATGAGCGGAAGCATGATTATAATGGCCAATATGAATAATATAGTATTGGCAGCTATAAGCTTAATCATTTTTGGTGTGGGACTTGGATTTGGTATGACAGTATTTACAACAACAGCTCAAAATTCCGCTCCAGATTCACAACTTGGTGTAGTTACAGCATCAACCACGCTCTTCCGTAACCTGGGAGGAACTATCTTCATTGCTATATTTGGGGCTATTATGAATTCATCAATGGCAAAAAATATGGACGCAGTAATGACATCCGGTTCCGGAGCAGACCTTACTCTATTGGATGCAGCAACAGCAGAAAAATTTAAGGCTATGGTAAACCCTCAAATGCTGCTGGATAACAACAAACTTGCTGCCATACAATCGACAATTCCTGATAATCTTCAGGACTTATTCTCAAATATGATGGGAATGGTTCGAGGAGTTATGGGAAATGCATTAACAAGTGTATTTTATATAGGTGCTTTGCTTTTGTTTGTGGGAGTTGTTCTTTCATTATTCCTAAAAAACAAATCTGTTGCAAAAGATATAGTGGAAATGTGTGAAGATGAAGAATCTGTAGCGTAATTTATACTAAGAAGTTCGTATTAGTGATATTTAAATATACGCCAAGGAAATGTATTAAAATATACGTTGTTCAACGTATTCCAATGAGGTATAATGGTTTTGGTTATAACTATAAAGCATGCAGATACAGCCATTATTTCAATGGAAGTATTCAGAAATGGAGTGAATTTCTTGCATAAACAATCAAACGTAGATGTTAGAAGATTTATAGAGACATTTGAATGCTTGTCAAGAGTCGAACGGCATAAGCAGCCTTTATTAGGCTTAAAACAAAGTGAAGTACGTGTTCTACTCTGTATTGAATACCTTTCCCGTGAAAGCCAGCATGTCATTACCATTTCTGAGATAAGCAGAAGAATGTTCGTAACTTCCCCTACCGTTACGGAATTAATCAAAAGCTTATGTTCCAAGGGGTATATTGATCGATGTGTTGACTCTAAAGATAAGAGGGTCGCTGACATAAAATTAACAGACAAGGGTGAAAAGTTAGTTAAAAAAGCTATTGAATACTTTACCTGTTTATTTTCCGGTCTTATTGAGAAATTAGGAACTGAGCAAAGTGAGACATTACTTAATTTATTGGATAAGGTATGTCTATACCTAAGTGAAACAAACATTGAGATTGATTAATACACGGCTATAGTATGGAAAGGGTGCCCCTGG
>JAEYWA010000105.1 GCA_023431385.1 Bacillota bacterium | reverse complement strand
TTTTTTATATGTAAAAGAACCTTAAAAAAACGTTCTAAACCTCGTTCTGGATTATTTTTTACCAATTCAAGAGTATTAAACTCTATGGAATTAAGTTTTCCTTCTAGGGTCCAATCCTGAGTAGTTCCTAAGTTTATTCTTTTGCATGAAGTATTGTTGGCTGCAGCTGAAGAGTTATTATAATCACCGTTATTAATATTACGTGTACCCTTTAGTTTTTTTTCACAAATAATAAACTGGTGGAACCTAAAGTTTACCGTAGGCTGTTCAACAGTTTTAATTGTTTTCCTTCGTGATGGCGGCAGTCTGTTTTTATCTATTACAGTTTCTTTATTGTTTTTAGCTTTACCAGTGAGCACTGTTCTTGAATTTCTTTGTTTGTTTACTTTATTTATATTTTCTTGTGTATGATGATTATATTTTATATGAAGATATTTCGAATCTACACCATCATGATAAATAAGCTCCTGAATAAAATAGCTATCTTTATATTTCTTGCCATAGAACTTCCATTTGCAATCAACATTGATTGGTGGTTTAGCTCTAATTGGGACTCCTGAAGAAAGAGCCAAAGTGGGTAGAACAGGTACTATGTCATATGCCGAGAGTAAAAGATTCTGATATACTGCACTCCATTCGCTATAAGCTTTTTCATTTTCTTTAAGCCAAACGAAATAGCCAACAATATGACTTTTTAACAATTTTCTTGGAAAATCTCTTGATAAATCAACCTCATAAACGCTACCTTTTAATCGGCTGCCTTCAAAAAAATCACCTAGTCCGCTTGGCTTTAGTATTTGGTTTGCTAGTACTTGGAATGGCGCCAAAATGCTTCTAATAACTTCAACGCATGGAATATAGTATGAAAATGTTCCAACTTGAAACTTGCATAGGAGCTCATGTTTATTTTCCTTCAGACTTTTTAAATTGTATAAGGCTTTCGGTACTTCGCTACAGGTGCATATATCAAACTCAGTATCCGCCGAGATATTGACTTGCACTGATTCTTGTATAGGTAAATCTAAACTGCAAACTCCATTAATATATCTTCTTCCTATAATCAACCCAGGCAGGGTACCCCAAGGAAGCTCTATTTCTTTAAATTCGCCACTTGCGGCTTTGAAAACACACCTTATATACCATTGATGTGTCATGCTTTGAAATACCGATCCCAGCCAATATAACTCTACTTCTTCACCCTTTTTGAATGGCCAAGGCCGTAATCTCAAAATACCCATAAATACATTTTCCCCATCTCTATTTATGATTTAGTACATCTAATCTTTTCTTACTCAAAATATAATAATTGATTTCACTGTAAAGTATATCTTTTATCTCAGCAGAATACTCAGGCCTGATACCAGCCATCCTGATTAATTTCCATTCTTTTATTTCTTCACCTTTATTGCGTAGTTCATTTGCACACCATCTAATTCTGCGGATTTTAAACTGTTCGGTAGTTTCTACAGCATTTTTAAGGTACTTATGTGTCTTTGGCATCTTGTTCATATGTTTCTCCAGTAGGGATAACTGGCCAAGCTTTTTTCCGATATAGCCTATAGTAATTCTTTTAGGCCTCATTTCTGTATTGAGGGTCTCAATAACAAGTTGTTTTACCTTTTTGAAAATTTCTTCATCCCTTTCACTCCAGATAACACGAGTGTTTTCATGTATACCATTTTCTTTCGCAGGAGAGTTATTATTAAGCCAGTCTCTGTCATTTCTATATAGCCAAATATAGGTAGCTTCATTCAAGTTCCTTAACTGTGTCTTTGTAGCTTCAGGATGATTAGATTTTAATTCCGACCATTTAACTCTATAACAATCCCTAGTACTGGTATTTTCATTTTCTATAAAACTATCTTGAGAGACATTGGGTTTTGCATTTCTTGTATCTGTTTTCCATGCAGCTTTTAAGTTCAGCAGTTTTACATACCTTTTGATAGTATTTGTATCCGCATTGAGTATTCTTGCAACATGTCTCAGACCCACTTTATCAGTTTCAACCAACTCTCTGAGTTTGTTTTCCCATAATGGTCCGAATTGCTTTATTCTGCCAACTTTATAAATATCCTGTTCGTATTTATTCGGGCCTGATCTTGAATATATAAACCCACAAGAGCAGGTAAAAGTTCCGACCGGTTTCTTTAAATCGGAACTGTATTCAACTTTTAAATTTCTAACAACAGCTCTCCTATAGTGACTTGCTGCAGCATTCATGCATGGCCAGGGGCCATATCCAAATGGAGCATAAGTATGTTTCTGTTCAAAGAAATCGTACATATTTCCAGTAAGGAATCTTATAAGCAATAAATGTCGTAAAGGGTGGAACGCTTTCCTGTGTTTTCTTACAATACCAGATAACCAATTATCGTTCATTACTTCTACATCACACTGTACTTTCGGTAAAAGGTCATCCCCGTAAAAGCATCTAAAAGCTTGAATTAGTTCTTCCTGATACACTCTTCCATTAGCAGTGGCAAAACCTTTTTCCTTTAAGATGGAAATATATTTATCTCTGAACCCATTTTCTACCCCTTTTGATTGCCTTACTGCCTGATAATTATCCATTAACCAAACAATATCCTTAGCAATAGCTATAAGCTTGTCCTGTACGTTGTTTATACTTATTACAGCCGGCTTTACTCTGCAGTTATACTCATTCGCTGCAAAGAATTCATGCTTATTCATCCCATGAACAGCTATACTACTATCCTGTAGCTGTATATTATGAACAGGGCATACAAGCACTCCTGGGATTTGATGAATTCTATGCCAATAATACTCACCGTAAATTAATTTGTCATGTACTATACATTCCGGACAATAACGGAGGAATTCAGTAACCGATACGCTACTTGCCATAATACCAGTTCTTACATGTATGTCTCCGCCATAATCATTCATCATTGAACTTATAACTAAGTCTACCCGTTTTTGTGGTAAAAAAGCCGCATAGTAGGGAAACAAGGTATAAGACATAATCATTTTCTCCGGCTGGATTTTACTGACTTCGGGAAGATTATAGTACAGAGCATTTATATTACAAGGCATATCAGTAACTGCCGTTGCAGTTCTTGAATTAAACAAATCTTCAATTGTCATCTTGGGACTTGTGCTGCCACTTCGCACATGGTAGCGTGCAATGATGCTATAAAGTAATTCATCAGGATAGGAAGGAGGAAAGAAGCTTAACAGTTAAATCATCCTAACGCTATAAATTCCTCCACAGGACACTTTACAACCCCAGCTTCTTTCAAAGCATCATAAGCAGATTTCTTAAGCTTTCTGCCTTTATCTACAATTTCTCTCAAGTCATTTTTATCTCTTTGAATCTTATTAAGCTTTACAACCTTTTTACTTTCATTCTCGGTATTCAATTCCTTTCTCAGTATCACTTTCAAAGCTTCTTTAACTATTTGGGTAACATCAGAGAACTCTTCACCAGCCTCAATAATTTGTTTTACAGTGGATTTTGCCTCATCAATCTTAATACCATAAGCTACAAGTTGTATTACTGCTTCCTCAAATAATTCCGTATTAACCGGCGTAGCGTTCTTGCGACTCTGCTGCATATTTTCTATTTTGTCATTCAGTGTTATTGATCTTAATTGTTCCTCACAAAAAGCATCAATATCAATAGGTGAAATATCACCATACTTGTTAATTTCCTTAATATTCCCGGATTTCAAGGCTAAAAGCATCGGCCGAACCAGTTTCAAATTCTGCTTTGCCACTTTTCTTATAATCTCAGCTGTTATAATCTCTTTTCGGGTAGCTATAGCATGAATTTGTGACATTGCATATAGCTTAACGGCAATATCAACTATACCCTGGCTTTCTTCATACAAAACACCATTTATCTCATCTGTCAGTGCAGCAACCTGTTTAGTCCACTGGAAGTTCCACATACCGTGGATTAATAAATCCCATTTTATGTTTTTATCAATTCTTTCCCAAATAACATCTCCCTGCTGGCCGCTTCCACGTCTAGCCTGCCGGAATTCGCCCTGTAATACACCTAATGCTTTTGTTGTGCCAATTAATACTATAGGAATACCGATCTTATTTAAAAGGGTTACAAAAAAGTTAAGCATTTTTTCAGAACCGCCGCTCTTAGCCGCACTGAGGTGCTGAATCTCATCTATTACAAGGATACCCAGATTTTGTCTTCTTGCCAAAAGCGCCATTCTTGGAATCATAACATCGGTTGTCGTATTCCTACCCGAAGCAAATTTTGAATAAGTATTATCTCCAAGTAATCTGTCAAATTCCATAAAGAAATTTGAGCAAAGCCCCTTAATACTTCCATCAAAAGGACAATCTAGCTTCATCCAAACAAGCTGATTATGGTTTAGTATTGTACCTTTGTATTGATCATGAACAATTACCTGAGGATATAGTGATAATATCTTATCAATAGATGTTGTCTTTCCAACTCCCGAAAATCCGATTATTGTAAAACCTGAAGCCTTTGAATAAGACAATGGAGCTCTATCAAAACCTGCATCCTTATATTTTACAGACTGATAAATACCTTGCAGGTCGGCAGCATAATCCGGTTTCATCGGGTTTCTTGATAGGTATCCCTGACGAATGGTCCTTGATATCTTACG
>JAEYWA010000045.1 GCA_023431385.1 Bacillota bacterium | reverse complement strand
TGCCAATTTATTGGTTTTGATTTTATGTTTACTCTCCATACGTATTTTACTGTTTTTCTTTAGAAGGTAAAGTCGTAGAGTAAATCTGCGGCTTTTTTATTTTGCATTAATCTTACCATTACATTACCATTTGAAAATAAATATCGAAAGGATGAGAGTTATGATATTGGATTTGCTAAAAAAAAGAACAAGTACGAGAAAATTTACAGGGAAAGATGCACCCTCTGAGGTTATTAATTACATTCTCGAAGCAGGGAGATTGTCACCATCTGGCGGAAACGAGCAACCGTGGAAATTCGGATTGATTACAAATAAAGAGCTAATCAACGAAATATCTAAAATAGCCTACAACCAGAGCTGGATAAAATCAGCGAATTTTCTCGTGGTTCTCTGTACTTACACCGTAGATAAATCAAGGGGTGGCAGAGATATTCAAAAAGTACGTTATCCGGGCCTTGCAGAAAGCATTGAGAACATGGAGGACGAGATTTATACAAAATTGAATCAAGAGGAACATCAAACAAAGATTCCTGGAACGCATATGGTTTTAGCTGCTTTAGAACATGGTTTGGGGTCTACCTGGATATCTTATTTTGATGTAGACAAACTTACACAATTTTTAAATCTGCCTGAACCGTATATGGCTTCAGAAATTATCGCTTTTGGTTACCCGGCTAATGATCAAAAAGTTACAGCTAAAAAGAGCTTTAGTGAAGTTGTATTTTACAATAAATTTGATTAAGGAGGGATGTAGTTGTGAGCAGACCATATGTGAACTTAAATAGTAATAACATAATTGATGATCTTCTTGGTGTCTTAAATCTGGAAATTGATCGGCTTAAATTAATTGATGGGGTTGCAGGTATAACACTTAATGGGGGATTAGCACGAGGATATGCAGATCACCTGTCCGAAATTGATATTGTTATTTACTTGGAGAAGCGGTGCTTTGAGAATTGGCAAAAAGCAAAGACACCTTTTCCGCTGGGCATTGTTAAACTATCAGGATACCTATACGACATTAAAATTGCTGACTTTGAATACGAAGAAAAACGTGAATGGGATAGTGTATCATTGTGGGATTTATCCTATTCAAAAATACTATTCGACCCTAAAGGGAAAATAGAAAGGCTAATGAAAGATAAGCTGTCTCATACCCCAAAGGTTACCGGAGCAGAAGGCTTGTTGTTTAGTTCTTGGTGGTATTATAGACTGGCCGGAGACATTTGGATTCATAGAGGCGACGTTTTACAAGGGCATTATATGCTTAACAAAGCATTAATTCCGTTACTGGAAGCTCTGTTTATCGCAAATAGGGAATATATCCCACATGAAAAATGGATTGTTCATATGAGCAGGAGTCTTGATTGGAAACCTGAAAACTGGGAAGAAATTCTCTCTAAAGCACTGAGTACAGGCGACTTATCAATACAGACCTTAATTAGCAGACAGACTGCTATTGAGAGTGCATGGAAGGAGATAGATGAGTATTTGATCAGCAAGGAATATCCCGACTTTAAGTTGTTTTTTTGTCAAAGAAACTCTTACTCGTTGTTAAAACTCTTAGTTGACAGGAAGTTTGTTACAATTGAAGAGTGGGAAACAAGGTCAAACATAATGGCTCTGAATTATGAACCATTTTATAGTATAGTGACGATTCACAACGATGAGATAGTTCTAGACGAAGAAAAACTATTATCCATAAATCCGGAAGACATGTACTATATGATGTATGATGTTGTTCAATATGTACGAGATGAAAAACTGCTTAGGCCAATTGCGAAGTAAGCAGCGGTAATTTATAAAGGTCCTGTACCTATGGGTATGGGGCCTTTTACATTTGTATAATGAGTCCCAAAAAGCCTTCAAAAGTTCACCGATGAATAACATAATAAACCTTAACATATGTAAAGGAGGACCCAGTAAAGTGCCATTTTATGTTTACTAATTGGATTGTTATGGTTATAATAATAGATAATATCATTAATCTGACAAAAATCTACAAAATACGACTATGTTTTGTTCGTTTGTATTCTTCTGTTTAATTATTTAATTAACAACGAAACATAAAATCGTGGTCGGAAAGGAGGTTCTCTAAATAGACGAAATTGGTAAACCAGAGTATTACATCTTGATATGAGCAATTCTTCAGTGAAAACAATTGAAGTATTAAATATAATTGCACTGAGGCTTTGTTTGCTTAATGATACTTTAAAATTACTATTATGGAGGGTCTCTAATGTCAGTTGCAAAAAAACTCATCACAAGTTATATATTAGTGTTAGTATTAATGGCTGGAATTGTTGGAACAAGTATTTATTCGACTCAACTATTGAAAAAAGAAGCAGAAAACCTTATAACAGATGCTATTCCAATTGGTTATGCAGCTGATGAAATATTGACGGCCTTAGTTAATGAGGAGACTGGGGTCAGAGGTTATCTTATTTCCGGAGATCAAAGATTCCTTGACCCGTACCACTCTGGTAAAAACGATGTAAGAACGAGTATTGAAGAGGTAGAGTCAAGATTGAATGGGCATCCCATAATGGCGCAGCTTATAGAAGAAGCTAAACCAAAGATTGACGCAATAGAAAATTATTTTGATTCGCAGATTTCGCTTGTCAAGAAGGGGCAACTGGGAGAGGCACGTTTAAAAGCCGGAGATGGCAAACGTTTATTTGACGACTATCGTGAAACTCATGAAAAAATAAAGAATGATATTGACAAGCTTAATAATGATACTTGGAATAACCTTATTGCCGTGCAAACCAGGACCCACTTACTAATTGGATTAATAAGCTTACTGGCAGTCCTTTTTACTATAATAATAACGTATCTTTTAAACAGGAGCATATCAACACCTGTAAAGAAAGTTACAGTGACGCTGGGCAGAATAGCTGCCGGAGATTTGACTGCTGATACTTTAAATATTAAGAGTAAGGATGAAATTGGAGTATTGGTGGCATCCTTGAATAAAATGGTTACATCTATGAGACACATAATAGTGAAAGTAAATGACGTATCAACACAAGTTGCTGCATCTTCGGAAGAACTTACTGCCAGTGCTGAACAATGTACAAAAGCAAATGAACATATTGCCGAAGCAACTGAAAAAAGCGCCTCAGGAGCAGAGGAACAGCTGGGGAGTATCCAGCATACAAGCAGTACAATAAAGGAAATGTCATCAAACATATTCCAGATTGCTGAAAGTAGTAAAGAGATGTATGCTTTGTCAGATAAAGCTTTTTCAGCTTCCGAACATGGAATTATCACAGTAAACGATGTTGTGGATCAAATGAATGATATAAAATCAACTGTTAGTGATTCTGAAAAGGTAATTAGAAAATTGGGTGAACACTCAAAAGAAATTGGGAACATAGTTGCGTTTATCACAAGTATAACAGAACAGACAAATCTCCTTGCTTTAAATGCAGCTATCGAGGCAGCCCGTGCTGGTGAGCAAGGGTTAGGGTTTGCTGTTGTAGCAGATGAAATCCGCAAGCTTGCTGAGCAGTCTAAAACATCAGCTGCGCAAATAACCCAATTTGTTAAGGAAATACAGAGTGAAACGGAAAATGCTGTCATTTCAATTAATAAAGGAAATGAAAAGGTTAAAGACGGCTTTGCAAAAACCCAGCATGTTGCTGAAACTTTTCATACTATCAAAGGTGATGTAACAGATGTAAATAGAAAAGTAAAGGATGTAATGGCTGCTATAGAAGTTGTTTCATCACAGAGCGAGGCAATTGTATCAAATACTGAAACTATTAAAAAATCTGCGGAAGAAGGGGCAGTATTAAGCCAGGAGAATTCTGCAGCCAATGAGGAACAGGTTGCAACAATGGAGGAGATAACAGCCTCTGCACAGGCCTTGGCAGAACTTGCCAATGAATTGCAGTCATCCATAGCGATTTTTAAGATATAAGCGAGCATGGGCGGATATATAACAGCTGCAGCTAAATAACCAATACGACTAAAAGAAATATCTGTAAGGTAAACTGATTAGCATGTTATTGCTGAGCTAACATAAACACAATAAAATGAAGGGTTGCAGCATTTTGGTAATAAATGCACAGCCCTTTTTGTGTTCGTGCATAGAATTTAAAGGATTCATGGTTATTAATAGGTTGTTAGCTTAAATAAATTAAGTTTAATTGAATAAAAACTTTAAATATTTCTGGTTTTTTTAATTTCATTTACATATTTAAAGACTTAATGTAAAATTGTCCTAAATTGTAAAAGTGGGTGATTTATATGGATTCAGTCGATTTAAACATTATAAACGTCTTAAAAGAAAACAGCCGGGTATCTACTTCAGAAATCAGTAAAAAGGTAAATCTGTCAGTCCCGGCTGTAGCTGAAAGAATAAGAAAAATGCAGGAAACAGGGCTTATTGAGAAATTCACAGTAAAAATAAATAGAGAGAAACTGAATTATAAGCTTTTAGCCTTTATTTGTATAAACATCGATAGAACTGAAAATATTCAAAGTTTTAGAAAAGCCATAATCCAATATAGCAGTGTATTGGAATGTCATCATATAGCCGGAGAATATGATTACTTATTAAAGGTACTTGTAGAGGATACAAAGGCATTAGAATACTTTCTATCTGATACATTAAAGAAGATAAAAGGTGTACTTAATTCAAATACTATCATCTCCCTTTCAGCATTAAAGGAGGATATTAATATTTAAAATGGTGCTTAAGATTTATAAAGGCTTAAGATACGGAATGCTGCTGCAACTTGCTGTTGGTCCTATATGCATTTTTATATTCCAAATGGCATCATTAAAAGGTTTCGGGTCTGCAATTGCAGGGGTTATAGGTGTTGCATTTATTGATGGACTATACATCCTTGCAGCTATTCTTGGTATAGCTTCTACTATTCAAAGAAAAAATACCAGAATTATTCTGAAAATATTGGGGGCTTCAATTCTATTTAGTTTCGGAGTAAGTACTGTCTTAGGGGCTTTTAATGTTGAACTTATACCAGCGGTGTGCCTGATAAACCTATCAGATTCTAATAGTGCATTTTATAGGGCACTAATAATGACTGCCTCAAATCCTCTTACAATATTATTTTGGGCAGGAGTATTCTCAACAAGGATTTCTGAAGATGATATGAAAAGGAAAGATATTTGCTTTTTCGGCCTTGGCGCTGTTTTATCAACATTATTGTTCTTAACAATAATAGCTTTTTTAGGTAGTCTTACTAAGACATTTTTATCCTCAAATACTATCCAAGTCCTGAATATAGCCGTTGGGCTTTTGCTTATTTACTTCAGTATTACAATGTTTTATAAGAAAGTATGAGGAGTTTTTAGCTTACTATTTGCAGAATAAAGGCAATTTACATGAAGATAGTTATTGTCAAAAACGTCGAGTAAAAAATACATGGATTACAGTACAATAAAATTACTTCCGGAAGAAGAATTATGAAAGGAGGGCAGAATATGGATTACTTTGTTGAGATATGTTCAATTATAGCTTTTATAGAGCAAAGGATAAAGCAGAAGCTTGAGTTTTCTGAGCTTGAAAAAACCTTGAACTTTTCTTATCGCCATATAAGAGGAATATTTAAGAACAGAACCAAGATGTCTTTGTCGAAGTACATTATTACTCGAAAAATAGTTAACTGTGCACTTGAAATTCTATCGACGCCTAAAAGCCTGACAACGATAGCTTTCGAATACGAATTTGACAGCTATGATACTTTTACTCGGGCTTTTAAACGTGTAACCGGCATCAGACCGTCAGAATTCAAAAAATCCGGATTGCTGTGCGGAAGAAAACTTATTTGCTCTGGTGTTTATGCTCCGGCTATTTTAAATCCAGTTAATCCAAATTCCGTCCTTCAAAATATTATGGAGGTTGATTTTATGAGTAAAGCTTTAAAAACTCAGGATAGCTGTATTCTTTACGGAGTGCCTAAAGTGCATTATGGGCGTAAATTTGACGATTGTTGGCAATTAACTCCATTTCCTATGTGCTTGCAAGCCGTTTTGGATTATATGGGTCAAAATGTCCATTACTCGTATCTTATGGCTGCGTCGGGTGCTTCTTTCAGGTTAAGATGGAATGTGAAAGGCTGGGATTTGGGCGCTGTTGATATCAGAAATATATATGAAAAGCAGCTGATGCCGTTTGAATTGGCGTTTAAGGCAGTTGGCAGAAAGTTTAAAATCCTTTATAAAAAGACCTGCAAATTTGAGAAGGAAGATTTTATTAATCTTATAAAATCGGAAATTGATGAGGGACGTCCGGTAATTGCTCTTGGAGTTGTAGGGCCACCTGAAGCCAGCATTATAACAGGTTATAGAGATAACTGCAATACGGTATTAGGGTGGAGTTTGTTCCAGGATAACATGGAGTTTGCAAAGGATGTCTCTTTTGATGAGTCAGGATATTTTATCTGCGATAATTGGTGGGAAAATACAGAAGCAGTTATGTCAATTGGAGAAGAAATATCTTCATTGACTTCGGTGAAAGAAGTACTTGAAAATGCCTATTACCTGATGACGACTGAAACAGTCCGGATAGGGGAGGGTGATACATTCTTGGGAGGACAAAAAGCATATTCTGCTTGGGCTGATGCTATGTCCGACGAATCAAATTTTTCTGATAAAACGCAGCTTTCTTTAATCATGGAGCATATAATGTGCTTTGGTGATGCGGCAACAATGGTTGGCGAAGGACGTTCATATGCAGCAGGTTATATAAACTGGTTAGGAGAAACAAATCCTAAGGTATCAGAAGAATGCAAAAGCTGTGCAGGCTTCCTTAAGGCAGCAGCTGATTGTGTGACAAAAATGGAAAATGTACTTGGAGGCTTTGGAGGCGAAGAGGTGCTGAACAAACTTACTGAAAAGGAGAATAGAGAGAAGATTGCCTCGCTGATTCGAGAAGCACAGAACTATGAAGCTAAAGCATGTGAGAAGCTAAAAAACATAATTTTGAAGATTGATTAATCAAGTAATCCTAGCCTAATATTTTCAGGCAATTTCTTACCACAATATAGAAAAATTGACTATTTGTGATGTACGTGAGAAAATATAGTTTATATATATTATTTATTAAAGGAGGTGGTCTTTCATGTCAAACCAATCAGAGCAGCCCCAACAAGGTATTGAGGATCAACAATGCAAGTCAAAAATAAACAATGAAAGGCGGCCTCTTTATGAGCTCAACCGAAAGAGCAAAAGCAGTTATTGATTTTTATTGTAACACTAATGAAAAAGACAGACTAAAAACAACCTATGGGAAACTGGAATTTGCGCATATGACAGAATTACTTGTGCGGTACTTACCAAAGGCACCTGCCAAGATATGTGATATTGGCGGAGCAGCCGGCGATTATGTTTTCTTCCTTGCAAAATTGGGGTATGACGTACATCTTCTGGATCTTGTACCGCGACACATTGAGCAAGCTAAAGAACGTGCGACTACTGAAGACTTTAAAGAGATTGATAATTTTATTGTCGGTGATGCACTGGACTTACCCTATGCGGATAACAATTTTGATGCAGTTTTCCTTAGCGGTCCATTATATCATTTACCGGATAGAAGTGATCGAATAAGGGCTCTAATTGAAGCCAGGAGAGTATTGAAGCCTAAAGGAATAATGGCGGCATATTCAATTGGCAGATATGCTACCATGTTTTATGGAATAAGTGCCGGTCTAATTTATAATAAAGAATTTCTTAAGAAACTAAAAAGCGAAGTACATAGTGGATACCGGTACAAGTATTCTGAAGGTGTGCTTGATAATGCGTATTTCCATTTATCTGCAGAGCTTAAACAGGAAGTAATTGCAGCAAATCTAAATTTTGTTGCTTTACACGGAGTGATAGGAGCCGGATGGATGGCTCCGGATTTTGATGAAGCATGGGAGAACGAGGAGCGAAGGAATGCTATTCTGGATATTGCCAGAATGTCAGAAAGTATTCCCGATGCATGTTCCAAAATCTTTATCACTGCTAGTAAATGATGGAAATTTTATCGACGTAGACTATCCCTGCTCGATGTTTCTTTAGCAGCAATAAAATCCGAAGATTACAATCTAATTGTCTATTAATTGGATTTCTCCAATCTTCGGATAGCTGCCACCCGCAGGATGTTTTCGCATAGCCGGCAGACTTTGAATATTTTCCAAAATCCCGTAAGCCGTCCTTAACTCTTAAACTCCAAAGATAACTGACAGAATCCTTAGCTAATGTCTTTCCGCCTTCATTATAATCCCATATCCAATCCAAATAAGCTTTTTCAGTCTTGGAAGACAAATTATTTTTGGTGGCAGCTAAAAGAATTAAAGGGTATAGCACATGAAAAGCTGAAATCCCAGCTACTTAATGGTGTAAAGGTGTGATATTCAAGCATAATCGGTTCGGAGGAGAATTGAGAGGTTTGACATAAACGATAATACATGAGAAACTATAAAGTTGGTTATTTAGGAGAGATTTTACTTATCCTATTAACTCTATTATAGACTGAAAACTCCCGATATACAAGAAAAAAGCCAATTTTTTAAGGATTCCCGTAATACCGGATAACGATACTTACATCTGGTATTACAAACTCAGTTACTGGTATTCTCCATATTATACAAAAGCTAAAGGTTAAATTAGTATTATTAATATACTATAAAACGTTTTATAGTATTGGTTTTTCATATACCAAAAGATAATTTAAATTGAGTAGAATACATATAATTGGAGGAATTCAGTATGGGAAATATTAATCCTGAATGGTATAAGTATTGGTCACTGGATATTAAGGATCAATCCTGGGTAGAAGATACTGAAAATCAGGTGGACTTTATAATAAAGGTACTTGAGCTTACCGGAAAAGAGAGAATTCTTGATCTGGCATGTGGTTTTGGCAGACATTCGCTGGCCTTTGCCCGAAGAGGATTTTCAGTTGTCGGAGTGGATATTACAAAGGATTTTATAGATGATGCAATCAAGGAGGCAAAATCAGCTTCCTTGTCTGTTGATTTTATCTTGTCGGATATCAGAGTTTTGGCATTTAAAAGTGAATTTGATGTGGTACTCAATTTGGCTGACGGCGCCATAGGATATTTGGAAAATGAAGAAGAGAACTTAAAAATATTCGATGTAGTTACCAATGCGCTTAAACCCGGAGGCAAACATTTTATGGATATTTGTAATGCAGAACATGCAGAGCATTTCTTTCCTAAGCGTTATTGGGATATTGGTACCACCACACTATCACTTCCATCATTTGATTGGGACAAACAAAATCGGAGAATGCTGTTTGGAGATTGGACCATAACCTTTGGAGAAGTAGTGAATAGACCTGACTCCATAGAACCCTTTTCATCAACACGCCTGTATTCCTTAAGGGAACTGGAGGCAATTCTTCAGCAGAGAGACATGAAGATAGTGCGTTCATTTTCGGATTATTACGGCAAGGAAGCATCTTATAAAGAATTACAACTAATGGTATTTTCCCAGAAGAATTATTAACCATTTTGCTTTAACCTGGAATGAAGGCCGGACCTCCGGCCTTCATTCAGTTAATCTGAACTACAGTTTCTTCAAACCCTCAACTGCCAGCCTGACCAATCTGTCGGCTGTGTCTCTGTTCAAGGGCATAACTCTACCATGATAAATGTAATAAATAAGGTATGAATGCAAAACTTCGTATCCGCCTTTGTCGTATTCCTCGGCACTGGGAAGATAACCGTCGCAGCCGTTAGTATAGCCTCCGAAGGATATTAGCTCGCTGTTACAAGCCTTAACCACGTCTACAGCCAGCTCACACATGATTTCACAGGGAACTCCGCAAAAACATCCGTTATTTAGCTTAAAATACTGTAGCTCTATTTCGGTACTTTGCTGGTATATACTCTGTTTATGTAAACTTGCGACCTCTTCGAGCCAGGCAGAACCGTCAATATGATTCACGAGCATGGCTTCTTCAGATATTTCCTTTGCCCGCTCAAGGGAGGGAACATCTGCATAAAAAGTTTCTTTTCGTGAGAACATGGTAATACTTCTTACATCCTCAGGCTGAAGGCCGTCAATATATGGGCCAACCGCTTCAATTAAAGCCGTTGACATCTTATCCAAGGCTTCCACTGAGCCATCATACCGCGGTTTTACATTTCCTGAAGCACCTTGTGTAAACATTACCCTGCAGCCATAACGCTCTTGAAGCAAATATCTGGTAACTCCTACGAAATCTGAGGATATCATATAATTATCTTCAAGGAGAACATTGGCATGGGCAGTAACCCTTAAAAGTAAAAGACGCAGCTTTTCAGTTTGTGCATCAGTTATTTTAAGAATGTTTATACGTTTATCTATTACACCTGAAGCATTTCTTCTATTAATTCCAATATCCGCCTCAGTCACTCCCCAAGCAGCCTTAACAGGTGCCAATGTTTTCTCGGCTTCACTGACTCCAACAAGGACTTGTTCACGCATAAAGCGGAAATATTCCGGCTCAAGACTTATATTAGGTGCACTGTGTGTATGGCTGAAACAGAGCATAACCTTTTCACGCTTAATGCCAAGCCTGCTTCCTATTTCATCCCGTAACATATTTGAGTCGGAGTACATAAAGCCAATATGGTCTATTGCCACAATACAGCACATTTCTTCCCTTGTCTGCCATATGGAAATTTGCGCAAGGAGTTTGTGCAGTACACCCTTTGACAAATTGTCCTCTCTGCCAAAACCAACGGTCTGAACGTTGTACTCAGGCGTTATGTTTACCTCTGAAAAGCCTAACAATAATGTATTTCTCATAACTTTGCTCCCTAAAATTAAATTTTATAATAAATAAGAAATGCAAAGTTTGATACAGGTGGTATAATTTTACAGCCCCATGCAAGCACCACCTTTATCAGACAATGCATGGAGCATAAACAATGCAGAGCGGTTGTATCAGTATCATATTTATGTTACCTCAGTTCTAATAATTTCCCGTAAATCCTATTATGGGATATTTAATAGGCAGTGTCAAGAATGGAAGGGACTATCAAAGCAGCTGGACAACGTAAGTTTGCTGCTAAATGGTAAAAAACATCAAAACATATTTTTTTATACAGGTATAATCATATTCTAATCAAAAGAGGGGAGAGAATTATATGATAAAGGTAAGAATTGAGAATAAACCGGAATTTAAAATAGTAGGACGCAAAATCTGGATTTCCGGTACAGATGATAATGAGGCCTTCGGGGATTTTTGGGAAAAATCAAATCAAGATGGGTTGATAGATGACATAAAAGAAATTTACAGAAATAATAATAATACGGTTTTAAACAGCCCGGTATTTGGTGTTTCCTGTGTAGAAAAGGATCCGAATAATAGGAGCTTTTATTTCTTTATTGCAACGGAATGTGAGGATTATCCGAGGGACTGTGATCTGGAAAAATACATAGTACCAGCCTGTGAGTGGGCAGTTTTTGAGAATACAGGGAAATTGCCCATGTGCCTGATTGACGCAGAGATGTATGCATTTGGGGAGTGGTTGCCAAACTCAGGGTATATCCACGCAAATGCACCGGAAATGGAGTTGTACCCTCCTTGCATTGACACAGGGAAAGGTGTAACAACAGAGTTTTGGCTTCCAATTATAAAAAAATAGTGTAATAATAAAGAAAAGTAAAAGTTTTCTACAACTGAGAATTTTATCTTAAGCTATGTGTTATATTTATTATTCAGTCATTAGTTTGGGGTGAGATTATATGAATTATTGCGAGAATATTCAAAAGTCTCTGGATTTTATAGAGCAGCATTTAAAGGATGATATTGATATTAATACTGTAGTTCGTCAGTCAGGTTATTCAACAACTCATTTTTACCGTATCTTCCAGGCTCTTATAGGAGAAACCGTGAAGGACTATATCAGAAAGAGAAGGCTGAGTGAGGCGGCAATCGATATATTGATATCTGATAACCGGATAATAGACATTGCCTTTGAATACTGCTTTAATTCTCAGGAGGTATTTACACGGGCGTTCGCTCAAATTTTTGGAATAACACCAGGCCGGTACAGGGAACGGACAAAGCAGGTAGTTTTATATGAAAAGGTCAATACGTGCAAAAAAGCTCAGTTAAACTTACAGCAAGCTCCTTTTATTGATCAAATAATAGTTCTCAATAGAGAGTTCAGCGTTGTAGGAATAAAAGAAACCGTACAGCCCGGCAGCAGTGTAATCCAAAGTCTGTGGACGGAGTTTGCTTTAAGAAAAGCCGAGATAGAATATGCTTTAAATCCCTGTAAATTGTTAGGGTTATGTGAATATATGCCTGAATTAACGGATGAAAGTCAGTTCTGTTACGTTGCTGGTATTGAGGTAAGCAGTTTAAACAATATACCGCGAGGAATGTTTTCAAAAAACATTCCTCGATCAAAATATGCCGTTTTTACCCATAAGGGTCCCTTGAGCAGGCTGAAGACAGCATACGACTATATATATGGCGCATGGCTGCCTTACTCCGGCTATGAAGTGGCTGAACTTGATACAATCGAAGCGTATGATATAGCTTCGGGTAGCCATGACTTGAATTTTCAAATATATATACCCATCAAGTGAAAATCAATAAGTTATCGGGACTACGGCTATGACCTTAAAGGTCATAGCCTAATTCAACATTTATATAATAAATTTTATAACCAAGAGATTTGTATAAGGCTATTGCCGGTTTATTATCTCCGTATACACAGAGAGTAGCTATTTTCTTACCGTTATTTTTTAGGAATTTGAGAGTTTCCGTAATGACCAGTTTTGCAACACCTTTTTTTCTCCAATCCGGTACAACAAATACATTCTCTGTAGAGCTTCTTTCATCGGTTATCATCCAGGTCATTGTACTGCCAACTGGCTCTTGACCGTGAAAAGCGGTAAAAGTATTCCATTCGGGACCAAAGGAGTACCATTGCAAAAGATTAAAACTCCAGCAAACTCCGGAATTTGCACTTGCTTCAGCAGCGAGATACTTCCTTTTTTCTTCCTCTGAAGACATTCTCCAGTTGATTACATTTATGCCCTCTATCTGTGGAACATCGGGAATTTCACCAGTCAAATCTCTTTTTAATACTAAATTATTGCAATATACCACAAAACCTTTTGATAGGAAATAGTCAATTTCTTCATTATCGCGAGAATCGATAAACTTTATGACATTTATTCTTTTTTCGGGATAGTTTCTCTTTAACTCCTTGGCTCTAATTACTAAAATGTGCATTAAATCATCCTTTACGCTTTCAGGAACAGTAAACTCCGGATTTATTGTAATGTCCAGCCATAATTTATATATGAAGTCTGAAGACATATTTTTATTTTCAATCAGGAACCAGGTGTCATGCGGCTGCAAATGTCCTACACCCAAAATATCGCCTTGTTCGTTGACTGCACAAAAAATATTCTCGGCTTTGAAATCACCATTATAACGGTAAGACAGTTCCAGAACACTATCAATCTTTCCTATCCTCTCGGCATCCTCAATTTCAAAGTTTCTTATTATATAACCATAGTCGTATTTATTCAAAAATAACCTCCTAAAAACTAATGTGTTACAAACATAATATATCGAAAAGATAAAATATTACATATAAAAAGCAATTATAATTGTTATTGAAAAAGTTTCGATTGAAAATATATGTATTAAAGGAGTAAACTACTTCTAGAATGAAAATAACAGGAGGGAGAAAATGAGTAATAACTCGCAGCAAAAACACAGCGCCGGGGATTCCAATCAAATCACTCGCGAATATTTTGATTCTCTTTTGATTGAAATGCGGCATATGGACTCTGTGTTACCATCTACTAAACTTGAATTATATGGAGAGGCCTTCTCAACGCCTGTTATGACAGCCGCATTATCACATCTCGAAGGGTGCCGCCCCAATGGTATGGCAGAAATGGCAAAGGGTGCCGTTGATGCAGATGCCGTAATGTGGACAGGGATGGGAGAGGAGACTGAGCTTGAGGCTGTAACGGCAACTGGAGCAAGAACAATAAAAATAATCAAGCCTCATGCTGATAATAATGTAATATTCAGAAAGATCGAGCATGCTGAAAAATGTGGTGCATTTGCCATTGGAATGGATATAGATCATGCGTTTAATAACAGTGGTTCATACGACAATGTGATGGGGTTGCCAATGACCGGTAAAACTCTGAAGGAAATTAAGAGTTTCATTAATGCAACGAAGCTGCCCTTTATAATAAAGGGTGTGCTCAGTGAACAGGACACATATAAATGCCTGGAGGCAGGGGTCAAAGGTATTGTAGTGTCACACCATCACGGAATTATGGACTTTGCCGTGCCGCCATTAATGATTCTGCCCAAAATTGCAAAGGTTGTAAAGGGCAGCATACCTATATTTGTAGATTGTGGAGTTACCAATGGTATAGATGTATTCAAGGCACTGGCTCTGGGTGCTACAGCGGTTTCAGTAGGCCGTAACTTAATGGGACCGCTTACTGAAGCCGGAGCTGAAGGAGTAAGGAGAAAAATCGAAGACATTACCAAAGAACTTGCAGGAGTGATGGCGCGTACCTGCTCAAAAGATATTTCAAGTATAGATCCATCTGTTATCTGGAGAAGATAACAGCATGGTATAGACGATAGAAGCATAAAGGAATTCTATTAAACAAGGTTATTATGGTTTTTTACATGGTAACCTTATTTTATTAATTATTTATTTATTACAATTTAGTATTTACAATTCTAACCTGATAGTGTTATATTTACTTAAATGGGTAGTATTCTCAAAATTTATACGGTCAACTTAGTTTTATTTTGTATGGTATTTAGTTGATATGTAATGATTAATGAAACTACATCAGCAGAATTAAAAATTTATTTTTATATGACAGCTCATATCGTTGTGAATGAGACCTGAGGAGTATCAGCCCCTTAACTTGGGGAGGCGGTATTCTTGAATTATATAATACACAATTTGTATTACAAATAGCTTATTTTACTGGCACGATGATCGGTAATGACATTGATGGCAAAGTAGAGGTAAGTGATACTCATTTTTGCACTGTTCCTTTCGGAACCCGCAAGGAGATATTGAACTATATTGTGAAGTTGTCTATCAGAAATAAATACACTGTCATTGAAGTGATTCATTAGCATATCAATTTCTTTAACTTAAATATAAATTATATTTTTGGTTATCTGCCCATCCCTTTTAAGAAATCAACCCAAGTTTAATTGTTGCATGAAAAATCATACATACGATAAGCTGTATGGTCATCAGCCATGAAGCGATTAAACGCAGAAGGGTAAAAACAGGATTGCAGCTTTTTGCAGCCATGGAAAGGATGATAGGTGGAAACAAATGAAAAACACAATTCTAACTTTTAAAGAGGCAAAACGGGAGAAAAGAAAATTAACCATGCTTACAGCCTATGACTATTCTACAGCCAAACTTATGGATGAAGCCGGAATAAACGGTATTTTAGTCGGAGACTCGCTGGGAATGGTGATACTAGGTCACAAGGACACTCTACAAGTAACAATGGAGGACATGATTTACCATACAAGGGCTGTTTCGACAGGTGTAAAAAATGCATTGGTTGTCAGCGATATGCCCTTTATGTCATATCAAACATCGGTATATGATGCGGTAAAGAATGCAGGCCGCCTTGTTAAAGAGGGCCACGCCAGTGCTGTCAAGTTGGAAGGCGGCAGTGTGGTCTGCCCACAGGTCCGGGCTATTGTGAACGCTGGAATTCCTGTAATGGCACATATAGGATTAACGCCTCAGGCAATAAAAGCTTTAGGTGGTTTCAAGGTTCAGGGAAATGATATGGAAGACGCACGTAAGCTTGTAGAATCGGCTAAAGCGCTGGAAGAGGCGGGGGCTTTTGCAGTTGTGCTCGAATGTATTCCATCCAGGCTGGCAGAAGTTATATCCCAAAGTATTACCATTCCCACTATAGGAATTGGTGCCGGAAATAACTGCGATGGACAGGTGCTGGTATACCAGGACATGCTGGGTATGTTCCCGGATTTTACGCCAAAGTTTGTTAAATGCTTCTCAGATATAGGAGCTCAGATGAAAGCTGCTTTTTCAAAATTCAAATCCGAGGT
This sequence comes from Bacillota bacterium, assembly GCA_023431385.1. Lineage (GTDB taxonomy): Bacteria > Bacillota > Clostridia > Acetivibrionales > DSM-1351 > Ruminiclostridium. Next base: position 28,060 of record JAEYWA010000045.1, on the reverse strand, counting down.
CGAAAAGGGAGAGTTTCCGGCACCTGAGCATAGCTTTAGCATAGCCGAAACAATCATAGAAAAATTATATTAAGCATAAAGGCTCAGTAAGGGAGATTAATTATATGATAATGTTAAATAAGGTTGAAGAAGTTCGTTCGATAATTAAGTCCTGGAAAAAGGAAGGGCTTAGTATAGGATTTGTCCCGACAATGGGCTATCTTCACGAGGGGCATCAAAGCTTAATCATGCGTGCCGCTGGTGAAAATGATCGTGTTGTGGTAAGCATATTTGTTAATCCTATGCAGTTTGGACCTACTGAAGATTTTAACAGTTACCCCCGCGATTTACTGCGTGATTCGGCTATTTGCCAGGAAAGCGGTGCACATCTTGTTTTTCATCCTGATGCATCTGATATATATTTATCAGACTTTTGTACATATGTTGACATGGATTCCTTAACTTGGGGACTTTGCGGGAAAAGCCGGCCGGGCCATTTCCGTGGGGTATGTACAGTAGTTAACAAACTTTTCAATATAGTAAGTGCCGACCGGGCTTACTTTGGGCAAAAGGACGCTCAACAGCTGGCAGTGGTGAAACGTATGGTCCGTGATCTTAATATGGATATCGAAATAGTTGGCTGTCCGATCATTCGAGAGACGGACGGCTTGGCAAAAAGCTCACGAAATACATATTTAAGCCCGGTGGAACGTTCGGCGGCTCTTATTCTTAACAGCTCACTTTCCACCGGCAGACAGCTGCTGGAAAAGGGTGAGAAAAACTCACAAATTCTCGTTAGGGCAATAACTGAAAAGATACAGACAGAGCCTTATGCGAAAATAGATTATATAGAGGTTGTGGATGCAGATACGCTGGAAAAGGTGGATTTTATTGAAAAACCTGTTCTTGTGGCTTTGGCGGTATATATCGGGAAAACCCGACTTATAGACAACTTTATTTATCCCACGGGATTACAGGGATAAAGCCACATTTATTCGCCTTATAGCGGAGAAAACAAAATTTTTTTACATTTTGCGGCCACAAATGTGGCTCATGGAGGTGTCAATATGCAAATTACCATGCTTAAGAGTAAGATACACCGAGCGACGGTAGTGCAGGCCGAACTGTCATATGTGGGAAGTATTACTGTTGATGAGGAGTTATTGGAAATTGCTGGAATTTATGAGTACGAAAAGGTGCAGGTAGTGGATATAAATAATGGAAACCGCTTTGAAACCTATTGTATTGCAGGAGAACGGGGTTCGGGAATAATATGCCTGAACGGAGCTGCAGCAAGATGTGTTCAGGTCGGAGATTTAATTATATTGATGGCCTATTGTACAGTTGATGTACTGGAGGCACAGAAGCATAAACCGAAAGTTGTTTTTGTAGACCCAAGCAACAAGATTGAAAGGGTTGAATGCTATGAAAAGCACGGTTTGCTGTTTTCGACTTAGTATGCTTCAGAAAATAATTCTGCAAAAGCTTAAAAAAATTCACTTCTCACTCGTAAGCTGGGAGAAGTGAATTTTTTTCAAGATATTAAAGCTCAATCACCTTGGTAGAGATATTTCTACAGAATTCAATATCATGTTCCACAAAAAGGATGGTTGGTGCGTATTCCAGAAGGAGCTCCTCTATTTGTATTCGAGAGATTACATCGATAAAATTAAGAGGTTCATCCCAAATATGGAGGTGTGCTTTTTCACAAAGGCTTTTTGCTATAAGCACCTTTTTCTTTTGTCCACCGCTGAAATCAGATATATCCTTTTTAAACTGAATCCTGGAAAAATCCAGTTTTCTTAAAATGGCTTTAAAGAGACTCTCGTCAATATCATTTTGCATTGCGTAGTTTGTTAAAGACCCGCTAAGGTGGGAGGTGTCCTGAGAAACATAGGATATTTTAAGCTGGCTTGCCTTCCAGAAGGTGCCTGTGAAATTTATGTTTTCACCGCAGATTAGTTTTATTAGACTGGACTTCCCCGAGCCATTTTTGCCGCGTAAAGCAATTCTGTCACTCTTACCGATTATAAAGCTAACACTTTTGCAGGCTGACTTATCCCCGTAGAATATAGACACTTCATCCAGTTCTACAAGGCGGTCTGAGTGATAGTCAAGCTGATGAATCTTTAACTTTTCAGAGTTTTCAATATTTTTCAGAAGTTTTGACTTTTCTTCAATAGCTTCCTGTTGCCTTTCCATTATTGCTTTTGAACGGCTCATCATTTTTTTAGCTTTGGCGCCTTGATAAGATCTGCGGCCTATAGATTTTTCTGTCATAACCGGATTAAAGCCGATTTTTCTGGCTTCGGCCCTGTCAGACCAGTCGGACGTCCTTTTTGCTGCATTAGTCAATCGGGTAATATCCTTTTTCAGCTTTTCGTTTTCTGCAAGCTCAAAGTTATCCTGCATTTCTTTGTTTGCCCACCATGAGGAAAAATCACCTTTTTGGATTTCGATGTTTGACTTATTTATTGATAGGATATGGTCGACACAGTTGTCAAGAAAGGCTCTGTCATGGGATACCAGAATGAAACCCTTCTTAGATCTGAGGTAATCGCTGACTATTTGTCTTGCATTCATATCCAGATGGTTTGTTGGCTCATCAATTAGCAGAAAGCTGTTTTCTTTCAGAAACAAGGCTGCCAACAGTACCTTTGTCTGCTCTCCGTTCGAAAGAGTGTTAAACGGACGATATAGTACATCCTCCGACACCTCAAGCAGGGAAAGCTCACGCATTACCTCCCAATGTACATAATCTGGGCATATCTCCTCAATTACATCAATGGTATAGTTCTGAGTGTTTTTTACTTCAAAAGGGAAATATTCAAAGTTGACTTTTGCAGAAATCTTACCACGATACTCGTACTTTCCCAACAAAAGGTTGAGAAACGTAGTTTTTCCGCGACCGTTTCTCCCGGTAAAACCGAGTTTCCAATCTGTATCGATTTGAAAGCTTACATTATCAAATATGTTGTCATAACTGCCGTCATAAGCAAAAGTCAGGTTTGTCACATTTATTAAAGACATAGAATCCTCCTTCTGTCCTGTAATTACTATTCTTCTCTGTACTTCTAAGAATAATTTGTCCGGGATATTCTGGCATACACAAAAAATATCCTGGACAAATCAAAAAAGCTGCAAGAAAGTTTATTCTTGCAGCTCAAAATACAGTAAAAGCCAGCCAATACAGGCAGGATGAGGATATTGCTATTACCTATTGAGTGAACAGAATGAGTTAACTTTCTTGCAAATAAGCACAACAAAACAAGTGGCTGTGAGCACACCGATATTTGTCAGCTTTTAAATAAGCAAGAAAAATTACTTCATTTTTTCAACTCCAATCATATGTTTGTAAAAATAATATAACATACAGTTTATCTTAATTCAACAGATGGTTTATTTTAAGCTTTTTGACAACCTGTTTGACATGTCCATATTTCTAATGTAACATAATTTTATAGCTAGGTAAAATTGGAATTCCTACCGTGTAAATATAAATTATATAACTGAATACAACTCGTTATACCGCCGGAAGGAGTGTTTCATATACTTAATTTGAAGCATTATTTCTCATTTTCAACCTCTACATTAACATTTAAGATAATATCAGGATTTGTTCTTATAACCGTACTGCTTCTCCTTATGCTTACTCTTAATAATTGGTACGCAATGCAGGTGGTATGTGACCAAGTTGCTAAATCAAACCAAAGTATAGTTCAGATACATAGCAATCAAGTTGATAATATATTAAATGATATGTCGAAATACCTTCACAGTATGGCTTTTCAGGACCAGAACATTATTTATATCAACCAGAATAAAACGACAACTGAGGATGATATTGTTGCAAACCTGAAGCTATTGGATAAATTCCAAAGAGATGTCATTGAATATAATTATGCAAATGCAATATTTTTGTATAAGGTATCTGATGAATTAATTTTTGCTACTAAAAATCAGAATGAATATGACAAAATAAATGTTAAACTAGGTACCTTACTTAAAAATGCCGATACCCGACGGAAATGTATTGCTAAATGGCAGCTTTTCAACACTAACGGACAATATTTTCTTATTAGGCTTACAGATACAGGATTTGGTACCTTTATAGGTATTTGGGTAAATCTGGATCAACTTCTTCAGCCCCTTGGATTCCTGGAATTTGGTGATAAATCCCAGGTGATGTTTGTATCTCCGGAAGGCATTATACTTGAAAACACCACCAAGAATCCGATAAGAAGCTATAGTACAAGTATGCTTAAAACGGCTTTAACAGATAAAAGCAAACCCTATGGGATATTAAGGGATAATAATGACGGCTCAGAATCAATGACAGTAAGTATTCATTCCGACATATCTGACTTATATCTGGTGGTTATTCTGCCAGTTAATTCACTTGTTGATAAGCTTACGGTTTTTCAGAGTCTGGTATACGTAACCCCATTTATTGCAGCAATATTTCTTGTTATTTTCTTAATTTATTTACAGAGAGTTATCGCTCTTCCTGTAAAAAAGTTGATACGGGGAATGGGGAAAATTGAAGCTGGAGATCTCTCTGTGCGAATTGAATCTTCAAATTTGTCTGAATTTGACTCGATAAATAATGCTTTTAATAATATGGCACATCAGGTACAGTATCTAAAAAATGGTATCTATGAAGAACAGCTCAGAGTAAAACGGGCAGAGCTGAAAGAATTACAGGCTCAGATTTATCCGCACTTTTTTGCCAATTGTCTTAACTTGGTTTATTCTCTTGCACAGGTCAAGGAAACAGAACTGGTAAAGCAGCTTACACTTCATATGGTACGTTATTTAAGGTTTATGATGCGGACAAACCGCACGCTTGTCACACTAGCTGAGGAACTGGAGCATATTAGAAACTATCTCAGTATTCAGAAAATCAGGTTTCCCAAAGCTCTTGATTACAACATTGAAATTCAGGAGGAACTTGATTCAATATTAGTACCTGCATTTATTTTACAGCCTTTTGTAGAAAATTCCATGGAACATGGTTTTAGCTACAAAGAGGATTCAATATTTAATATTAAGGTTGTAGCAGCATTGAATAATGATAAAGACGGGAAGTATATCTCAATAACAATTGAAGATAATGGGAAAGGGTTTTCTTCTGAAATATTATCTGAGCTACAGTCTAGTGACTATTTCAGCAAAATTTTTGATAAACATATAGGAATTTGGAATGTTCATCGCCGCTGTCAATTGTATTACCATACTCAAGTAGATTTTTCCTTTAATAATAATCCGCAGGGTGGAGCAACTGTAGAGATGACATTACCGTTATCTGAATAAGCATATAGCTAATTAATCCTTTTATTCGCATTACAGCGACAAAGGATAAGTTTTCTCATTACTTATGTAGCCTTTGCGTGGCTCCTGGAGGTTAATATGTTCCGTGTTTTAGTGGTTGATGATGAGATTTATGCAGTCAAGGGAATTGTTTCCGGTATAAATTGGAGAGGGCTTGATGTCTCGGAAGTATACGAAGCATTTAATGCAAGGGAAGCAAAGAAAATCCTTGAAAGAAATTCAATTGATTTAATAATATGCGATATAAATATGCCTGAGGAAAACGGGCTTGAACTATTGGAGTGGGCCAAGGAAAATTACCCGGAGCTTGAAGCTGTTTTCCTGACCTGCCATACTGATTTCAATTACGTTCGTAAAGCGCTTCAGCTTGGCAGCTGCGACTATTTGCTAAAGCCAGTAATATATGGAGAGATGGAAGAAGTTCTGAGTAAAAACTTTGCTAGACTGGTAAAGGAACGGAATAATCTTGAGAGAATGGAAAGCTTTAAGCTATACTATAATATTGAAGAACAATGGAAAAGTCTTTTGGTAACAGGAGATCCAGAAGAGACTGACACACTGATTAAACAAACTATGAACTGGATCGTTGGTGAAAAAAATGATAAAGGGACATTAATTAAAATCTATCAGAATATTTTACAGACTGCTGTATTTGCCTTGAAAAAAAGGGGTTTGCCTCTGGACGATCTGAACAGCCTGGAATTGAGTAGGGAAGACCATGTGATAACCTGTACAAATGAGCAGTTTAAACATTGGATGGAGAGTATTGTTAAGATTGTATGTACTGACTCTTCAAATAGTACTGGTGAAATTCAGAAAAACAGGATAGTTTATGAACTCCAAAAATATATTCAGCAAAATCTCAACAGAAAGCTGACCCGTGATGAATTATCTGAATACGTTCATTTGAATGAATCCTATCTGTCCAGGCTGTTTCATAAGCAAACAGGTATGTCTTTATCAGACTACATTTTGCAGGAACGTATGAAATTAGCCAAAGTTCTGATTACAGAATCAGACATGCCAATATACGGAATTGCCAACCGGCTATGCTACGATAATTTTTCCTATTTTGCTAAGATGTTTAAAAAAGTGTACAATCTTACCCCTCTGGAGTATCGGAAAAAATATAAAAACAGTAATAACTCAAATAGGTGATTTTGTTAGTATTAATAATGAAAAGCTGAGTTGGAGGCCCACCGGATTAAGAAGTTCGGTGGTTTTTTATTACATTTATACAAATTGTTTATTCAAAAAGAGGTCACAATTGTTGTATATTATGTCACCAGGTTGGTAGAGCCGTCTTTGCCGGATGGATTATAATACAGGCATAGATTCCAAACTTACCAGTCATATTTGAATTCACAGGAGATATTTCAATGAATACTATTGTCAAAGTAGATAGCAAGTCAGTTGGATTAGGAAATAAACAGAGACTGTGGACTGCGGTACTAAAGCATAAGGCTCTATATTTATTAATGCTTCCTGGGGTCATATACTTGCTGATCAACAATTATATCCCCATGTTTGGTATTATAATTGCATTCAAAAAATATAATTACGGCCTAGGAATTATTAAAAGCGAGTGGTCCGGTTTTGAGAATTTCAAGTATTTGTTTACTACCACAGATGCATTTATAATGACCCGTAACACTCTTGGCTATAATATTGTGTTCATCACTGTAAATTTAGTACTTGCAGTAGCGATGGCTATTATATTGAATGAAGTAAAAAGTAACATTAGCAGAAGATTCTATCAAAGTGCCGTTCTACTCCCTTACTTTTTATCAGCGGTAATTGTGGCCTATCTGGTTTATGCATTGCTAAATCCAACCTCGGGGTTTGTCAATATGCATTTACTAAAAGCTTTAGGCGTTCAAGGGGTAGATTGGTATCTGGAACCTAAGTATTGGCCGTATATATTTATTATAACCAATGCATGGAAAAATGTCGGCTTCAACAGTATAGTCTACATATCAGCAATGACAAGCATTGATACCGAGTATTACGAAGCAGCAACCATTGACGGTGCAACAAAATGGCAACAGATTAAGAGCATAACCATTCCGTTATTGGTTCCTGTGATGGTTATAATGACTATACTTGCAATCGGCAGGATTTTCTATTCTGATTTTGGTCTTTTCTATCAACTCCCCATGCAATCCGGAACGTTGCAGCCCGTGTCAAATGTTATAGATACCTATGTTTTTACAAGTCTGATAACAATGGGAGACGTGGGAATGTCATCAGCGGCAGGCTTTTATCAATCGGTAGTCGGATTTATATTGGTTCTGAGCGCAAATCTTGCCGTACGTAAGATCAGTCCAGAAAATGCACTATTCTAAGGAGGGTTATAATATGAAAAAAGGAACTCATTGGTTTATACACACAATATTTATATTATGTTCATCAGCAGCCATTATCCCAATTCTATTAGTTGTAATAATATCCTTCACCAGTGAAGATTCAATAGCTAAATACGGATATTCGTTTTTTCCGCATGAATTTTCTTTAAGCGCTTATGACTACGTGTTCAAGGACCCACATCTTTTGTTCAAGACTTACAGCAACACCATTTTTTCAACTATTATCGGAACTATTATTTGTATGGCTATTACCTCAATGCTCGCATATCCAATTTCAAGGAAAACGCTTCCGTTCAGAAAATTCTTTACCTTCTTTGTGGTGTTTACCATCCTTTTTAACGGGGGGTTGGTGCCCTGGTATATTGTTATGAAAAGTTATCTGCATTTCAGTGATAATATATGGGCTCTAATTGTTCCGGGATTATTGTTGAACGGCTTTAATGTTCTTATAATGAGAACATTTTTTGCAAATACCATACCCCAGGAACTTTTAGAAGCAGCCAATATAGACGGCGCCGGTGAGTTAAGAATATTCGCTCAAATAGTGATACCACTTTCAAAACCGGTATATGCAACCATTGGCTTGTTTGCGACCCTGGGCTATTGGAATGATTGGTTCAACAGTATGATTTTTCAGATAAAACCTACAAATTACAGTATACAGTATCTTTTGCAAAGTATATTGCTTAATATACAGTTTCTGTCTCAAAACCGCAGCAGTAACGCCGCTGCCTCACTGGCTACTGTTCCGCAGGAAAGCTCAAGAATGGCCATGGCTGTAATTGCAGTGGGACCAATAATATTTGCATACCCATTCTTCCAGAAATACTTTGTAAAGGGATTGACTATCGGTGCAGTAAAGGGATAATACAGGGAATACCTGATTATTAATATAGTTTATATGGAGGGTATATAATGAAAAGAAAGATTGGCAGTTTAATATTGGCGGTTTTAATTGGCATTACAACGGCCTTAACCGGATGCGGTAGTTCATCAACTGCATCGGATTCAAATGCAGCTTCTTCTGCGACTGTATCATCTACCGCTGTTGATGCAAGCGCTGCATCAGATTCGGGTTCAATTGACCCAAAAACTTTAAAGCCGGTTAAATTACTATTCCTTACAATGGGTGAAACTCCAAAGAATTTAGCTGCTGTAAACGAAGCGGCAAGTAAATATTTGACTGAAAAAATTAATGCAACTTTGGAATATCGCCCAATTCAGTGGGGTAACTACGACAGACAGATCAACCTTATGATGGCGGCAAACGAGAAGATGGACCTAATTTTTACAGCATCATGGATGTTTGAATCCCAGTGGGTGGCAAGAGGATCACTTCTGCCTCTTGATGATTTACTTACACAATACGCTCCTGAGTATCTGCAGACGGTCCCACAAGACGTTAGAGAAGCAGGCTACATAAACGGTAAGGCCTATGGATTGACAGGTTATAAGGAATGGGCAGCTGTCAAAGGTATGGTTTTTGATAAGAAAGTTGCAGATAAATACGGTATGACACCTGATAAGATTAAAACCTGGAGTGATTTAACTCCTTACCTTGAGCAAATTAAGAATGGTGAACCGGGCATGGTTCCAATCCAGGCCAGATCTGCCGATTCACCATTGGTTGGTATGATGGATACAAATGCTTATGATAGCCTAGGCGGTTCGGTTGGAGTAATACCCAGAGGTGCTACTGAACCCAAGGTTGTTAACTCATTTGAACAACCCGACTTCATGGCAGCAGCCAAGCTGATGAGAGAATGGTATACAAAAGGTTATATTAACAAAAATGCTTCATCAACAACTGAAATGACTTTCAATGCTTTAAAAGCAGGCAAAGCTGCCGGTTACAACCAGTCAGGAAAGCCTGGCATAGCAGCTCAGGAAAGCCGTCAGTGCGGTAAGGAGGTTGTGTACTTCCCAATGGGCAAACCATTTATGACTACCGGTGATGCTGTTAGTGCATTGTTGGCAGTCCCAACAAGTGCAGACGATCCGGCACGTTCAGTAATGTTTGCAAATATGCTTCATAAGGATAAATACCTTGTTAACCTGTTAAACTGGGGTATTGAAGGCCAAGATTATGTAAAGGTTGATGACAATACGATTAAATACCCAGACGGAATAACTGCTCAAAATTCAGATTATAACCTGAATATGAGCTGGCTGATGGGAGATATCACTCTTAACTATCTGTGGGATACTGATGAAAAAGATATTTATGCACAGTACAAGACCTTTAATGACAGTGCTGACAGATCATTGGCTCTTGGCTTCAGCTTTAACGCCGAACCTGTTAAAAATGAGGTTGCTGCAGTTAATAATGTAATCAACCAGTACACCGGGGCTATCAACACTGGATCAATTGACCCTGAGGTAGCGGTGCCTAAATTCATTGCAGCACTGAAAGCAGCTGGCTCAGATAAGATTATTGCAGAAAAGCAGAAACAGCTGGATGCATTCCTGACGGTTAAAAAGAAATAATTAATACTATGAACTGGAAGGTTGGTTGGCACAGCTTGTTCTGTGTCAACCTTCTTTCGTTAAATAAAGTAAATAGCTTAAATATTTTTAAAGCAATATATTGGAGGTTGTATGGGAAAATTTGCAGATAAATACTTCAAAGTAAGTCCATGGGAAGTAATCGAAGATGGCTTTAACCCGGAATACGGCCGTGTGTCCGAGTCAATCTTTTCTCTCGGAAATGAATATATTGGAGTCCGCGGATATTTTGAGGAGGGCTACAGTGGAGATAAGCTGCTGGGAAGCTACCTTAATGGGGTATTTGAAGAGAATATAACTGAAAAATCCGCTTACAAGGGAATTTCAAATCGTGGAACCTTTATGGTGAATAGTGTGGACTGGCTTTATACACGAATAAAGCTGGACGATGAGGAGCTAGATATCGCCCGTTGTAATATAAGCAACTTCAAAAGAAAGCTGGATATGAAAACGGGCGTTCTAACAAGAGAGTTTTTATGGTGTACAAAAACAGGAAAGCAAATAAAGATTGAGTTAACCAGATTTCTAAGCATGATAACACCTAAACTGGGCTGCCAGAGAATTTCCTTTGAACCTGTGAATTTCTCCGGAAAAATTAAAATTAAAACCGGACTTGACTTTTCATCAATACACGAAGCTATGAAGAGAAACTTTTGGAATTGTCTTAAACATGGAATTTACGATGGGATTTCTGGAAGTCTCGGAAGCACTGAAGCAATCGGACAAATTGTATATAGCGGCTTCAAAATACATTGTGAACAGCCACTGGACTTTAAATATATTGACAATGGAAAAATAAACTGGTTGGAGTTTAGCCTGAATTTGACCCGAGATACCAAGGCTTCCTTTGAGAAAATGGCTGTTCTGCACTCAGAAAAAGATACAGCTAATGACATAGAAAGTGTATGGTCTGAAGGGGTAGAGTTAGCAAGCAATTACTGCAATAGAAAATTTGATGAAGTCCTTTTAGAAAATAAACAGTATTGGGAAAATATCTGGAACACTTTTGATATATCTATAGAGGGTGATCCTGACAACCAGCAGGGAATAAGGTATTGCATTTTTCAAATGCATCAGACCTACCACGGAGAGGACCCGGACTTGAATATAGGAGCTAAAGGACTGACAGGAGAGGCGTATGGAGGAAATGCTTTTTGGGATACAGAGACATATTGTCTTCCATTTTATCTATTTAATAATCCAACGGCCGCCCGTAATCTGTTGGAATACCGATATAATAAACTTCCCCAGGCCATTGAACGTGCTCTCGCTTTGGATTGTGAGGGGGCTTGCTATCCAGTAGCCACACTGGATGGAACAGAGAGCTGTACACTATGGCAGCATGCTAGTCTTCAATTACAGCCCAGCACAGCAGTGGCCTACGGAATAAGACATTATGCCAGAATCTCTGAGGATAAGTCCTTCTTATATGAGAAGGGTCTTGAAATGCTGGTGCAAATATGCCGTTTCCTTGCTACAAGAGGCCAGTGGAGCCAAAGGACAGGAAAATTCGGTTACTACGGTGTCATGGGCCCTGACGAATTCCAGATGATGGTGAATAATAACTGCTATACCAATTACATGTCCAAAAAGACATTTGAATACACTATTGAAACGTTAGCGGAAGTTAAAAGCGAAAAGCCTAAGATATATTCGGAGCTGGTCCAAAAGCTTGGGCTGAAAGAAGATGAACCCAAAGACTGGAGCCAAATGGCTTTGAATATGAGAATTCCTCTTGAGGAGAGCACCGGAATATATGAACAACATGAGGGCTACTTTGATTTGCCACATGTAGATATCAAATCCATACCTGTAACAGACTTTCCCCTTTATCATAGCTGGTCCTATGACAGAATATACCGGAACGACATGATAAAGCAGCCTGATGTATTAATGTTTATGTTTCTATATAATCAGGAATTTTCACATAAGGCTAAAAAGATAAACTATGAATTTTATGAGCCTAGGTGCATCCATGAGTCCTCTCTATCACCGTCGGTACACTCGGTTCTGGCCTCGGAACTTGGGAATCACACGGAGGCCTTTGAATTTTTCAGTTATGCAACCCGAATGGATCTGGACAACTACAACCGAAACACAAGAGAGGGCTTACATACTACTTCCATAGCTGCTGCATGGGTTAATATTGTATACGGCTTTGGTGGTATGCGTTCTGATGGAGATATGCTTGTGCTTAACCCTTCAATACCCTCTGCTTGGAAGACATATAGTTTCAGGGTGTTTTACAGGGGGAGCGTTCTGGAGGTAAAAGTTAATAAACAAAATGTAATCATAAGAAGCACTAACAGTGTAAAAGTGAATGTAAAAATATATGAATTTGAGTATGTTATAAGCGGAGAAGACTTGAAAATTTCAGTACCTGACGTTTGGAAAGGTTAACTCATGGAGGCTGATATGTCTTGGATAATTGAAGAAGGGTAAGCAGTCTTTCTACTTTGGATGGAAACACTATACAAATAGAATCAGAAAGATTTCATGGCCTCAAGAACGTACATCTGATGTGTATGAAATATACCTTTTGGGTATATAGGCGGTACTCATCCGGCAGCTAATGGAGGGGCTTGGATGACAGCAATTCTGGGTTTTGGAGGGATAAGATTTGACGGTAATGTACTTTCTGTAAATCCCAAGCTTCCTTCGCAATGGGAGACACTGGAGTTTAAGCTTGTTTTAAAAGAGCAGATAACCAGCATTTTTATCAATAAAATCCGTGTTACCCTGACTTCTGAGAAGGGAAATTCTTCTGACCTTAAATTCAATATTGGCAGAAAGTCTACCACCTGTATGGTCGGCCAACCGATTTCAATATTAATATAGAATCGAATTACAAATTAGTTTATGAAATTTATGGATAATGGACCCCAATTGATACTAAGTGTTAGAGGGTTTATTGACCATGTCTAAAAATGGAGGGTATAGTATGAATAATATTAAGGGAGCGCTATTTGATCTTGACGGAGTAATTGTAGATACAGCCAAGTATCATTATCTGGCTTGGAAGCGGTTAGCGGATGAACTGGGGTTTGATTTTACCGAAGAGCATAATGAAAGGCTTAAGGGAGTCAGCAGGATGCGATCCCTTGAAATCTTGCTAGAAGTTGGAGGGATAAGCTGTTCGGACGAGGAAAAACTATTGATGGCTCAAAAGAAAAACAACTGGTATGTGGAGTACATAAAGAAAATGGATCAGTCAGAAATACTTAAAGGCGCCAGAGAATACCTGCTTAAACTTAGGAGTGAGGGTGTAAAAATTGCTTTAGGTTCAGCAAGCAAGAATGCGCCCATGATACTGAACAACTTAGGAATAACTGATTTATTCGATTCAGTTATTGACGGTAATAAGGTTTCCAAAGCAAAGCCAGATCCAGAAGTATTCCTGCTTGGAGCAAAGGAACTGGGCCTTCAGGCAGCCGACTGTGTTGTATATGAGGATGCAGAAGCTGGAATAGAGGCTGCGCGCAGAGCAGGAATGCAGACAGTTGGCATAGGTAGCAAAGATATTCTGAAGGATGCAGGCACGGTTGTAAGTGGACTATATGAGCTGCTTTAATAGGACCGAAAATCAATGCTCTTAGTTCTAGATTCTTATTTTGGATAGGAAAATAGACTAAAAGCATAATTTTTTTTTAAATACTGACGAAAGATAAAATATAATTATTATGGATGGAGGGAAGAAAATGTTATGCTTAGATACAATAAATGATTTAAATGAGGTTATAAACAATATCGATAACAGAATTAATAGTAATATTGGAAAAATTGATTCAAAAGAATTGGAATATTTGACATACCAGAAAATAAAAATACAGCAGTTGATTGATGATATACATAGAAATGAGGGTTTTTTGTAAGTAAAAATGATTAAATATTAGCACAGAAAAAGTATAAAGAATATTGGTATAATCTATGGATGCTAGATATGCTAATCAGTTCATAAAGGCTTTGGGCATGACCCTGGAGCAGTTTGGTGTCGTTGGCATTAAGAGGACCAACATAAAGAAGAAAGGTAATCTTTATGTGGATTCAGAGGTGTCTTCTCTTATACAGCTGGATGGTGGAATACAAGGCAATATTGTATTATCTATGTCCCAGGATACTGCAAAAAGTTTGGCCTCAATCATGATGATGGGTATGAGTGTTACAGTTATTGATGAAATAGCCAAAAGTGCTATTGGAGAACTGATAGGCATTATTGCGGGAACTTCGTCTACAATGCTTATTTCACTTGGAGTATCTTTAAAGATAAGTCCACCAGTGGTTATATTCGAATCCTGTAACATCAACGCCTATGAAACGTTAGCTGTTGATTTTGAAACACACCTTGGAAGAATTGAATTCAATATAGGATTTATTTAAGAACAATATTCTTAAAAGAGCTGTAAGAGTTAATGCTGAAAATGTCCAACTTTGCTGTGACATTCTTCTGTCATTATTTTTTTTACTTATTGATACTACAATTAAGTTATCTATACAATCTCGCAAGGAAAATCAGGTAATTTATTTTCTTTAGTAATATAATATTAATAAGTGATTTTTTATTGATTTCATTAATAATGGATGAAATATGGGGAGGGTTACATGGATAATAAAACTACTATCAAAAAATCAATTCAATATATTGAAGAAAATCTGAATGAAGAAATAAGCCTAAAGGTCATAGCAAAAAGAGTACACTTTTCGGAATTTCATTTTCACAGACTTTTCAAGAGTATTACAGGTAGTACCGTAATGGAATATGTACGGAAGAAGAGACTTGAAAAAGCTGCAGAAATCCTTTCTGAAACCAGTGAGAAGATAACCGATATCGCATATAAATATCAGTACAGCTCAGAAGAGGCATTTTCAAGGGCTTTTAAAAAGGCCTATGGGAACAGCCCCAGAGATTATAGAAATTCCTTTAAAAAGAAGTACACCTGTTCAATGGCTGCATAATTTTATTGTGTTACTAAATTAATAAAAAGGAGATGGTCAAATGAGTCTGGTACCGGTTGTAGTTGAACAAACAAGATATGGAGAACGCTCTTACGACATATTTTCAAGGTTGTTGAATGAGAGAATCATAATATTAAGTGATGCAGTGACCGATGAATCTGCAAGTTTAATTGTAGCACAAATGTTATATCTTGAAGCCTCAGACCCTGACAAGGATATAAATTTCTATATAAATAGTCCTGGAGGAGCCATAACTGCAGGCTTTGCAATATATGACACCATGCAGCATATAAAATGTGATGTTTCGACTATATGCATCGGGTGGGCTGCAAGCATGGGGTCGTTTTTACTCGCAGCCGGCACGAAGGGGAAACGATTCGCACTCCCGAACAGTGAAATATTGTTACATCAACCTCTTGTAAGCGGCGGAATACAAGGTCAGGCCTCTGATATAAAAATTCACGCTGAGCATTTAATTAAAACCAGAAGCAGAATTAATATAATATATAGTAACATGACAGGCCAGCCTTTGGAGAAAATTGAAAAGGACGTTGAAAGAGATTATTATATGACAGCAGATGAAGCAAAAGCATATGGCTTGATTGATGAGCTGCTTGTAAGAAAAACTTCCGGAAAGTAATTAATAGATAGCTTAACAGTCTGCTTTTCTATTCTCAGATTCTTCCAGCAAGAATCTCGGCTTCCTTGAGCTGGGGATTGCTTGCAATATCTCCTTTATTGAACATCCCCGGAACGATAACCATACCTCTATCTTCCCATTTTAAAAATTTAACGATATTCTTATAAGTTTCAACAGCTCCGTTGAAAGTTGAAAGGTCGTCTCCACCGCACATTAATAAAGCACTCTCACGAATCTTTAAAGGACGTTTACAGGCAGCAGCACAATAGCTGTACAATTTGTCTATGGCCGACTTTAATTGTGCTGAAAAGCCATACCAGTATAGGGGCGGTACAAATACTAACATGTCTGACATTCCAGTAATGGTTCAAGTTCTGCAAAATCATCCTTGTAATTACATGCTCTTTCACTGCTCCAGCATTTGTCACAGGCCAGACAGCCGTTTATCTTTTTATAGGCGGTTGCATACCTTGTTACATTATGTCCCCTCAATACAGCCTCTTTAATAAATGTGTCTGCGAGAACATCAGTGTTGCCGCCTTTTCTTGGACTACCTGTTAATACTAAAATATTTTTTTTCATAGTGGCTCTCCTTATAAAGTTTAGCAATTTTATCTAGTGAAAAATATTTACTTTATCCAAGTATGATTATATAATTCAATTGACTTAATGAGAAGTACGCACATTTTCTTCAGATACTTACCATAAGGAGAGTACAACAATGAGTGTAAAAGATTTTAGTCCTACAGGCATAAATGTTAAGGATACATCTTTTGATATACCCTATCGTTGATAGGTGGATAATATAAGATGATTATTATGTATTGGCTGGCAGAATACAATGATCTGAGATTCAATGAGCTTAAAAATATATAGGTTCCATATCCTTCAAAACCCTTAGCATAACATTAAAAGAACTTGAGTCAGATGGTATAGTTATAAGAAAAGAATACCCCCAGATTCCACCAAAAGTCGAATACCTTCTTTCAGACAGAGGATATTCACTAGTGCCCATACTAGATATGATGTGCCAGTGGGGCCAAGAAAACAAATTTGTCTGTTCAGACCTGTCAGTTGACATCTCATGCATACCCAGCGTCTCAAACCCCAGAGAGTTTTGATTTAATACTACAATTACAGACAAATCCGATTATTCTACGTAATAATTTTAGAATCCGATACTTAAGGGTTAAAACCGTAATGAATAAAAACATAGAGTGATTGAAAGGGTTAAGTAAATGTTAGCTGTTACAAAACAAAAACAAAATAGTAAAAGTAAGGCAGGCAAGTTTTTTCTTCTGTTATTATTAACAGTTGCTGTTGCAGCAGTATACATCGGTTTAGTGCGTCCACAGCTGGTAAAATACTCATATGTCGCAACTGCTGAATTAATAGCCTCTGGGATAGTGTTAGCTGCGGCTGTTATAACGCTGTTGATATTAGCGATAACTATTGTAATTACGCTTATAATCATGATATTTACAAACGCCAGTATGAGGCCGTGGCTGTCGAGAATAGGAAAGCAGTCGGTAGCGTGTCTTTTGTTGACTGTGATTTTAGGTATCTCTATTGTAATTTCTCAGTTTTTAGCGTACACTCCCCCCATATTGAATGAGAATGGAACACCTGTTACGGATAGTATAGCATATCTGGAAAAGATAGAGTTAAATGGAAGCAAACAGTGGATTTCCATAAGGGGTAAAAGCAAAAGCAAGCCTGTTCTTCTGTTTCTTGCCGGTGGCCCCGGCGGAAGTCAGCTGGCGGCAGTAAGGACACAACTAAAGGGGCTTGAAGAACATTTTGTTGTTGTAGGTTGGGATCAGCCTGGGTCTGCCAAATCATTTGATTCAGTGCCTTCTAAGGACTTGACACCCGAAAGATATATAGCTGACGGCTGCCAGTTAGCCACGTATCTATGCAAGAGGTTTAATCAGGAAAAAATATATTTGGTGGGAGAATCCTGGGGCAGTGCCCTCGGAATCTGGATGGTTCAAAAGCAGCCTGAATTATTTCACTCCTTTGTAGGGACAGGACAAATGGTATCTTTCCGTGACACCGAAAAATATTGCTATGATTTAGCCTTAAAGACTGCCAGGGAAAAAGGTGATTTAGGTACTGTAAGAAAGCTTGAAAAGCAGGGACTCCCGCCATATTACGGAAAAGGTGTCGCAATGAAAATGGCCAATTACCTGTTGTATCTGTTTAAGGTAATGAACTTAAATCCAGCAATTACAGATTCAAATCACAATACTTTACAGGATATGGCTGGGGCCGAGTATGGTATATATGATAAAGTTAATTATATCCGCGGTCTGACGAGTACACTGAACACTGTATATCAACAGCTGTATGAGCTTGACTTAAGAAAGCAGGCCGCTGAATTAGAGGTTCCAATATACTTCTTTGAAGGAAGGCATGATGTCAATGCACCCACGGCACTGGCTGAAGAATATTATAACCTGTTAAAGGCTCCTGCAAAAAAACTCATATGGTTTGAAAAATCAGGGCATACGCCATGGGTAAATGAAAATGAACTCTTTGTAGAAATGTTGGTAAATGAAGTTCTGAATAAATAAAGAATAAATAAGTAGACAACCCTCTGTAAATGAAGCAGGAAATCGTTCGTTTAGACTTTTAGGTTATCTGGCTTTATTTTCACTAGTAAAGTAATATTTGATAAAATGAAAGGATGAATAAAATGAAGTTTATAGAAATTGCTAAGAAGAGGTACTCAGTAAGGAAGTATCAACAGAAAGAAGTTGAAAGGGATAAGCTTGATATGATATTGGAGGCGGCAAGGGTTGCTCCCACAGGTGTAAATGCACAAGCCTTCAGGATAATAGTTGCCCAACAGGAGGAAAGCCTTAACAAAATTAAAAAGGCAGCAAACATTTACGGAGCTCCTTTAGTCATCATTGTTTGCGGAGATCATGATAAAGTATGGAAAAGACCCTTCGATGGAAAAAAACTTGTGGACATTGATACCAGTATAGTTACCGACCATATGATGTTGCAGGCTACTGAACTGGGCCTTGGCAGTGTCTGGATCTGTTTCTTTAAGCCGGATGTCATAAAGGAAGAATTTAACCTTCCTGATAATATGGAGCCAGTTAGTATACTGGCAATTGGTTACGCCGACGGTGAGCCTTTGTCACCTGACAGACACAGCAGTCAGAGAAGGCCTGTTGAGGAGCTAGTGACATATATGTAAGGTTAATAATTTCTCTGATAGTCTGGCCCCCTTTAGAATTCTATAGTTACCTTGACATAAATTGGTCTATTGCTATAAACTTATATTAGGTTTATTGCAATAGACCTTTGATTTTTAAGAATGGAGTTGGTTACCTATGGAACAAAATGATGTGGAAAAAAATAAACTATATGACGCAGAGTTCAAATTCTGCAGTCTCATATGGGACAGTGAACCAATAAATTCAACAGAGTTGGTAAAGCTTAGTCAAACCAGGCTGGGTTGGAAAAAATCCACTACCTACACGGTTTTAAGAAAGCTTTGCGAAAGAGGCATTCTGAGAAATGAGAACACTATGGTTTCTGCCATAGTTAAAAGGGAGGATGCTCAAAGATATGAGAGCGCAAGCATTGTTGAAAAGGCCTTTGATGGTTCACTGCCACAGTTTTTGACATCCTTTTTCGGAGGCAGGAAAATATCTGAAAAGGAAGCTGAAGAGTTAAAACGTATTATTGAGGAGGCTGCAAAATGACAGATTTATTTATTTCTCTGTTGGATATGAGCCTTACAGCAAGCTATGTAGCAACTGCCGTAATTATTTTAAGAATTTTTCTGAAAAAGGCACCTAAGATATTTTCATACGTTTTGTGGTTACCTGTATTACTAAGACTCGTTCTACCGTTCAGCATCAGTTCCCGTTTAAGCTTGATTGGGGTTTTCGATATAGCTTACTTTGGTGGAAAAGGAACAATAAACGCCATATCAGAAAACACCGGTTTTATATTGGACAGAGCTGCACCGGCTAGGGAGGGATGGATAAACAGTGCTAATGAAGCAGCCTCATTGGCTCCCTCAGCAGGGGTTTTTCCGGGAGTTGATGACAGTTTCGCCGTAAGAGGGTTTTTTCTTCAGGCAGCTTCAGTCATATGGCTTGCAGGTATTGCAGTTCTTGTGATATTCAGCATTATTTCATATTTGAAAGTAGCAGAAAGGGTCAGTACTGCCACAGTGGTTAACGACAATATATTTGAATCAGATAGAATATCTTCGCCGTTTGTATATGGTTTTTTGAATCCAAGAATATACATCCCGGTGGGATTGATTGAGCCGTATAGAACCTATATTCTAACCCATGAGCAGACACACATAAAGCGGCTGGATTACCTTATCAAACCATTCGCCTTCCTTGTTCTGACACTGCACTGGTTCAATCCCCTGATGTGGCTTTCCTTTATTCTTATGAGCAGAGACATGGAAATGTCCTGTGATGAAAGTGTTGTCAGGAGAATGGGTAGTTCAATAAAGGCTAATTACTCCAATTCCTTACTATCTTTTTCTGTACGTGGAGGCGGATTCGTCTTAGGAAGTCCACTAGCCTTTGGTGAAAGTGCGCTTAAAGCCAGAATTAAGAATGTACTGAATTACAAAAGACCAGCTTTCTGGGTAACAACACTTATCATTGTCTTGATAACGGCTTTTATTGCCGGGTTTGCAACCAATCCGGAGAAAACGCTCGAAAAAGAGGTCTTAACAAACAAGTACAAGGTTGAACAATTGCTAAAGAACAAAACTCCTTATGTTGGTGATAACAGTAAGGTAGTTGGGTTAATAGATGCTTTGAAGCTTCCTGTGGGCCTGAGCCGGAATACGGTAGTGCTTCAGACTGAGGCACCGCCGCTTGGAATTAGAATCAATCTGAATATGAGAGATTACTCAGGTATGCTTCATGACGGAGCAATCAGTGGTAGTGCTCTTTTCCCTGATGCTGTACTGCTTTTCAGCCTAATCGGCAATGTAGACAAAATAGAATTTAAAATTGCAGATAAAACAGGAAAATATGACGGGGTTTCATATGGGTTTACCTTTACCAGAGCTGAGGTTGAAAAGTTGATGGGAGAGGATGTACGAACATATTCGGAAAATGTACCATTAATTCAAGAACTCATTGACAAAGTAACAATAATGAATGTTTATATTAAGAAAAATAATTATACAGGGAAACTGACGGAGGACGATGAAAAATTAGAGAAAATCAAATCAGAGATAGAGCCTCGTCTTGACATATTAACACAGGCAAGCACCTCCTCAAATCCAGGAGATTACATTAAGGCTCATCCCAAAGAATATGAAGATATCATAAAAATGGGAGATCAGGCACTGGAGTACCTTCTAGCCCAGTTCAGAGAAAACAAGGTTGGAAATGATTTGAGGGGATATATAGTTATGTCCTTATGTAAGGAGCTTTTAGGCTCCAGGAGCAGTAGCGTAGAGGATAGCCTAACTCCTGCCGAGTGGTATTCCAAGGTTTCACTAAGAAAGCAGGTACCACTTGGGGATTTCAAGGCAAGATCATCAGACCCAGTAGAACAGGCAATTTATCAAGCTGTTTCTGCTCACTATTCTGATTCGACAAGAGGTTTTAACGTTGTGGCTCCCACAATACTAGGAACATATGAAGAAAAAGACAAACTTAAAGTATTTGTCACAGTACTTACCAGCTACTGCAAGCTCTATGATAAAACTGTAACTATTGAAGGCAGCAGCATCATTCCGGCAGCAATTACTTTCAGTAAAGATACAAAGGGTGGGTACATTACTGAGACATTTGTGGAAGCTAAAGATGGTGCCTATTTTACACCTTCAATAGCTGAGTTTTGTAAACTGCCTGTATCAAAGAAAAAGATAAGGGGTCTTGATGAAAAAATACTTAAAGATTACAGCAATCACGACAGCAGACAGGAACTGCTTATAAGTAATCTTATCCAGCATCTTAAGGATAACCAGCTATTAGGCATAAGTCTGGAGCAACCTGACGGGAAGCTACAACCTTTGACGTAAAGGCCGATACTGTCTGGAATCAAGGATGTTTATTAGATATAAACATTGGCAACGACCAAAGTAACTGAATTTTATTCTTTTTGTACTTATCTGTTATAATGCACCGAGTAACGGGTTAAATTATAGTTGAAACTAATTGTTGACTTTATTTATAGAAAAAAATTATAATAATTGTAAACAATTAAATTTTATAAAATAGATAACTGGAATAAAATAAGGAGTGCATTATATGAATATTTATGATTTTAAGGCTAAAACAATAGACGGTAAGGAAATTTCTCTTGAGAAGTATAAAGGAAAGGTATTGATTATCGCAAATACTGCAAGTAAGTGTGGCTTTACCCCTCAGTATGAAGATTTGCAAAGAGTATATGAGAAATATAGGGATCAGGGATTTGAAATATTAGGTTTTCCATCAAATCAGTTTGCCGAACAGGAACCGGGAAGTGATGAGAATATTCAGAATTTCTGTACTTTGAACTATGGAGTAGGTTTTCAAATGTTTTCAAAAATAGAGGTAAGAGGTGCGGATGCGCATCCGCTATTCAAATATCTGACAGAACAGGCTCCCTTCAAGGGTTTTGATTTGAACCATTCCTTGGGAAAAATATTAAAAGGTCTTTTAGAGGAGAAGTATCCGGAGACTTTGCACGGAGACTCTATAAAATGGAATTTTACAAAATTCCTTATAGACAGGGACGGTAATGTTTCAGGCAGATTTGAACCCACTACTTCGCCACTGGATATGGAGAAAGATATAGAAAAACTTTTGTAATGAGAAGAAACTTGATAAAATATATATTGAATATCCTGTAAGGGATGCTATGTATCTTGTTATACTATGTAGTTCATTTTTTAAGGGGGAAGTTATGATATTTTACTTTTCCGGTACGGGTAATTCCCTGCAGACTGCCAGAAATATTGCAGACTACAGTGGGGAAGCTTTAGTTTCCGTTGCTGAGAGAATTAACAGCGGAGAAAAGCTATTTGAGTATAGTCTGAAGGAAAATGAAACCATCGGTTTTATTTTTCCGGTTTATGCATGGGGGCCGCCAGGGATGATGCTTGAATTCATAGACAGGCTGAAGCTCAAGGATTATAATAATCATTATATATTTTCTGTGGCAACCTGCGGCGAAAGTATTGGCAATACGATGAAGCTTCTGGGCAACAGGCTTTCAGCCAAAGGGCTAAGGCTTTCCAGCGCATTTTCTATTAGAATGCCGAGTAATTACATCATTATGGGAGATGTGGATACAAAGGAAGTTGAAAAAGAAAAGCTGGAAACAGCTGAAAAAGCTATGCTGGAAATCAACCAGGTCATTAAGAGGAGAGAATCAGACGTCTTTAAGCTTGCCAAAGGAATTCTCCCTATACTGACGACAGGAGTAATTTATCCTCTGTTCAATATGGGGGCTTTGAGCACAAAAAAATTCTATGCTGATGATAGCTGTACAGGTTGTGGCATTTGTGAAAAGGTTTGCAATACAAAAACCATCAAGGTCGACAGGAAACCTCAATGGGGAAGTAAATGTACCCAGTGTCTTGCGTGTATAAATTACTGTCCCGTCAAGGCTATTCAATACGGCAAAGGGACGATTAATAAGGGAAGGTATAAAAACCCTAAAGTTTCAATGCCTATATAAACTAACTATATAGGACTATATAAGACTATGTATAACGATAAAAACTATATATTGCCGGTTGGTCCGTATCTTTCAGGTACGGACTGTTTATTATTACATCGTTTATTCTTCAATAGGAATACATTATAATATTTATATAGAGAAATTTTACATAAATAGAAGACTTTATTTAGAACCAAGCGTATTACTATTAAGAATAGGAGTGTGATATTATGTCGATATTGAACAAAGAATTCTTCGATGGTAATGAAGTTCTCTTTGTAGGTTATTCAGGAGGTAAAAATCAACCCTTCTGTAAAATGATTTATGAAGCATTTACCAAAAACGGAATAAAGGTTTACCCTACAAACACCAAAATAGAGGGTAATTATGATGTTAAGGTTTACAAGAGCATATCCGATCTGCCTAAAATACCAAGGACAGCGTTTGTGCTTGTAAATAAGGAAAATGCCCGCAAGGAGTTAAAGGAACTATACGAAAATGGGATAAAAAGAATACTATTTCAAAGTAAAAGAAATATAGATGACTCCATACTTGAGGAATGCTCAAATATGGGTATTGAGACCATTGTTGCCTGTCCAATGATGAAATTCGGCACCGGCTTTCACAGGATTCATGCTTTCTTCGCAGGAGTGAGATAATGAATACCTTTCCACTGATAAGATCAAAATGGACAAACGAACATTTTATGGCGGCGGCCTTTATAGTGCTTATGCTTTATATGCTGCCGTCATGGGTGCTGAAGCCCGTTGAAATACTTAGCTTTTTTGCAGTAATACTGGTCTCACTTATTATTGATGGGGCTGTGAACTATATAAGGTACAAAAGACCCATATGCGGAGTATCGGCTTCCCTTACGGCGGGAATAATATGTATCCTGACTCCCGGAACAGCGCTGTGGATTCAGCTGATCTGTGCTGCTGTCTCTTTGCTGCTTGGAAAGCATATTTGGGGAGGGACAGGTAAAAATCCGATAAATCCTGCTATGACCGGGGTACTTGTAACAGGCCTTTTATTCGGAATGAGGACGGTGGTGGATTTCAGCCCGCAGCTGCTGCTCATTCCGGCCTTGCTGCTTTCAATACCTTTCATCCTGTTCAGACCCTATGCTTCCTTAGGCTTTATGGCAGGAATGGCAGCAGCGTTGGTTTTACTGCAGAAATTTGGCTTTGACAGCTACTTAGGGTATGGTGCCATATTTTATGGCTGCCTTGTACTTACCGATCCGGTCACAGTGTCACCAAACCCAGTTCTGGGAGCTGTGGGAGGAGCCTTGTCAGGTGCGGCTGCAATTGTGCTGACCGGGTCACCTGTTGTGATGGCAGCCAGCGTACTATTATTCAATGTTATCTGCTATATTGCTGATAAATATCTGGAAATACCTCAAAGAAAGGCTCCAGTAAAAAAAGCTGTAAAAAAGATAGTTACTGCTGGAAATGAGGTCCTTTTCTATGATTTATCTCTTTCGGGCAGCGAGGCAGTTGCTGTGGCAGAAAGCATAGCACCTGACAGCAGGGAAATATTAAAAAGAATTGAGAAAAATGAAGTGACAGGTCTTGGTGGAGCAGCTTTTCCAACAATACAGAAAATCAGGACCGTGCTCGAAGCAAAGGAAGAGAAAAAGTATTTTATCATAAACGGGGTGGAATGTGATCCCGGATTGATGCACGACCACTGGCTTATAAACCGTCGAATGGAGGAAATATGCAAAGGCATTAACCTTGTCCGGCAATGTATCAATTTTGAAATTACGGCACTGGCTGTAAAGGAAGGTACAGAGATAAAAGCCTGTAATGTTAATGTGGTTAAGGTACCAGACTATTACCCTGTGGGAGCTGAAAAGGCATTAATCGGGCATGTACTTGGAGAAGACCTGGCAAGTATTGATATACCGGCTAAAAAAGGAATACTTGTACTTAATGTTCAAACAGTGTTTTCAATATATGAAGCAGTTATGATGAATAAAAGAGCAGATACAAAGTTAATTACTATTTCTGACCTAAAGGCGAAAACTGCTTATGTGGCAAAAGTCAGACTTGGAATGTCTGTTCAAAATGTGATAGAAAAACTTCCTCTTTCTTCAGGAAATATTTTTTTAGGAGGAGGGGTAATGCAGTCTTGGAATTCCTCAGATGATGATGTGATCGACAAAAATGTGAATTCTATTGCAATAGCCGACTTTCCGCACTATAAGGAATCGGTACAGTGCTCCAGATGCGGATTCTGTGTTGATAACTGTCCAATGGGGATGGATGTAAAGCGTATCTCTCAGCTGATTGACCGACATAAAACTGAGGAAGCAAAAAAATATTATCCTGATAGATGTATCCAGTGCGGAAATTGCAGCAGAGTGTGTCTTGCAGGCAGAAATCTTGCCCTGCGCATGAAAACTGCAAAAATTTCAGCTGCTAAGGTTAACACATAAATTATTTCTAGCAAAATTTATCAAGCCGATATTCTCATATGATGGAGAATATCGGCTTTTATCAGATGGTATATGGAAAGATGTAAATTAAATTAATATTCTATTTGTCGCTTTGATAAAGAATTCTATCTATCTCCTCCATTTGGTCCTGTGACAAAGGACCAAATTCCATGGCCTTTGCGTTCTCTTCAACCTGCTTTACGGTTTTAAATCCGGCGATAGGTATTGTACTGCTGCTTTTTCCCCAAATCCACGCTAAGGCGCCCTGAACCGGTGTACGACCGTTGCTGGTCAGTATTTCCTTGACCGAATCTAGCTTCTCTAAGAACTCAGGCACAGGTCTTCCGTCTTTAAAGTACGTAACCCAGGAATGACCGGCGCCTCGAACATCATCCGTGGAAAATAAGGATTGCGCAGTAAATTTACCGCTTAGAAAGCCCATAGCCAGAGGACTGCGATTAATACTGGCAAGATTGTTGTTTTCACAAAACTTAACCAACTCAGTATTATCGTCAAAGACATTTAAACAGTGTTGAATGGCAGAACAATTAGCTCTTTCTGCAAACAGCCTGGCGCAATCAATAAGGTCTGTGCTCCAGCCATAAGTGCGAATCTTACCTTTCTCAACAAGCCGATCCAGAGTCGAGCATATGGGCTCTACGTCAGATACCGGCAAATCCCCTACATGGAGCTGGTACACGTCAATGTAGTCGGTATTGAGCCTTTTAAGTGATGCATCGCAAGCTCTTTCTATGTAACCTGGTGTTACATTAGTACCATGTACTGTTTTAGTGGCTTCATTGCTCAGATATCCAAACTTTGTAGCAATCACAACGCTGTTCCTTTTTCCCGTAATTGCTTTTCCAATTACTTCTTCACTGTGGCCAACACCATAACAATCGGCCGTATCCAGGAAGTTTACACCGAGTTCAAGAGCTCTGTGAATAGCTCTTATTGACTCATTATCGTCAACATCACCCCAGCCGTCGTACATTCCGCTAAGTATAAACTGTCCTCCGATAGCCCAGCCTCCTAAGCCTAACGCACTAACTTCGATTCCAGACCGCCCAAGCTTTTTCTTAAAGCCATCATTCATATTGAATCCCTCCCTTTAATAAATAAAATGTTTACTCGAATCTACTAATCATAGTTTTATGCCATCTATGAAAACGTCTATGCATTTAGCAATATCCTTATCTATTACTTTTTCATCATAGAACTTAACCGTCATGGCAAAGCCTATCATCATATAATAAAAGGATAAGGCTACATCATAGGCATTTTTATCCCGTATACTTCCATTTTTGATCCCTTGTTCAATAATAGTAGTGATTTTACCTAGGAAGAGCATTTCGATTTCATAGGTTTCATGTAAAATATAATCTTTTAAATATTCCGGAGGATAATAATAGTATCTATCCCAGAAAACCATTTTATTATTATTTTTACAATTTTTAATATAACCGGAAAAGATACTTGCTAATTTCTCCAGATAATTTGTCTCTTCACTGCAAGCTGTAAGATTATCAATGAACGAAAAATAATCGGCTAAAATATTATTAAATATAGCTGTAAATATGCTTTCCTTACCTGAGTAATGGGAATACAGGGAAGCCTTCTTAATTCCTACAGCTTTAGCGATATCATCCATGCTGGTACCAAAATACCCTTGAGTTGCAAATAATTCTAGTGATTTGTCAAGTATTTCATTCTTTTTCATACTACCTCCTAAAAAAAAACTACCTACCGTTTGGTAGTATTATATCATCACTTTATTATCTCTGCAATAGATTAATTGAAATTTTTGGATATTTTTTAACCAGTAAACAAATGACTGAACTCAAGAATATGATCTATACCCCATGGGTGAAGGCACATTGTATCCCGCACTGCAAAGACTGGAAAAGCGCAAGTCTGAATATTAGTAAAATGCATAAGGAAGATTTGGATGATGAATTCATAGATCATTACTGCTATTATTCTAAACCCTGTTATGGGGATACACCTGGGTATTAATTTAAAAAGCATAGATATAGGCTTTATATTAACCATCATGCTGGGTGGACTTATTGGCAGTCAGGTTGCTTTAGCCTTGTAAAGCTTATAAATACAGCAGTCGGTAAGGTGGGCAGGAAATATATTTAATGTCCTTAAAATACTTAGCTTTGATTTTTGACACTGTCGATT
>JAEYWA010000044.1 GCA_023431385.1 Bacillota bacterium | reverse complement strand
ATTTCAATAAAATGATGGTAAAATAAGAGCGAAAAACATATAAACTAAATGCTTGTTTTTCCTTAAATATTAGGAGGTGTTCTTAGATGGCATATTTTATTAATGAATCATGTATCAGCTGTGGGGCTTGCGAATCAGAATGTCCTGTATCCTGCATAGCAGCTGGTGATAGCGTATATGTAATAGATGCTGATGCTTGCATCGAATGCGGCGCTTGTGCAAATGTATGTCCTGTTGATGCTCCTCAACAGCAATAGTCTCAGGGTAATGAGGGTCAGATAAAGGTGGAAGCGCCTTTATTTGGCCCTTTTTTCGGCGTGTGGGAACTTTTTAGCGTATCGGATTTAATATATTTTATTACTCAGAGACTGGATTTGGAGGTTTACTTGGTAGATTCAAAAGTAGAGATAAGAGAAAATGAACGCATAGATGATTTACAGCTGCATGGACTTAGACTGATTCAGAATCCCGAAGCCTTTTGCTTTGGCGTGGATGCTGTTCTGTTATCCGATTTTACCGACGTTAAAATAAATCATAGAGTACTTGATATCGGCACCGGAACGGGAATAATCCCTATTCTGCTGGCCGGAAAAAAAAAGGCCGGGTTCATTGTTGGACTTGAGATACAGGAGAGTATGGCAGAAATGGCCTCCCGAAGTGTCAGGCTCAATAACCTGGAAAATAGAATTGAAATAGTATCCGGAGATATAAAAAAATACGGAGAATACTTTGGAAAGGCCAGCTTTGATGTGGTGGTCTCCAATCCGCCATATACAAACAAAGGCTGTGGTCTTGTTAATCCTCACGACAGCAAGGCTGTTTCAAGGCATGAAATACTGTGCCGCCTGGAGGACGTGGTAGGTGCGGCGGCGGAGCTTCTTGTACCAGGAGGTCAGCTTGCTATGGTACATAGACCCGAAAGGCTGGCAGATATTATCTGTTGTATGAGAAATTGCGGTATAGAGCCGAAATATCTGAGAATGGTGCATCCAAAGCCTTTCAAAAAGCCAAATATGATATTGATAAAGGGTAATAGGGGAGGGAACCCCGAACTAAAGGTAATGGATCCGCTATATGTGTATAATTCGGATGGTACCTATTCAGAAGAGATTAACAGAATTTACAGCAGATAAATATGGAGAATGTAGATAAACAAGGAGAAACGTAATGGATAAAGGCACTTTGTATCTTGTTGCAACACCCATAGGCAATCTTCAGGACATAACTCTAAGGGCAATTAACACGCTGAAGGAGGCAGAGCTCATAGCCGCCGAGGATACCAGACAAACCATAAAGCTGCTCAACCACTTTGAGATTAAAAAACCTCTTGTCAGTTATTATGAGCACAACAAGATTGTTAAGGGAAATTACCTTGTTGAGCAGCTTTTGCAGGGTAAAAACATTGCACTGGTTTCAGACGCCGGAACGCCGGGGATATCTGATCCCGGAGAAGATCTTGTGAAGCTCTGTATTGAAAATGATATAAAGGTTACTATGATCCCCGGCCCTGTTGCGGCAGTTACAGGGATGGTTATTTCCGGATTGCCTACAGGCCGCTTTGTGTTTGAAGGCTTCCTCCCCATGAATAAGAGGACACGACAGGAACGGCTGAAGCAGCTGAAGAATGAGACCAGAACCATCATATTTTATGAAGCTCCACATAAGCTGCCCTATACGCTGAAAGATATTTATAATGCCTGGGGCGAAAGAAAAATAGCTCTTGCCAGAGAACTTACAAAGCGTTATGAAGAGGTAATCAGATGTAATTTGTCAGAGGCCGCCGAAAGATACCAGGTTGAAGCACCAAAGGGAGAGTTTGTGGTAATAATTGAGGGCCAGGATGAACAAGTGCTTCAGGAACTTGAGAAGGACAAATATGCTGAAATAAGCATTGAAGATCACGTGGAAAGATATATTCAGCAAGGGCTTCAGAAAAAAGAGGCCATAAAGAAGGCTGCTGAGGACCGGGGCTTAAATAAAAGGGATGTTTATAATATTGTTATGAAAAAATAAGCTGAGTGTGATTTATTGACATAAACTTAACAATTATAATATAATTACAATAATTTATTTATGATAATTAAATATATTTAGTAGATTATGTAACTGGCGGAAAATATGAATAGTCATATAGGGAACATGATTGGTGAGAAATATCGACCGCCTGGGTAGACTTTTACCTGGGCGGTTTTTATTGTCTGGAAAGTATAAAACTAAAATACATTAAAGAAACAAAATTGGATTCCAACTTTTGTTCTATTCAAGGAGGGTTTAAAATGATTCAATTAAAGTATGGCTGTAATCCAAATCAAAGACCGTCAGAAATTCGTGCAGTTATGGGGAAATTACCGTTTGTAGTGCTTAATGGGAACCCCGGGTACATAAATTTAATGGATGCCCTGAACTCATGGCAGCTTGTTAAGGAATTGAAAAGTGCTGTAGACATGCCTGCTGCTGCCTCATTTAAACATGTCAGCCCTGCAGGTGCTGCGATAGGCGTACCCTTGGACGATCAGCTCAGATCGGCATATTTTGTTGAAGATATTGAGTTATCACCGCTTGCTTCAGCATATGTCCGCGCAAGAGGTGCAGACAGAGTATCTTCTTATGGAGATTGGGCGGCACTGAGTGATGTTGTTGACAGACCAACAGCATTGTATCTAAAAAGAGAAGTTTCTGACGGTGTAATAGCACCGGGTTATACTCAGGAAGCCCTGGAAATTCTTCAACAAAAGAAAGGCGGAAAATATAACATTATTGAAATCGACCCGGTCTTTGAACCTGAGGATATGGAAACCCGTCAGATATACGGAGTTGAATTTGTTCAGAAACGAAATAATTATATTTCCAGCTATGAAGATATTAAGAATATAGTAACTGAAAACAAGGAGCTGCCTGACGTTTCAAAAAGAGATATGATTTTGGCAATGATAACCCTCAAGTATACCCAATCGAATTCCGTCTGCTATGTATCAAACGGACAGGTCATAGGATGTGGAGCTGGTCAGCAATCAAGGATACACTGCACAAGACTTGCGGGAGATAAGGCAGATCTCTGGTATTTAAAGCAGCATCCAAGAGTATTAAATTTTCAATTTAAAGAAGGTATTGGAAGACCTGAACGCGATAATGCTATAGACCTTTTTGTCAGAAACGATGTTACATCCTATGAGTTAAACATGTTGAAGGGTGTCCTTGAAATAGTTCCCGACAGACTAACAGAAAACGATAAGGTAAAGTGGCTTGAAGGCTTGAAAAACATAACATTGGGTTCGGATGCATTTTTTCCCTTCAGAGATAATATTGACAGGGCATTAAAGAGCGGAGTAAAGTACATAGTACAGGCCGGCGGATCACTAAGAGATGACATTGTTATAAATGCATGTAATGAATATAATATGGTAATGGCTATGACGGGGATCAGACTATTCCACCATTAATCAGTCTGGAAAAAACCGGAAATAGTCAGGAGAAAACCAGGAAAAATTCTGATAGATTAAACAGACCAGTTGCTGTAGCTATTACTTTCGGCCATACATTGGCATTATAGATTGACATTTCTGAAAGACAAAATAAAAAAATAAAAAGAGCAGATGCTCTTTTTATTTTTTTAAGTACATACTATTTCTTTAATTCTCTCATACAGTCAGGGCATATGTTCTTACCTTTATAAACCTGTACATCTTTAGCGTTTCCACAGAAGATACATGCTGGCTCGTACTTCTTCAATATAATTGTAGACTCATCAACGTAGATTTCCAATGCATCTTTTTCTGCAATATCAAAAGTTCTGCGTAGTTCTATAGGGAGAACAACTCTTCCTAATTCATCGACTTTTCTAACAATACCTGTAGATTTCATATAATATCCTCCTCGATAATTCACTTCATATTTCGACAAACTTCGTTATTATAATACCATAAAT
>JAEYWA010000196.1 GCA_023431385.1 Bacillota bacterium | reverse complement strand
TAATAAGTCTTATTTGATTCTTAAGGAGAGGAATTATGAAAAAGTTTATTATTGTCGTCGTTTTTATATTTCTGATCGCAATACTTATTTCCTTCAATTATCTGTTGTGGGACAGAGAAAAGCAGCTCGCCAACTACCAGGATTTGAGTAATGCCAAGAATCTCAGTATAGATACTCTGGGTGAGAAGATTAATAATCTGGATAAGCAGAATAAGGAACTCACAGAGAGGATAACTTATCTGGAAGATGAGAATGCGGACTTGAAAAGGAATAGTTACAAGCTTCAGTCTGAAAACAATGAAATTAAACAGAGACTGGAAGCGAAAGATAAACTCATTGCCATGTTCAAGAGCTATATTGACACCGAAACAATCGAAAATGTTATAAGAAAATGGGCTGAGGCAGTTAACTCTAAAAATTATAAGGCAGCCCGGACTCATATAAGTAAAACCTCTACAGATGAAATTTTAAATAACGAGGAAAAATTCAAGCAAACATATCAAAATGAATTGAAAACGTTTATAATCAAATCTTCCAAGCTTTACACAGAATTAATTGACGATGAGCATTTAGCTAAAATTCAGTTTCAGGTAGTATTTGAGGTTTCAAAACCGGAGACTTCAGAGAAGCAGGAAGTCATTTTTAAGAGTGGAGAAAACACAAAATATATAACCATGGAATTTGATGCAGAAGCAGGAGAATGGTGTATTTCCGAACTGTCTGATAAGCCCTGAGCAAGGATTAGAGGCTATCCTCTGTCATAAATACCGGTACCGAATAATATACTAAAATCCAGTTAATAATTGTAAATAAGGGATTGAATTGGCAATTAATTTGGCATTTCTAGGCAATAAATTTGACAAGATTATACGCTTAGAATAAAATGGTCACAGTCCCTTTGAGTATTTCTAACAGGAGGTTAGTATTAATGATACCGATTGCGAAGAATATTAAAAGGTATTTTTCACAAATAAATTTTCGCGCTCTGGCCTTAAAAAAGCACGGAAATTTATTAAAAATCAGAACATTGGATATTGCGATCATTTGTTTTGCCGTTGTTATATCCGTTACTGCGGGGTTCTTTGTATTTAATGGGTTGAACAGACACGTAGTAATCAACGATAATGGACATGAGATTGCAGTAAAGACAATGAAAGCAACAGTGAAGGAGGTACTGGAGCAGACAGGCATAAATGTCAGGGTTGAAGATTATATTAGCATGCCGTTTGACTCGAAGCTCGCAAGATTACAGGAGAATCGAATAGAGATAAAAAGGGCTGTACCTGTTTCAATTCAGGTGGATGGGAAGGAACTGGAGGTAAGAACCTATAAGGATACTGTCAGAGAGGTACTAAGCGACAACGCTATAAGCGTCGATGAAAATGACAAATTCGTCGAGTCTCAATTGGGAGACAAAATTGTATCTAATATGAACATTTCTATTATTCGTGTGGAAGAAAAGACAGTAACAGAGACTTATCCCATACCATTTAAGACTATTACAAAAGAAAACAACAGATTAAACAAAGGATTAAAAAATACAGTAAGAGAAGGTAAAGAAGGCGTTAGAGAAAAAACATACAGCGTAGTTTATGAGAATGGAAAGCAGATCGCAAAACAATTAGTCAAGGATATTGTTGCATCAAATCCGCTAGATATGATTGTTGAAGTCGGTACGGTTTTAAACTACAAGACATCTAGAGGAGATACATTAAGGTATTCAAAGGTGATGGATATGAAGGCTACTTCGTATACAGCATCATTCGCCGATACCGGTAAACATCCCGGAGATCCGGGCTTTGGAATTACAGCCACCGGTGTAAAGGCTAAAAGAGGAATTATAGCAGTAGACCCCCGAGTGATTCCGCTTGGAACCAGAGTATATGTGGAGGTTCCCGGAGCTGCGCCTGACTATGGATATGCAGTTGCAGCTGATGTTGGAGGAGCAATTAAAGGTAACAAGATAGATGTGTACCTTGATTCCAGTGGAGCGGTTACCGCATGGGGAGTAAAAAAAGTAAAGGTTTATATACTAAAATAATGTAATAGTTTTGGTATGTAAACAAATAATAGTATTAAAGGGACTGTTTGAGCTGATCTGATTACCGGGTCAGCTCATTTTCTTGTAAAAGGGACCTTAATATTAATAGCAGAAATCACCATTTATATTTCCAGGTTGTAAAATATGATAATATTAAGAAAAATCTTGCCATGTGCCGTAACGGTATATTTTATAATAATAACAAAGAGGATTAATCTTATGGAAATAAAAAAGAAGGTATATAAGCCTGCTGAGTTTGGGAAAATGGTCAGAATGACTAAGAGAGCATTAAGGCACTATAATGAGGTGGGAGTATTATTGCCTGCTTTTGAAAATGAATATGGCCATAAGTTTTATACGGAAGATAATTTTTTTGAGGCTCAAAGAATACTATCACTTAGATTTGTTGGCTTTTCACTAGAAGAAATAAAAAAAAGCACCAATAGGAATACTTAATATAAAAGGGGAAAATAAGATAGAAGTAAAATTTGTAGAAATGAAGGATGAGCATTTGGAACAGGTTTTGGATATTTATAATTATTATGTACTTTATACAAATGCGACTTTCCATTCACACGAAATGTCTCAGGATGAAATGAGAGAGCTTGTATTTAATAATAACCCGAAGTATAAAACCTTTGTTATAATATGTGAAGATAATAATATTACCGGGTATGTCAGCCTAAAGCAGCATAAGACAAGGGAAGCCTACGACGATACTGCGGAGATATCCGTATATATAAATAAAGACAGTGTTGGTAAAGGGTTAGGTGGACTTTCAGTTAAATATATAGAAGATTATGCAAAAAGTAAGGGGTTACATGTGCTTATTGCAAGTATATGCGGTCAGAACGAAACGAGTATAAAGCTCTTTAGCGGTAACGGTTTCTTAAAATGTGCCCATTACCGGGAAGTTGGAAGGAAATTTGATAAGATTCTTGATGTGGTAGCTTACCAGAAGATTTTGGATTAGATTTAGGATATAATATATAATTATATAAAATTAATTAAAGAAAGGAAAAATATAATCCAATCACAAATAAGTGATAATCGGATTATACGAGATATAATGACTAGAAACAATACACTGGACGTTATTAAAAAGCACAACCTGAGGTTGACTAAGTCCCTTGGTCAAAACTTTTTAAATGATGATAACGTAGTAAAAAAAATAGTAGATGCTGCTGACCTGGATAAGGACACTTTGGTTGTGGAAATTGGACCTGGTATCGGAAGCATGACCCGTGAGCTTGCTCAAAGAGCAGCCGGAGTTGCCGCAATTGAAATTGATAAGCATTTGATACCTGCACTGCATGACAATTTAAGTGAATATTCAAATATAGTCATAATAAATAATGATGTTATGAAAGCAGATGTTGCTGCCATAATATCTGAACAAATGGTAAAGTACAGCGCTAAGTCTGTAAAAGTAGTTGCAAATCTACCTTACTATATTACTACTCCAATAATTATGAGATTCCTTGAGGAAATATCAGGAATTGATGCAATGATATTTATGGTACAGAAGGAAGTGGCCCTGAGGATGGTTTCCGGGCCCGGCACTAAGGATTATGGGGCATTGTCTGTTGCTGTCCAATTTTATAGCAAACCCAAAATCATATTTGATGTACCTCCTCACTGCTTCATCCCGCAGCCTGAGGTACATTCTACAATTATTAGACTGGACGTATTGAAAGAGCCCTTTGTAAAGGTTGATAACAAGGAGCTATATTTCAAAATTGTTAAGGCCTCCTTTGGTCAGAGAAGGAAGACTTTAGTTAACGGACTTTCGAATGCAGGTTTCCTGAAAAAGAATAAGGAGCAGCTTAAGCAAATATTAGAGGATATGGGTCTTAAAGAAAACGTCAGAGGAGAAGTATTATCGGTACAGCAGTTTGGAGAACTGTCAAACCTGCTGTTAAAAGACTAAAATTAATAAAAGCTGTGAGACAATAATTATGAAGATGTACGAAATGCCAAATATGATTTAAGAACGAATCATATTTGGCATTTTTTTATCAGATAGTAAATAATTACGTAACATATTTATTATTTTGTTACATCGACCCTATTTGTCATTATACACTATAATTTTTCCTAATTCCACAATAAATTCTAATTTTATTCAATGGTAATTTTAAAATTGGACTAAAGAATAGAGCTCATCCTTTTGATCTTGATTTATTCCAATATAGCGCAAAGTAATACTCGGTGAGCTGTGATTAAAAGTATCCATAATTAGCCCTACGTTATACCTGGACATATTATATGTCCAGTATCCCCAGGTTTTTCTCAGGCTGTGCGTACCAAAATTTTCGACATTACAGATTTCTGCCGCTTCCTTTAAAACCCTGTAAGCTTGAACCCGTCCGATATATCCGCCCTTTTGACTTGAAAATAAATAAGAGTCATACTTCTTTCTTGAATTTTTTAAGTATGAGTTAATATTCTTACGCAAGGAGTCATTTAGCTTTATTTTCTTTTCTTTTCCTGTTTTCATTTCTTTTAGTATCAAATACTCTCTATACTCCCCTTTTTCATTGAAGATATCCTTAACTCTTACAGCAAGAATGTCGCTAATCCTTAAACCGGTATTTAATCCAAATTTAAATAAAAGGCCATATTTGGGATCCTTTCCGTTTAAATAGTAATAGATTTGTTTAATCTTTGTTTTATCTCGTATAGGTTCTACTGTCATGATGATTCCCTCCAGGGCAGATTCGTATGGCATCTCGGATATTATAATTAATGTAACTATTATAGCATATTATATAAATTTGATACATTAGTTATTTGCTTATGTTAACAAATTTACTTGGAGATATTAGCTTATTTGCAGTGATATTACGCTTTGTGCAATAAAATAAAATGTAACAAAATAATAATATTGTTACATCTCTTAAGGATATAATGACAGCTTACTATATTAAATAAACAAGGATGTAACCGGATGCTAAAAGTATTGGTGGTTGATGATGCAATATTTATGAGACAGGCTTTAAAACAAATACTGGAAAGGAATGGTTTTACAGTAGTTGGAGAGGCCGGAAATGGCAGAATAGCAGTTCAGAAATTTAAGGAACTGTCACCTGATATCGTAACTATGGATATCACTATGCCCGAGATGGATGGGATTGAAGCTCTAAAAGCTATAAAGACAATTGATACTAAGAGCAAAATAGTGATGATATCAGCTCTTGGTCAGGAAAGTCACATCAAGGAAGCTGTTATGGCCGGAGCAACAGGTTTTATAGTAAAGCCCTTCAAAGAGGATGCCATAGTAAAAGCCCTAAGCAAATTAACAGCAATTCAGGATAGAAATTAATAACAGCAATTTATTGAGTTTATGAACAATAATTTACTTAACAGTAATTTTGCTTGCAAAATCTCTAATGCGGGGTGGATACTTTGGCAGACTATATTAATTCAGAACCACTACAGGATGTGTTTGTATTTGAAACTTCTCAACTTATTGAACAACTTGAACAGATAATTCTCAACGGTGAAAAGGTAAACGGTCTTGAAAGAAATATAGACGAAATATTCCGTATTATGCACACTATAAAGGGAGCTTCAGCTATGATGTGTTTCAATAGTATTTCCCTATTGACGCATTCTGCTGAAGACTTGTTTTATTATCTAAGGGAACACAAACCTCATCGGGTCGACTACATATATCTAACTGACATCATGTTGAAGGTTATAGACTTCATTGAAAATGAGGTAATTAAAATAAAAAATAAGGAGCATTCCGATGAATATCCGTCAAATATAATTCATATGCTTGCTTATTTTTTGTCTGAGTTGAAAACAGACCATGCAGAAAACGAGATAAATGATTATATGCATGAAGACTGTAAACTTAAGAGTAATCCCGACATAAACGATAATACGTATAAAGCTGTCATAACCTTTGACAATGATTGTCAAATGGAGAGTATGAGGGCCTTTGCGATTATACATTCACTTCAACAGGTGGCTAATGAAATCAGCCACCTTCCAGAGGAAATTACCGATAGTGAAAGTTGTAATAAAGAAATTCGTAATCATGGACTGGCAGTTAAGTTCTGCTCCCAACTGCCTGAAAGTGAGGTAAGGAAGCTTTTGGAAGAAACAATGTTTCTTAAGGAGCTTACTATTGAATGTAAACCGAGGCACAATGATTTTGAGAACCTTGAGGAGGGAGATGTTTCACTACCTCATATAAAGGCTGAAAGTAGTCGGAAAATATCTGATGAGCCTATTAATACAGATAAACAAATAAATATATCAAAGCAAAATTTTATTAGTGTTAATGTTCAAAAAATGAATAAACTTATGGACGTGGTTGGAGAACTTGTTATATCCGAATCAATGGTTACTCAGAATCCTGACCTTAAGGGTCTGGAACTGGAAAATTTTAAAAAGGCCGCTCGTCATTTAAAAAAGATAACAGGAGAGCTTCAAGATATAGTAATGTCTATGAGGATGGTTCCCCTTTTCACAACCTTTCAAAAAATGAATAGAATTGTCAGAGATATGAGTAAAAAGCTGAAAAAGGAGATCATTTTCGAAATAATTGGAGAAGATACAGAGGTTGATAAAAATATTATCGAACACATATCCGATCCACTGATTCACCTTATTCGTAATGCTATAGATCATGGTATTGAAACTAAAGATGAAAGAATATCCGGCAGAAAGGCTGAGATTGGAAAAATTACTCTCGAAGCAAAGAACTCGGGGGGAGACGTATGGATTATATTAAAGGATGACGGGAGAGGTCTGGATAAGGATAAAATTATTTTTAAAGCAAGTGAGAATAACATCCTAAAAAAACCGGTCAGTGAAATGACAGATAACGAAATTTATTCAATCATTCTATTGCCCGGCTTTTCAACAAAAGAGGAAGTCACTGAGTTCTCAGGCCGTGGTGTAGGTATGGATGTTGTAAAAAAGAATATTGAAAATGTAGGTGGAACAGTACATATTGAAAGTGCCTTAGGGACTGGCACTACATTCTCTATAAAGATTCCATTGACCTTGGCCATTATGGATGGGATGACAGTAAGAGTAGGCGCATCAACTTATACAATTCCTACAGTCTCAATTCGTGAATCTATTAAAATCCAACAAAAGGATATAATAAGGGACCCTGATGGAAATGAAATGATTATGATTAGGGGTCAAATGTATCCTGTTTTAAGATTGCATAAAATTTTTGATGTTAAAGCCAGTACAATAAAATTCGAAGAGGGGATTGTGATATTGGCAGAAAGTGATGATGAGAGTGCCTGTGTCTTTGTTGACGAACTTGTAGGAGAACAGCAGGTTGTGGTCAAAGCATTGCCGCAATATATCAAACAAGTTCAAGGAATTTCAGGATGTACATTATTGGGCGACGGAAGTATAAGCCTGATAATTGATATAACAAGTTTGATAAAAAGTAAACGATGAAGGGGGACTAACATGGCTTCAGTTTTGGAGGAAAACTTGGAATTTGAAAATGAAGACACACAAAAAGGAAGGTATCTGACATTTAACTTGGGGAAGGAGGACTATGGGATAGAGATTAAATATGTTACCGAAATAATCGGAATTCAGCCCATAACACAGGTGCCTGAATTGCCTGATTATTTAAAAGGTATTATTAATCTCAGAGGTAAAATAATTCCGGTAATGGACGTCAGGATACGATTCAGGAAAGAACCACTGAGTTATACAGACAGGACCTGCATAATAGTAATTGATATAAATGAGACTTCAATAGGACTTATTGTGGATACAGTATCAGAGGTGGCTTCCATCGATGATCAGGATATCATGCCGCCTCCCAATTATAAAACGGGCTTTAATAACAGATATGTCAAAGGAATAGGAAGAATTGGAAATGAAGTAAAGCTGCTTTTGGATTGTGGGAAGATATTAAGTGAGGATGAGACTGAAATACTTGATAACCTGGTTCTCGCTTGATTTATTGCAGTATATTTAGTGGATTAATAAAATTGAAAATAGATTTAAGAGGAGGCTCTTATATGAATTGGTTCAAAAACATGAAAATAGCAGCAAAACTTATTACCGGCTTTATTATTGTTGCATTAATAGCAGGTATCGTAGGTGTAGTGGGTATAATTAACATATCCCAGATAAATAATGCTGATACTGAGCTGTACCAAGTAAATACAGTGCCAATATCAGAATTGGCTACTGCAAATGAGAAGTATCAGAGAATTAGAGTAAATCAGCTCAATCTTATATTAAATCAAGATACTCAATCAATGAATGATTGTATTACAAGAATCAATCAGTTTGAGGACGAAATGCTGAAGGCACTTGATAGTTTTGGAAAAACTATTATTGACAGTCAGGTTAGAGTAGAGTATAGCGCCCTAGTGAAAGCAATTAATGAAGAATTTCTTCCGCTTAATAGTCAAATTAGTGACTTGGCTATGGCTAATAAAAATACTGAAGCTCACCAGATCACAAACACAAAGGGGGAGGAATTGAATAAGCTTATTCAGTCCTACTATGATAATCTTTTTAAGTTAAAGGTAGACGATGCAAGTAAAAAAGCTGAAAGCAATGACAGTATAGCTCAATCAGCTACTGTAATGATGATAGCATTTATCTCTGTTGGAATGTTTTTAGCAATTGGACTCGGAATAATTATATCAAAAACTATCAGCAACCCTATTAAAAATATGGTTGTTGCGGCTGACAGGCTGGCTTTGGGTGATATCGAAGTAAATGTAAACGCTGATACAAAAGATGAGATAGGTTCCCTTATGCACTCATTTTCTAGGATGGTAGATAACATTCGAAATCAGGCCTTAATTGTTGAACGTATGGCGGCAGGTGATTTAACGGTTGATGTAAAAGCAAAATCGGAAAAGGATGTCCTCGGTAAAAAACTCAGTGAAATGATAGAGACAAATAATGAGGTGCTAAGTAATATCAATTTTGCTTCGGAGCAGGTGGCGCTAGGAGCCAAACAGGTGTCTTCATCAAGCCAGATGCTGTCACAGGGCTCAACTGAGCAGGCAAGCTCTGTGGAAGAGATAACTTCATCGATTACCCAAATAGCAGCTCAAACAAGAGAAAATGCTCAGAATGCCAGCTTGGCAAACGAGCTTGCTGTATCAGCAAAGGATAATGCGGCAAGAGGTAACTCTCAGATGCAGGAAATGGTTAAAGCAATGTCCGAAATAAACGAGTCCTCTACCAATATATCAAAAATTATCAAGGTAATAGATGAAATCGCCTTCCAGACAAATATTCTTGCATTAAACGCTGCTGTGGAAGCCGCAAGAGCAGGACAGCACGGGAAGGGTTTTGCTGTAGTTGCTGAGGAAGTGAGAAATCTTGCTGCAAGAAGTGCCAACGCTGCAAAGGAAACCACCGAGATGATAGAGGGTTCCATTAAGAAAGTGGAGGTAGGTACAAAAATTGCGAATGAGACAGCAGCAGCCTTGGACGAAATTGTCGGAGGTGTTGCTAAGGCAGCTTCTCTGGTGGGAGATATAGCAGTGGCATCAAATGAGCAGGCAGCTGGCATATCACAGATAAATTCAGCTATTGAGCAGGTTGCGCAGGTAGTACAAACAAATTCAGCTACTGCAGAGGAGTGTGCGGCCGCAAGCGAAGAGCTTTCGGGACAGGCTGATATGCTGAAGGAATCAGTATCCAGATTTAAACTTAAAAAAACTAAATCACCATACGTATCCAATGATGTAATTACACCTGAAATGCTACGCACTATAGAAGGGATGCTGGAAAGAAAAAGAGGTAAGGAAGCTTATCGTACAGATGAGGAAGAAGTGGCTGTTTCTAAACCAAAAATATCCCTTGATGATAATGACTATGGGAAGTATTAAGTAAATATAAGCCGTGTAAATAGGAGGCTGTCTCAAAATGAGGCAATTAACGCAAAAGGAATTCATTGATTTAGTTGATTATGTCAGACAGAACTTCGGTGTAAACCTTTCACATAAAAAGTCACTGGTTTCAGGAAGGTTAATAAACTATCTTATAGAAAATAATTTTTCAAGCTTTACAGAATACATAGAATACATGAGAGCTGATAAAACTGGTAGGTCTGCTGCTGCAATGATTGACAGGCTGACAACAAACCACACGTATTTTATGCGTGAAAATCAACATTTTGAATTCTTCAAAAAACATGTGTTGCCTCATCTTGAAAGGGTATGTAACAAAAAGAAGGACATTGGTATCTGGAGTGCCGGCTGCTCTACGGGTGAGGAACCCTACACCCTTGCCATGATTATTGATGAATACTTCGGGGCTTCAAAAAGTACCTGGGATACCAGTATTCTTGCTACAGACATATCTACTAAAGTCCTGGACAGAGCTGTTTCAGGTATTTATACCAAGGAGACTGTATATAATCTTCCGGAGGCTTGGAGAAAAAAGTATTTCACCCCATATGGGGATGCATTCAAAATTAGCGGCAATATAAGTAAAGAGGTCATTTTCAGAAGATTTAATCTAATGACAAGTTACTTTCCGTTTAAAAGAAAATTTCATGTTATATTTTGCAGGAATGTAATGATATATTTTGATAAAGAGACAAAGCGGGAATTAGTAAATAAGTTCTATGAGAGCACAGAAGAAGGGGGATATCTGTTTATAGGGCACTCTGAATCCATGAACAGAGATGACTCAAAATACAGGTTTGTTATGCCAGCGGTATACAGGAGATAGAACGCATGGAGTATGCTTCGACTATTGTTTACTTCATAAGTAATAAGACTATTGTGAAAAAAATAGTCTTATTTTTTTATGCTCTTCATATACTTTAATGTTAAGGTTACCAGTACCTTTCAAAAAACACAAAAGGAGAATCTTTGCCATGGGTAATAATTATCAGCGACTGTTTTATATATTTCAGAGCATGGATAGTGATCTGGGTAATCCGACAGGTTATATAAAGGTAGAGATAAATGGCCCAACTGCAAAACTGCAAATATCGCTTAACAATTTGGTATATAGGCCGGGAGTTGAGTATAAGCTGTATGGTATCGAATGCATCGATGATAGGCTTTATTATACCGTTATTTGCGATGTTGAGAATAGTAATGGAAGAGCAGACATAAAACTCAGTCTGGATACCGGTAATGTAGGTAGTTACAAACTTAATTTCGATAACATAAACATTTTTGCATTAGTAACACAGATGCCGGATAAATATTATTCAGTAGTATGCCCCTTGGTTACATATAAGAACGGACAGGTAAAGTGGAAACATATATTTGAAGCTGAGTTAAAGAGAACTGGAAAGGAGAAAACGGTTATTCCTGACGAGATTGAAAAAAATACTCAGGATAACCATGAAAAGAGTGCTAAAAGTATTCCTCCTTTTCCCGATGCATTAAAAGCAACAAAGGAACAGATTTACGAAATGGAAAACCTTCAAGAGACAGCTGAGCTTGAAGCTGAGGAACAGAGCTTCTTCTCTGAAGAAGGAGCTGAACAGGATGACCTCCGTGAAGTTACAGTTGGAGACCTTTCAGACCTTG
The DNA here is from genome assembly GCA_023431385.1 of Bacillota bacterium. GTDB lineage: Bacteria > Bacillota > Clostridia > Acetivibrionales > DSM-1351 > Ruminiclostridium. Next base: position 2,236 of record JAEYWA010000196.1, on the reverse strand, counting down.
TTGAGGTATCAGTCGGTAATACTGATACTACCGAGGAGTATAAAGAGCAGCAAGGAAATGAGACCGGGCATGCTTCGGAATTTTCTGTTTCCGATTATAAAGATGATAATTTGAATAACCTTACCAGTAAATTTGAATCAACCTTAACCAGCATTTATAGCAATGAAACCGAAGGAGATAATTTCCTTTCTGATACAGATATAATCGGTACTGCAGAACGAAATTTCAAAGATATATCTTCAATAAATGAAAAAGTAGATAAGGTTAGAAGCGAACTGGATATAGATATTCTAAGAGAAGAGCTGGATAAAAGCTTTGAGTCCTGCAACCCCTTTAATACGAGAAGTAAACGATTTGTATGGTGGAAGATAAACAGTCCCGGATATCTTAATAATATTCTCTTTAGAAATAATGTAAAAACCTACCTTTTATTTAATCCGAAGGTTATGTTGGCACATTATAAATACAAATATATAATTTTTGGTATCCGTTACGACAAATACTCGGGAAGAGAACGCTTTATCTGCGGCGTGCCCGGAGTTTACAGTATTGATGACAATCCTTTCGGCAGCATGGGTAGCTGGGCACAGCTGGAAGGCTTTAAGCCGAAATACGGTGCTTTCGGATACTGGATTATACTTATTGATCCCAGAACAGGTAAACTTATAAAGTTTAAGTAAAAATTTGTCGTTTCATTACATTACAATTGGGTATAAAATAGTATTGAAAACAAATTATTGTAATGTATGGAGGTGCGAAATAATGGCGTCAATACAATGGAGAGAGAGTTATGCAATTGGTATTAAAGAAATTGATGATCAGCATAAGCAGCTATTTGATGCGGTAGACAAGCTTTTTGCAGCTTGCAGCCAGGGTAAAGGAAAGGAAGAAGTGGGGAATTCCTTGAAGTTTTTAGAGGATTATACAAAGGTTCACTTTACCGATGAACAGCAGTTACACATCAAATATAATTACCCCGAAAGAATAAATCATAAAAATATTCATGATAACTTTCTGAAGAGTTTTGAGCAATTACAAAAGGAGTTCAATGAAAAGGGTGCTGGGGTCCTTTTTGTATCAACTGTTAACAAGCTTTTTCTGGACTGGCTTATTAAGCATATCGGAAGTATGGACAAAGCCTTTGCTGCATTCGTAAAAGAGCAGCAAAAATAATTATTTGCCGAATTATAGTACAATATAGTATAATAAAGGTAATTAAGGAAAGTCGATATTTAGCCTTTCCCCAGCGAGATTGAAGGAGCTGATTTACCTTGACCTCAAAGAATAAAGTTGTTATACGTATAGCCGGTAAAGATTATACACTTGTGGGGATGGAATCCGACGAGTATATTCAGAAGGTTGGCTTGTATATCGACAAGAAGATGAACGAAATATTAATGCGCAACAACAGGCTCAGTACTTCGCTTGCAGCTGTACTAACCGCAATAAATGTGGCTGATGATTTTTTCAAAGCCCGTGAAGCAGAGCAATTACTCCGTAAGGAAAATCATGGGGTAAATGAAGAACTGGAGAAACTGAGAGAAGAGATTATGCAGTTAAGAGAAGAAAACAGCGGGTTATCTTCAAAAAACACTACGCTTCAGCTGGAGCTTGCAAAAAGGGAAGCTGAGCTGGGTGAGGTTAGAAATTCGATTGACAAAAGCAGCAGGTCTCTTGCTCAGAAAACCATGAGCGGATACGACATGTAGTAGTACATAGTTTACAAAGCCAGAGGAATTTAGCCTCCGGCTTTTTTTGTAGTTCGCCCAGCATGGGCAAACTCTTATTAACAGATTTTTCAAACAATGTTTGACAACGGGAACTTGAGATAATAAGAGCAATAATTAGAGAAACGGAGATACAGATATTCATTGTCATAAATCAAAACTAATCCTTGAAATTTCAATCAAAATCGGTTAAAATGAGCTTAAGGTATTTTCTAAAAAGTTCTAGCAGTTTCTATTTAATCAACTGTTATCTTTTTGTTAATTTTAAAAATTCTATTCAAAATTTTTAATTGTGTCCACACACGTACAGAAGACATTTGAATGATCTGGAAGGGGGTGAACATGTGTTAGTTACACTTTTAAGGCAGCATAAAATAAAAATTGAATAATAAAGCGGTCAGAAGGAGAATTTATAATATAAGTTTTGACCGCGGATAACTTCGATTGTCTATAATACGGAGGTAATTAAATATGACTATAAGAGAATCCGATTTACCGAATATCGGAAG
>JAEYWA010000085.1 GCA_023431385.1 Bacillota bacterium | reverse complement strand
ATGGGTCATAGTATCTTGCTCTCAGGTAGTAAAGTCCCGTTTCCTCGTCGTAGAATTCACCTGTATAACGGATTGAGTTTTGCGTAGTTTCTATGGTCAGGGTGGGGTTACCCCATATGTCGTAGTCATACTGATTTTGGACTGTGCCTGCTTCATCAACAGTCTGTACTACATCACCGTGTCCATTAAATAAGAAGTAAGCAGTGTTACTTTGGGCGTCTGTTTTTGCTATGTAGTTAATACCTTTGATGTATCTGGCTTTAACGTTGCTATTTGAATCAGTTTCGAGAATAGCATTTTGTCTGTCATACAGGTAGTTTGTTACCTCTGGTGTATACTTACTGCTGGATTTTCTGGTTGTTTTACTTACACGCAAATCGTCACCATTGTAGTTGTAATTCACCGTTGTTCTGATGCCGTCCTTAATGGTTTCAGTCTTTTTAAGTCTGTTGAAGCCATCGTAAGTGTAGCTCGTTTTTTCCATCAGCTTATCTATATTGTTTGATATGTTGTCACCGTAGGCTGCTCCTGTTGTTTTTGGGCGCAGGGCGGTATTGTCCGGCAATATATGACTAATGCTCTGCTTCAACTGGTTTCCATTGTTGTCATAGGTATATTTTGTTGTTTTTCGAGCGATTTCCTTGTTACTTTCATCATACATTCTCTCTACAAGCTTTAAAAGCTGGTTTGTGTTTGAGTAGGTATAATCGCCCTTCTTCAATATATATTGTATTTCTTTACCTGTGGTCTCGTCAACATAGGCACTTGGCTGAAGTGAAATATATGTCTCGTGCTGTGATATCCTGTTTCCTGCTTTATCATACGAATATATGGTTGTTTTACCGGGGGTTGCAACTTTTGATATTCTTCCTACTTTATCATATTCGTAGTTGGTAGTCCCATATAAATCAGTTTTTGTCAACTGTCTTCCCGCCAGGTCATAGGTATAGCTGTACTCGGATATACTGCCCCCGTTTGGCTTCGAGTTTGTCAGTTTGATTAACCTGTTGTCCTTGTCATAGGTGTAGTTTTCCGATACTCCGCCCTCGTAGGTAACGGAGCTTCTTCTGCCGTTGTCATCATACGCGTAGGTTGTAGTTTTTCCTCCATAGGTTACGGTTTCCATTCTGCTGGACTTATCATAGGTGTATCCTACTTCGTAGCCCTTGAGATCAGTAACTTTTGCAACATTTCCTATCTGGTCGTAGGCATAGCTTATCTGTACAGCACCATTTTTCTGGATTTCTGTCAACCTATTGTTTTGGTCATAGGAGTAGTCACTTGTGCCACTTTCGTCTGTCATGGATGCTCTGTTTCCGGCTTCATCATAGGTGTAGCTTACTATATCGCTGTTACTTGGATTGCTGTTACCTGAATTGCTGTCACCTGATATTACTACCCTTCTTTCCAGCAATAGTCCCCTGTTGTCATAGGTATAAACTGTATCATTGCTGTTTTTATCTGTTACGCAGGCTGTATTTCCTTCAAGGTCATACTTATATGCTTGCGTTTTGTTATCAGCATTTGTTACTGACTTAAGCTTTCCATAGTCAGTATAAGCATAGCTTGTAAGCTTACCCCTTCCGTCGGTCATTGTAAGCTTGTTGCCCAGCTTGTCATAGCTGTATTTTGTAATTATTCCAAGCGCATCGGTTACTTTTACAAGATTTCCTGCTGCATCATATTCATATGATGTTGTACAGTCAAGGCTGTCTGTTTGTTTAATTATTTCGCCATACTGGTTGTAGGTATATTTTATACTAAATGTATTCTTATCTGCAGCTTCCGGTGTTGATTTTGAAACTAATAAGTTCCCAAGGTTATAAGTATATATGGTTCCATATCTGTTTTCATCGTCATTGGCCGACAGGTATCCTTCTGCATCTATTTCCTTGATTATATTTCCGTTTGCATCGTAGACTCTTCTGCTTATGACTATGTTATAGGCATCTGTAATTGTCTGAAGCCTGTTCAGATCGTCATAGGAATAGGTCATGGTGTAGCCCTTGGCATTTGTTTCTGTAAGCCTGTTGCCGACTAAGTCATAGGTGTAGCTATATTGGTTATTCTTAGCGTCTGTTATTGTTTCTACTCTGCTCAGCTTGTCGTAGGTATATGAGGTGGTATGTCCACGCTCATTCATCACTGCAAGTTGGTTTCCGGCTGCATCATAGGTATACTGAGTAAATACATCCCTACCGTTATACTTTCTTGCTACTTTGTCAAGTCTGTTTAATATGTCGTAAGTGTATTCGGTTGTGTAATTTGCTCTGTTTTGTATATCATCCTCTTTGTACCCAAAAGCCAGAGGACTTATTACCTTGGTTCTATTGCCCAATATATCGTACTCATAGGCAGTAATTATCATTAGTTTTCCGGGATATCCACTGCTTCTGAGACTGTCCAGATTGGTCAGACCGGCAGTATTGTATATGTCTTCTTCATTTACGAGCTGTATCTCTCTTGTTACCCTATTCTGGGTATCATACTCAATTTTTTGTGTATCATAAACATTTTCTGATCTAAGACTTTCTATTTTTACCTTGTTACCGTTCCTGTCGTAATAGAATCTTGTGTATGCACCACTGCTGTCTGTTATCGTATTTACAAGATTGTTGTCATAGTATGTATAGTTTATTGTTCTAGAGGACAGCTTGTCCTTTGAACCGGTAACCTCTCGAGTTAATACGTTTCCTATATCATCATAGCTATAGTTCTCGCTAGAATAGAACACGGTTCCGCTGCTGTCCTTTTCAAAAGGAAGCTTTTTGCTTACTACTCTGTTTTCAGCATCATAACTAAAATATGTAGTACTGCCTCTTTTGTCCTTTGATGCTACTATGTTTCCCAGCAGGTCTGACATGAATTCTACAGTATTTCCATAACAGTCCGTTTCAGATTTAAGACTTCCAAAGCTGTTATAACTATATTGTGTCACATTTCCACGTTGATCCTTCTGAGAAACTTTCCGCCCTGAACTGTCATAGGAGTATTCTACGTTTCCAGAGTCTGCAAAGGTTACTTTTTCAAGTGTGCCGTCAGCATTGTATTTATATAGTGTAGTGTTACCCCTTTCATCAATTACCTTTGTAAGGTTGCCTGATATATTATATTCGTATATTTTGGCGTTTTGGAGTGCATCTGTAGTTTTTGCAACTATGCCCAGGGCATCATATTCGTATACAGTTCCTAATGAGGTTTCGATACTGACATTGTACCTTATTCCATCAACTTTTTTTATAACATTTCCGTTTTCATCGTATTTCAGGTATTCTAAAGCATTGCCTTCAGGCGATACAGTTGTTGTGCGTCTGTTCATACTGTCATAGATATACGAAGTACCCTTCATTGTTTCTGCAAGCTCAGCTGTATCCTTACCTTCTTCATAGCAGTTCGGCTGTATCTGCTTTTTGAGATTACCCATTTCATTATATATGTATCTTGTTACTGCTTGCCCGCCATCTGCAGCCGGTGTTTTCAATCTGATGAGTCTGTTCATACTGTCGTACTCATAGTATTTGGATACACCTTTAGCGTTCTTTTCTTCTATAAGATTTCCGTTCAGGTCATAGGTATAGACTGTAGTTTTCTTTAGAGCGTTTATTTTTTCAATTACTTTCTTATCAAGGTCATATTTAAACTCTGTAGTATTACCATACGCATCGGTTTTTGTTTTAAGCTGTCCATCCTTATAGTAGGTATACGTTGTTTTTGCTTTTACTTTTGTAGTGTACTCGTTGTCAAATTCGGCATTTCTAAGATAGTTGTGTTCTATATCGGAGGTGTCCACTAATAAGGCCTGTGTAACTGGTCTCGACTGGACATCGTACACATTCCTGGTGATTTTATAATTATCTGTAGAAATTTTTTGCTTTATGGTAATGATATTGCCTACCTTGTCATACTCATATATAGTTTCACGTCCCAAAGGCCCTGATACCTTTATTGTTCTTCCATTTTTATCATATGCATACTCCACTCTGTCACCCATGGAGGTTTCCAGTCCTGTCTGTGATCCTATAGGCGCCTTGAGTTCAAAGGTTTCACTGCTTATTATATTTCCTGCTTCATCATATTTACTTTTAACCAGCCTGTAGTAGTCATAAGCATTATCAGACCTTACATATTCCTTATTGGCTATGAGATTTCCTGACAGGTCGTATTCGAAATATTTAATATTTCCCGCTCTGTCGATGCTTTCTGTAAGCTCACCTTTTGAGGAATACTGATAGATTTCATATGTATTGTCCGGGTTATCGGTTCTGTAAGCCTTACCAAACAGGTTTTTATAGGTTATTGTCTTATTGTTTAACTTGTCTGTTTTTATAATCTGTGTATTTCCGGTAAGGTCATATTCATAACTTTCGGACGTATTATCCGCAGAAATGGTTTGCTTTAATAGCCCATTGAGATAGTAAAAATTCTGGGTCTTATTGCCATTAGCATTCGTTTCTGTGAGAATGTTGCCCGAAGCATCATAGGTATATTTTTTTGAATAACTGTCTGTACCGTTATCCTTGCAGGTTTGAGCTGATGTATACCGTATAACATTGTTAAATGCATCATATACATATGCATTTCCAAAGGATGCAATCGGATTATCCTTGTTATAGCCTTCACCATCAGCTTCTTTTACAACATTACCACGTCGGTCATACTCTTTATAGCTGGTAACAATGCTTTGACTTCCATCAAAGACTGACATCTTTATCAGCCTGTTCAGTGCATCGTATTCGTATTCTGTGCCCGGAGCTTTTGATATATCCTGGGAAGAATATCTGGGGTCTACTTCTTTAATGAGATTTCCGTTTTCGTCATAAAAATACTTGCTTACATATCCCATAGGATCTATTCTAGTAGATACCTTGCCCATTCCGTTATATTGATACTGGGTAGTACAATCGACTCCCGAACGGGTTACGGTTTCAGAAGTAGGATTACCTCTTTTATCATAACTATAAGAAGTGGTTCTTACAGCACCAGCTTTTGTTAACGGCTCAACCTTTTTTACAAGCCTGTTTCTATAATCATATCTATATATAGTTTTTTCAAAATCGGTACCGTTGAATACCTCCTGTGTGAGAACATTACCCTCATAGTCATAATCGTATTTCCTGACGTAATTTCCGTGTTTCGTAATTTGGGTCGGTGAAATCACATCACTCATTATACCTTCTTCTCTGATTACTTTATCTGTACAGTTATATTCATAGAGATACCTGACTGCACTGCTTCCCGACTCATTAATAAACTGAGTTACAGCCGTTTTGTTACCTTTGTTGTCATAGGAATACTGGGTATGTGACTTTTTGGTGCTATCTATTTTACCGTACTCATCTGAAACCCTGTCCATACTGTTATATACGTACTCAATGGACGCTGATAAAGTGTCAGAGCCATTTTCTACTTTACCCTGAGATACAGCTGTCAGATTATTGTTTTCATCATAAGTGTATTTCTTGTATATATATGTTTCAGGCGTAGTCTTATCGTAAACTCTTTCCTCGACTACTCTGCCAGCTCCATCATATATGTATTGTGTTGTTCTTCCACTGGGTTCTTCAATTGTTGCTGCCTTATCAAAGCTTGTAAAAGTATACGTTACTTCATTATTTAGGGCATCTTTTCTAGTTATAAGCCTGCCCAGGTCATCGTAGGTATACTTTGTTGTATTACCTCTGGCATCTGTCTCACTTATGACATTTCCAACATAGTCATATGTAAACGTATATGAATAATATTTAGTCTTGTCCAGGGCTTGCTCTGATTTTATCAGTTTTCCGGTAATGTCATAGTGGAGGCGCCTTGTATAGCCATCTTCGTCGGTCAACGACAAAAGCAGCTTTGTATCAGCATCTGTCCCATATGTGTAGTCTAATGTAATACTATCTTTTTTAACTGAATCCTTCTCATAGTATTCTTTCTTAACAAGACTGTTTTGGCTGTTGTATGTAAATCTTAAACTGTTTCCATTTGAATCTGTTTCTTTTATTTTGTTTCCCATAGCATCATATTCATCTGCCAATAGGGTATGCCAGGCTGCTTTATCAAATACACTATGATCTAGCTGATTTCCGAATATATCATAGGTATATCTGAATTTTTCACCTGCTGGATTAATATATTCTATTTGTCTGTTTTGCAGTTTAAAGTCGTTATATGAGTATTGCTTTATTGTGCTGTCCGGGTAGGATATTTTCTGGATTCTGCTTAACGTGTCGTATTCGTAGCTTATTCTGTTGCCTTTTCCATCCAACTCGGCTTTCATATTACCGGTGTTAAAGTCATAGGAATATTTTTTGGATATTTCAACACCATTAACAATACTGTATTGTTTTGTAAGGTAAGCCCCTTTTTGGTTAACACCGTCAGCATCTATTCCATATTCATAACTCGTAACTAGATCGGTTCCATTCGAATACACTGTCTTTTTTGTCATATTTCCATGTTTGTCATAATCGTAATCAGTTACAATGTATTGACTCTTATCCCCGTTGTGCACCTTTTCTTCTTTGATTACATTGCCTTTCTCATCAATTGTATAGAGTAACTGACTTTTAGTTTCCTTATCAAGCTTCCATGATTTTGACTGAAGGATGTGAAATTTATCATAGGCATAGCTATATACCACAGTATTCTCCTCATCTGTGGGATAACCTTTATCGTCTCTATTTGCAATAGGTCCTGTATAGTTTGTAAAATTTCCGTACATATCATATCTGAAATTCTCTATTTTTTTAACCGGCTGCCCCTTAACCTTACCATTTTCTAGACTCGTAGTGATACTTTCAATTTTTTTCGGAAATTTCATTTCATCATACTCTGTAGTTGAAACAATCTTATGGTCTTTTCCCACTTCCTCACTGTTTATCTGCTCATGTATACCATTGTATGTGTATTTTACAACTGTTCCATTATATAGTTTTTTCTCAGCAAAGTATTTATACTTATCTTTTAGATAAGCATCCCTCAGCTTAGTATCATAATTACTTACAGAAGCTTTATATTCACTGGAACCATATCCATCAGCTTCGTTTGTATATTTGTATTCTATCCTATCCTTTTCAACAAACTGAAATCTTTCCAGAAAACTAGTTTTTGCACTATCATATCCGGTTTTGGCAAGTTCCTTCTTTTCGAATATTTTCCTATACTGCATACTACCGTTATCTGCGAGGCCCTTTGTATAAGTGTCATATATAAACCGTTCTACCCTGTTGGTCTTACAATAATCAATCTGAGTTAGGTTCTCATATCTGTTGCTTGCAGTATAGTTTGTTCCATTTGTATATGTAAAACCAAGGCTAGGTTGATCATACCAATAATGATATTTTGGCTTTCCATCAATATCGTAAACTCTCTGGAGCCTTGTTCTTACTACATGTTTAGTCCTGTTTACCAGTACTGCAGACTTGTCATAAACTATCTTTTTACCATCGGGAAGGTTGACCACTACCTGAAATTTCCCTTTAAGGTCGCCGGAGTTAACTGTATCAGGGTTCTGTGACTCCTTCCAGCTGTCGTCAAGACTATAGTTGTTCTTTTCTATAGCTCCCACAGTAAAGTTCTCATCTTCATTATACTCTATGGTTACTTCTCGTCCCATTGTATCAATGATCTTTGAAATAAGTTTATTTCTGTGTTTTCCGATTTCGTCTGTGGAATAAGTCATATTTCCATTATCTATGGTATAAGTCTGAGTTTGGTATTGGAAGGTTATTTTGTTGCCGTATCTGTCTACAATGCCTAATATTCGTCCATCTTCAGCAAAATATGTTTTCTTACCTGTTTTGTTTGTCATTACATATAATGACGTTCCATCAGCCTGTCCATTATTGAAATCTCGGTTTTCTTTGACTATAACATCTTTAATTGTTTGATTTTCAGGCTCATATGTATTAACCTTGTCTACTACCTTCGGACCGATAAGTCTATACACATCTCCAGCTTCAGTATGAAGAAATTTATAGCTTGACCCATCAGAATTGGTTTTAATTTCCATTGTCGGGAAAGAAAATCTCATTCCTATTCCAAGATTATATCTCCCTTCATAAAAGGACGGTGTATTATTATCAAAATATACCTGGTCAACCCATACACCGTTTTGATATTCGGTCTTCATTTCCTGAACGTTTGAGGTACCACTTTTATACATTCTCTTTATTTCTAGGTCAAGGCCATTTATACCAGACAGGACATAATCAGTCTGAGCAAGAGTTAAATCTCCACTCTGCGGATTTATTGATTCCTCAGATATATTATTTCTCAGGTATGCTGGTGAAAGCATTGTATTGTATTGCTGCTTTGGTCCGATTAGATTATTCATTTGCTCTTCAAGTGTTGTAGCATATGTAGCCTGCATTGATAATATTGAGGTTACTATTATAGTTATCAGTATAACTAAATATTTTAGTTTTTTATTTATTTTTATCAAATTAAGTCCCCCTTGATGGCGAATTAATGGTATTTCTTAATAATATTTTTCTTCAAAAGCAATTGCATAAATTTCCTCTTTTGATAGTCCCTTTTTAACAGAATTAAACACACTATCAGCTGTCTTTCCAAGCTTATTTGCAATTGTCAGAGCTTTTATAATATCTTTTTCAGATAGTTTGGTCTGAGAAGCATATTTGGTAAGCTGAGTACGTGTAACTGACAAGTGGGGAGACTTTTCCAGGCCATTGACAATGCCATATTCAGCATTTATCAATCTCCAACTTGCACCAGCTTGTTTTTTCTGAATTACAGTATCAATTTCCATTTTTGCTTTTTGGCTTACCCTATCGGCTATCATTATGGTATCCTGATCTACACCAGATTCCATTAATTTTTCCAGATAACCAGTTTCAAAGTTCCTTGGAGCAAACTCCGGATTGTTTTTGACGTATTCCTCAAAAATATATGACCACTTTTTTCCTGACTCTTTTTTGTTTACCAGGTTCTCAATGTACTTCATGCTACCATAGCAATCATTTAGGTATGAATAAGCTATTAGTATGTCAGGAAGTTTTTTACCCTTTTTTATGAGTCTTTCAATTTCATTTTTATATTTAATATGTACATTTAAATCCTTAAGCAGCAGTTTGTAATTTCCAAGATTTTTTGTATAGTTGTCAGGGTCCTGCGCTTTTATCAAATCAAGTATCTCCTGAGATATATCTGCGCTAGTTTCATCCTTTAGTCCGTCATCTGAATTATTTTGACTTTGTCCGTTCTCTGTATCTTGTATTGTTTTAGTATTATTTGCACTACTGTTATCAGCTACAAACAGATTTCCACCGATCATTGAGTATCCTACCAAGCCGGCATTGATTATTAATGCTGCAACTAATGTGATAACAATTATCTTATTCTTTTTTACCTTCCTCATAAGCATAATTCTCCTTTAATTCAGATTCTCTATGGGGTTAATCTCTTTAATTTCATTCATTATCTCGTCTGTAGGATTCTTAGGTTTTACATCAACTGAGTCTGGCTTCGGTACGTCCGGTAATGGACTAGTCTCTTTTGCTGTAACAGGATTTTGAGTTTTATCTATTGTTTGATTCTGATCTGAACTAAGGTTATTTTCTTTGCTTTCTGTCTTAGCCCTTTCAATTGATTTTGCTTCTATTTTCTCAAGTGTTATTACTTTTTGATCACCGAGCTTGATTTTTTTCTCATCTTTCATTTTTTTGTATGCTTCTTTATCTTTTATAAAGTCATTGAGGTCCATATCTACCTGAAGCGAAAACAGGTATTCATCAAAGACTTTTTCGTTGCCTCCAAAATCATCCTTTAGCTTTAACATAAAATATATGGCATTTTTAATATCTATTTTTTCATAAAGTTCCTGGTAATCTGCCAGGTCAATATCAGAACTTTTATCATTTTCACTTAGGGGGTTTAACGATTCCGTTGGATTTATTTGTGCTTTTGATGTTATCTCTTCAAGCTGAAACATTACTCTTTCTTCTATTAGCTTAACTTCTGTAATATCATCTTCTGAAAAACCGTCTTTTTTCAGCTTTTGTATAAACTCATCATCAAGTCCTGTATTAAGCAATAAATCATCTCTATCGTTCTTTTTACTGTTTTCACCTAAAGTTGATTTGTTCCTTAAAACAGTGAGAACATCATTCCATGAACGTCCGTAAGATTTTAACTCAAAAACTTCTTCAATACTCAGACCTGTTTCATTTGAAATCTCAGATGCTATCCGCTTGTCCTCACTGCTGGCATTCTCATAAGTAATATTATTTGCTTTCATGTTCTCCATCCCCAGAATAGTCAATGGGATAGATGTTGAGATTAAAACAAGTGCTAATATAAGTGCTAAAATTTTATACTTTTTGGAAATAATCTTTGCCATATGTTCTTCGCTCCTCTGTTTGTAGAACTAAAGTGACATCATCTGATTTATTCTATGCTATAGTTTATACTTGCTTTTTCATCAGTTTTTGTTCTAAATACTATAGTTGATATTTCACCTGACCAGGTAGTTCCGGGGGTGATGCTTTCATTTACCTTAAACTCAATTCTGCCTTTTGTAACCGTAACTGTTATATTTGTTCCTGCAATGATTCCTGTAGCTACGTCTTTTTCTGCTGTAAACTCACACAAATCAACAAATTCCAGTTCATCAGGGTTATAGGTTACTACGAATGTAATTTCTCCAAAGTCCTGTACATTTGCTGCCAGTAGAGAGAAGTCAAATTCTTCACCCTGTGTGCAGTTAACCTCATAGGCCGGGCTTGTGGTACTCTTAGTTATTGAATCGCTCCAGACTGTTACTCCTGTGATGTTCTTACCTCTAACTCTGTAGGTATGTGCAGTTCCGGGGGTGAGGTTTTCATCTATGTAGCTTGACACCTGTCCAACATCTACTGTTTTCCCGTTTACTTCTACCTCATAGTTAATACCTTCTATTTTGGTCCAACTAAGCTGTATGTGTGTATCATATACCGTCACTTTAAAATCTTTAGGTGCATCTGGTAAATCAGGTAGGGTTGATAGTGTAAGGACTGCACACCACTGTCCGCTCCCATCTGCATTTTTCGTTCTTACTCTGTAGGTATGAGGTGTTTCTGCCTTTAGCCCTGTATGGTTATATACTGTTTCTTTTCCGTTGTATATTATTACCCCGTCTACTTCTATGTCATATTGTGCATTGGCTTCAACAGCTTGCCATGCAATTGTAATTGTTTTGTTTGTAACTACTGCTGCTACGTTCGCAACTATTGCGGATCCTGTAGTAGTGCTTGCATCCTCCATCGGTAAAGTCGAAATTCCGACGGGTCTGCTCCACTGGCCAATTCCGCTTATATTGACAGCCCTTATCTTATATGAGTGATTAGTTCCCGGATTTAGGTTTTCATTTGTATATGAAGTCCCTTTTACATTCACAGTATTCTTTTCATCTATCTGTATATCATAGCTTTCTGAGTAAGGTGAGCTGTACCAGGTCAACGTTACTGAGTTTTGTTCTGCTGTTGCCATAATATTGGTGGGTGTAGCTGGTATATCTGGCCATGTTGTTACTGTAACAGGTTCGCTCCATGGACTTTTACCACCCTTGTTATATGCTCTTATTCTGTACTTATAGCTTGTGTTTGTTGTTAATCCTTCGTGAATGTAGGTATTTGCTTTTACTTCAATTCTTTTTCCGTCTATCTCAAGCTCATAACCCTCTGCTCTTTCAGCAGCCTCCCAAGTCAGAGTTATATTCTTCATTGTTGGCTTTCCGGTAAGGTTCTCCGGTATTTCAGGAGGGTTCAGAAGCGTATTTATTTCTGTATATACACTCCATTCACTACTTCCTCCGGCATTTTTTGACCTTACTCTATATTTATGGCTTGTATCAGGCTCCAAGCCATCATCTGTGTATGTAGTATTTATACCTGTGTCAATTATTTTTCCATCTGCCTCTATTTCATAACCGGTTGCTTTAGCTACTGCATCCCAGTTAATTGTTATGGCGGACTGTGTTGTACTTGTCCCGGTTATTCCAGGTGTTTCAGGTGGGTTTGGGAGAGTAGTAGCCTGTACAACATCACTCCAAGGGCCTGTTCCTCCTGCATTTATAACCCTTAGCTTATATGTATGGGAGGTTTCGGCCTGTAAGCCGCTATGGGTATACTTTGTTGCTATACCATTGCTTAAAACTCTCCCATCAACTTCTATATCGTAGCCCGTTGCTCCGTTTACAGCCTCCCAATTAAGTGTAATTGATGTTATACCCTTCATATCGATATTAATTTCCTGTGATAACGCAAGGGTTGTTCCAGCCTTCTGAGTAACAGTTGTTTCCACTCCAGCTCTATTTATAGCTTTAATTGAAAACATATACTGACTATTTGGTGTTAAGCCTGTTACTGTGATTTTTTTGCCAGGTACAGTAATCCACTCTGGCGATGAGACTAAATTCCCAGAGGCACTAACATATCTCGAACCTGCCAATATCTGATATTGTGTTGTAGCAGGATTAGAGTCATTTATTGATAAATCCAACGTATTTTCTCTATTATTACTGATAGTAATTTGAGGACTTTGGGCTTTTGTTCTAACATTTTTCTCAATATATGAAACATTCCCAACTTTATCTCTGGCCTCAAATTTTACGTAATATTCAGTATTTGGAGATAATGAACTAATTGAGTACGATGGATCATTAATCCAATCAGATGTCGTACTTCCGATAGTGTATCTATACTGAATTGAGGCTGCATCTGATACGGTGTCTGTCGCAGAACCCGTAATATTTATTGTAGTAGCGTCAGATGTTACGTTAATAGTTCCTATAGTCGGAGGTGAGTTGTCCACTATAACATCAACTGACATAGTTATCGGGTCAGCCTTACCGTCACTTACTTCGAACTTAAACGTATGTTTGCCATCCGATAAGGTACTTACATCTAATGTATTAAAATTTACTATTTGGGCAGTAGCGGTGTTAGATATTTTTTTTGACTCCTTCTCAACCAAGTCTATGTAGTACTTACAGGTTAAGGTGTCACCGTCTGGATCTGAGACTGTGATAGATGGGGTACAACCCTTCCCTTTTGATAACGTTTCATTCGCACTAGGTGAGTTTATTGATTTTTTAACATACCAGGAACCATCGGTGTGAATACCATTGTTCGGGTAAGTACCATCTGGTGCAGCTATATTTGATTCTACAAGTTTATTTGCAGTTCGCCTTGTTTTGCCTGTAGGGACATAGAACTCTGTCATAGATAAGCAATTCCACCCAGACATATTTCCTGTATCTTCAGTTATATCTAACCATTTTAGTCCTAAATAATTACCTTTATCTCCTGGCAATATTCCCTTTCTGTAAGTACTTTGAGTATTTTCAATATAATAATCATACGCATTGGGGCTATCATAATCTTCATAACGAAGTCGATAATGATCTTCTATAAACCCATAACCACCTTTATAATTATATATTGTACCAGAATTCATACTGGTATTAGATGCATCAATAATTACATTTTTGATATCACTTAATGTCACTTTAAATGTTGCAGGGTCTATTGAATAATTAGTATATCCTGAAATGCTATTAGATGATCCGCTTAGCTTCTTTTTAGTTTGAGAAAAAATGCAATAACCATAGGAAGCACCAATATTTTCATATATTTCATGCTCATACTGTTTTTTTACTGTATATTTGTCATAATAGTATTGTGTTGTTGCTTTCGCATTCTGCCCAATCAGAACAAACTTTTCATTTTCTATAGTTCCTAACGATACATTCAATGCTGTTACCAATATTAATATAAAAGTAAAAATCTTACAAATTACTTTAATTCTCATTTTCCCCCCCCGAGTTAATATTTAATTTATATTAACTACCTTTTCGTCTACTTTTCTATATCTAAGTATCTAAGAAGTAAACCTATACAACGGTTAGCAGATTGTTTGGTAACCCCTATACCTTATTCCACCGTATAGGACATAGTCGTTTCTTTATTTGTTTTGGACAGGAACCTTATAATAACTATCTCTCCCTTATCCGCATCCTCAACACCAAAGACAATCTTCCCTTCAGAAAATCCCTTTATGGTTATGTTTGTACCATCGATTTTTCCGAGCTCCAACTCCAGCCTTTGTGTGACAGCGTATAGGTCAATTACTTCAAGATCTTCAGCGTTGTACCTAACAACTATGTCATAGCTGCTTACATCTTTTTTGGGCACTGCTATTACAAAATTAAACCCTGTATCCTTGTCCACCTTAATAACAAGTTCTTCCTTGGTGTTGACTCTGATAAGCTCAGTCCATTCGCTGCAGATTCCATCTTGACTAACTGCTCTTACCCTAAACTCATGTACTGAATTGGGTTCAAGTCCGGTGACTTTATAAGTTAATTCTGATATGTTGCTTATAATCTCTCCATCTGCCTCAATTTCAAAGCTGATTGCTCCAGAAGTGGTTGTTTCTCCACTTATTGCTCCTGGAGATGTTGTTTGCCATGTCAATGTTGCTTCGTTGATTGTTACATCAACTTTAAAATTAATTGGAACATTAGGACCTGTCGTTTTAATTAGCTCCGCACTCCAATCACTTACACCAATTGTATTTTTTGATCTGATATGGTAATTATGCCGTGTATTAGGAAGAAGCCCAATATGCTCATACAGTGTCTTGGAATTGGTACTTATTATATTGCCGTCTACCATTATTTCATAGCTTTCAGCTCCATCAACCTCATTCCAGGTTATTGTTATTGATTTACTTTTTACTAATGCAGCTATTCCGGTGGGTACTGCTACATTGGTAAAAGTAGATATTTTATCTGTCCATTCACCGATGTTTTCGTTATCCTTTGCCCTGACCATATAAGTGTGTATGCTATTGGGAGCAAGGTCTATATGGCTATACGCATTAGTTACTAGATTTTCAACTATTTTTCCATCTACCATTAAGTCATAAGCTGTTGCGCCCTCAACTTTATCCCAGCCAATATTTATTGATATGCTGCTGGTTGTTGTGACTTCTACCTTTGATGGTTTTCCTATTTTTGTGGTTTTTATTGTAGTATCGCTCCACTCCCCTGCTTCACTGCCCTTATATGCTCTGACCTTATAAATATGTTTGACACCAAAATCAAGTACTGTTTGAGTGTACTCGGTATTTGCATCCAATCTGATTTCTGTACCATCAATTTCGAGGCCGTATCCGTCAGCACCGACCACCATATCCCATTCAACTTTTACTTCATTTCCACTAACTGTGACCTTTATATTTGCTGGTGCTGCAAGGAGGGTTGATTTCCTTATTTCCTTAGTCCATTCACCATTTATACTTCTATTTCTAGCTCTTACTCTGTACGTATGTTCCTCATTTCTTCCAAGGTTACTATGAACAAATTCAGTTTTGTTATCGTTATAAATTACTGTCCCGTCCACTTCAATATCATAGCCGGTAGCTCCCTCAACACTATTCCAGCTTAAGGAAATTGCACTACCTGAAACTGTGGATACTACAAAATTAGCAGGTATGGATGGTAAAGTAATTCCAGAGACCAACTCACTCCATTCACCTGTTCCATTTTCATTCTTTGGTCTGGCTCTATAGGTATGGTTAGTATTTGGTTTCAAACCAGAATGAATATATTCATTTTTTTCTACCTCTATAACCTGTGAACCATCTATTTCTAAATCATAGGACTTTGCACCTGCCCGTGCATCCCATGTGACTTTTATTTCATTATCTTTTGCCTGTATTTGCATATTTAATGCAGAGTCCGGTAACGTAGTTTCAAAAACTAATTCACTCCATTGTCCTGCTCCACTTGGATTCTTGGCTCGAACACGATATGTACGCTGAGAGTTTGGCTGTAGATCATACTGTGCGTATGTATTACTTCCCAAGCTGTCTTCTGGGAGACCGTATACCTCAACATCATAGCTTGTTGCTCCCTTAACGGGATCCCAGCTCAGAGAAATAGTAGATTTTGTAGACGAGGTAGTAATTATCCCAGGAGCTTCAGGTAGTGTCCAGATTTCATATACTTCTGACCATTCCCCCAGCAATGCGTCGCCTTGCGCCTGGATTCTGATTGACTTCTTTGTGCCTGACTCAAGGTTGTCTATTGAATAGGATGTTTTTTGCCCATTATCAAATATTTCACCGTCTATCTCAACAAAGTATTTCTTAGCTCCATCTATCTTATCCCATGAAAATGAAATAGCACTTTCTGAAGTCGTTTGAACAATATTAAATTTATCGCTAATAGGCACTATTCCTGTAATATAATTGCTCCAGGGACCTTCTATAATAGCATTTCTAAGCCTTACTCTATAGTTATGCTTTGTTCCCGGTATTAGATTTGAATTTGTGTAGGAATTTGTTTTTACATTTCTAATCAGTACTCCTTCTGCCTCAACTTCGTAGCCAGTGCTACTGCTCGATTCATCCCAGTTAAGTGTTATTTGCTTAGCTGTTTCTTCAACATGTATATTCTGAGGTGCACCAATAGGCTCTACACCGTAAATCAACTTATCATTAATATATCCCGTCACCCGGTTGTAATCGGCATAATTATCACCTGAAGGCCTGAAGGAATAGTCATCAGTTTGAATAAAGGGTGTTTTATCCTTTTTCTCAATTCTGCAATGAAGTTCAACAACATCGTTTTGGTTCAAGAGTCCAGAGCCTTCCTTAAAGGTTATTTCAAGGCAATAATCTACCCCCGCTGTTTTTCCTGGAATTTTAACAAACCTTCCAACTACATTACCATTTCCGATATTGGAAAAGTCACACCAGAAGTTTTGTTCACTATCTCCATTTATTGTGTAGTAATACCTTATTTTTGTGTTTGATAACTTAATTGGGGTATTCCCGTTATTATATAGTTTGAATCTTGGGAATAAAGTATTTATATTGGAGGATTTATTGGCACTGTATGTCTCCAGCTTTATTAACTCAGTTATCTTGCTCCCCTGTTTAGTTCTTACAGACTTTATTTTTTGATAACCGTTACTATTTTTGTCCTTTGAATTAACAGGATAAGAATTTGAATTACCTGCATCTTCCGCGGTAACTCTTCCTATAGCGACTGTCTGAAATAACATTATTAAGCTTAATAATATCGCTAGCTTTTTATATAACAGCTTTCTCACAGGCTTTTCCTCCATTAAACACTATTTTAAAGGCAATTTTGTAAACATTGAGTTAAGGCACTATAGTTATTGTTAAATTATTAAACCCACCATAGGGCATTCCCGACTTAAATATCAGCTGATTATCACTATCAAAGCAGTTATGTATAGATGATGAGTAGCTTAAAGATGCTTTTGACCAATCTATCTTTGATAAATCCAGCGGGATATTCTTCTGATTAATCACAATTTGTCCATTATTTACAAAAACTTTGCCTCTTAAGGTATAACTTATCCCATCCACATTCAACGTGAACAGACATCCGAACATACTTCCATCACTGAATAAATTGTGAACTTGTGGAAGGTTGACTTTAATTGCGTTCAAACTACTGTCATATTCAACTTTATCAGGTGTTACGCTTATTTCTTGAATAGCACTTGGTGTTATTTCGATATTCATTACAGAAGTAACTATATCTCCGCTAAAGTCAGTTGGATTTGTACCCTCTTTAGGTGTCGGTGTTAAGGATATATAGTACTTGTCACCTGCGAAAAGCGAAGGTGCATCATCCAAACAAATATATAACTTGTGATAATCTCCAGCATTGCTCCAAATCCTAAGAACATCTGATTCATTACTCACCGGTGTCAAATGTTGAGGGTCTGGACCTCTGTTTATGGTAATGTCAAATGAATCGAAGTCCTGTAAAGCAAAGTTCATCTTCAAATAAATATATTTTCCATCAGTCGATACTGCCGAATCCACCTGCGAAACGCTATAACTTACACTTTTAACAGGCACATTGAAAAAGCTTTCTACAGAGTTTGGAACAGCAGCGTTATCCTGTAGCTGAAATTCGGCCCCATACGGTTTGTTATAGCTTATTGATAAATTACTTATATCTGTTATTCCTCTGACCGAAAGCTCCACAACACCCTTCTCGGGAGCAATGTTCCTGATATTGATCCCTTCCACACTAATTGCCCCTGGACTTGTTAGACTATTTGGGGCTCCTATTGCCGGTGAGGTTATTGCATTAACGTCCACTTCAATAGCTCCTGAACTGGTTATATTATTAGGCACTGTAATAGCCCCTGAACTCGTAATAGCATTTGTTACTGTGAAAGCTCCAGGTACAGGTGCTACATTTAAATTAAATGCCTCATCGAAGTAAAGAGTAATCCGATCAAATGATTTATTTATATATACACCGTTGTTATACAGTTTTGGAGCCGAATTATCTTGCTGAGACACGTCTGAAGACAGTAATTCAAGCACTGTTGGTTCCTGTGATATAACACCTGTACTTCCTTTTAAAACAAAATACATCTTGATGTTATTGATACCTTTAACTGTTACCTGGGTTGCTATTTCATGCTCGTTTGTATCATTAACCCTTAAAAACGGCGTTTCATCAACCTCAACCAAACCATCAACTGCACCGCAATGTCCATGAATAACCTCTTCAGAGGTTGCATCAAAAAGCGGATTCATCTGATTTACCAGCATAAATACATCCACTGGATTTTCAATGCCGGCGTCCTTAAGTTTGACTATAAGCTTTAGCTTTTTATCGTTGGAGACGGTAAACTTCGGATATCCATCCTCAAAGCGCTCATCTATTGTCACTGGCTTGTTCCAACCATTCCAGCTGGCGTAAAGTGAAATGTTAGACGTTATTGGTGTATTGGATTTAAACTCAGTAGTTAATCCTTTATCTGTGAACCATCCCATAAATACATATCCGGGATATTTTGGAGCTAAAGGCATAACCAATTTTTCTCCGCTGCTAACAGATACAGGCTGAACTGATGAGCCACCGTTTGTATTAAAAGTAACTGTGTACTTGGTTGTCTCGGTGGTCTGATTTGAAGGTGAGGTATTTTGTGTACTCCCATTGGAAGCTGTCCCGTTGTTTTTTGGGCCGGTCCCATTGTCAGGGGTAGTTTTTTTTATGGTTACTCCGCCTTTTATTTGACATTTCTGATTGAGCATCAGTTCTTCAATTAAGCCTTCTGCTTCTATAATTATATCCTTAGCATTGTTTATTACCAGCTTAAACGTCCCAATCAATTTAATAATATGTCCTTTTGGAAGGTCTGAAGATATTTCTACACATTTTATTTCTCCGGTCTTCAAAGCTTTAGAATCGATTATTGCTCCACTATCAAGCAATATCTTCTCGACTATTGTAGAACCGGTAGCTTTCAGATTTATATTTCCGTTATCTTTATTTATTGTTATCATACCGTATACAGAAGAATCATTAAGAGATACATAAGCTCCGCCATTTACAATAATATCACCGCTGACTTTTACATTCTCCAGATTAATTGTACCTTCAGCAGCTCCTTGAGAAATAATAAGGTTACCTTCGATATTCATGTCTTTCAGTGTAATATTGGGACTATTTATGATAACATTTCCGTTTATTGTATTATCACCATATGTTCCTTCTTGTGAATATATAGCTTTAATGCAATTATCCAGTATTGTTACAATTTCTGCTCGTGTTATGTTTGATTTAGCATTAAACTTATTCTTTTTATCACCGTTAACATAGCCATTATCCGATAATGCATTTACGCTGGATACTGCCCAATTAGAAATCTGAGCTGAATCCTGAAATCTTAAGTAGTCAGCTTGGTCATTAGCTTTTATTGAAAATGACTTTACTAACATAACAGCGGCTTCTTCACGAGTAGCTTTATCCTTAGGGCGGATTTTTTTATTACTACCATTGATAATTCCGGCTTTATTTGCTTTTAATAAAGCATCAGTATAGAACTTTTCATCCAGATCTTTAAAGGTGTTATCTGCTTTAGTTTGAAATTTCATTATGTTGTCTAAAACAATTGCAAATTCACCTCTTGTGATAAAGTCATTGGGGCGAAACCTATTATTGGCTCCTGTGAAAACGCCTAAGCTTGTCCATCTATCTATTCTATCTTTGGCCCAATGGGTTTTTGTATCAGAGTAGTTGGATGCGAATACAGGAGAGATGGTAAAAGAAATCAAAATGCCAATAATCACAATTGAAGATAATAGTCTTTTAAAAATCCTCTTCATAAGTTGCTGACCTCCGGAAATTAAAATGCTTGTGTTTTATGTCATTAGTAAGAAAATCGAGTAAGATCTTTGTCTTAAGTAGATATAGAACTATCTTGGTAGAACAGAAAAACATTTCTATAAATTAGTGCTATTTTATCACAATTTATTCAAAATGGTCAATTTGTTACAAATATTTCGTTTTTTGTATAAAATGTTAGGTAAAATTTTGTTAGAAACAACAATTACAACTAAAATGGTGCTTAAAGTGGTGTTGGAAAAGATTAAATTTACTAATACTTAAGTCTGATAAAATGGGAAAGAAGGTATAGTTTGAAAATAGAGTGAGATATGAAAGTCCAAAAAAAAACATTAAAAAGCCAGACGTAAATTATCTGGCAAAGGTCTACTTTAATATATTCAATTGATAAGCATTATAATAGGCATCCTTACCCCTACACCCTCACATCAAAAACCAAACCAAAATTCTGTGCTACCAAGTCATTATAATTTGTAAGGAAAAA
Source organism: Bacillota bacterium (assembly GCA_023431385.1). Classification (GTDB taxonomy): domain Bacteria; phylum Bacillota; class Clostridia; order Acetivibrionales; family DSM-1351; genus Ruminiclostridium. The sequence goes on along the minus strand of JAEYWA010000085.1, from coordinate 28,671 downwards.
GTCCTTTCTGTTGCTATTATCATTTTCAGCTTTTGTTACAGTTCTTGTTGTTCCGCCTGAAACATAGGTATTTCCGCATTCAGGACAAATTCCGGTATGTATGGAGACAGATTGCGACACAACTTTTCTCCCACTCATTTGCGCTTTTGCAGCCTCGTGGCTTACGTGCTCCTGCTCATGAGCTCTTACCACAGCTCCGGCACTTTGAGGATCAATTTTTCCCGGGGTTTTAAAAGAAACAGAAGGGTCATCGGAGCCATCCTGATACTTGCGTTCCTTACAGGTCTTACACTCTATCTTTCCTGTGGCATCAACCTCACTGGCACTGTTGGATTTTCTATTGGTTTTATCATTTATTTTTTCATTGGCTTCTCCATCAATATTATCGTGGGTTCCAGCATTTTTACCAGTGAGGTATTGCTGCTGATTTAGATTAAGCTTGGAATAATAGTCCGATATACTGTTTACAGATACGCCCATTGCTACCTCCCCAGAGTAAAAAGGTTTTTAAAGCCCCTAATGCGCTCAAAGTACATATAGCACATACTAAGAGCTTTTATATATCCCTCGAAAAGTTACTCTATAGTCTATTATAGGATAATATTCCCACTTTGCATATATCAGCAACAGGAAATTTCCCATATCTGATAGTGATTATCAGGTATCAATTCTCATACACCTACATCACAGCCAGTCTACATATGTCACTACTTGCCACCACTTGCCAGTACTCGCCAGCACTCAACAGCTTTACCATCATTTTCTGAGTCACCATCACTTACTATCGCTACAGCTACAGCCCAAGTCTCATAATCTCCGAGCCTATTTCTGCAAAAATAGGGGCAGCTGCTTCACCACCGCTTTTCCCATCTTCAATGAAAACTGCCACTGAATATTTTGGAGTTTCTGCCGGGAAATATCCTGCAAACCATGCCTGAATTATTTTTTCACCATCGATGTACTGACCGGTTTCAGCACTCCCTGTCTTACCGCCGGCTCCACCGAATTGATCCATGTTAGCCTTCTTTCCGGTTCCATCACTTACAACCCCCTCCATCAGCGCTCTTATCCTATCTGAGGTGGCTTTGGATATAACTTGTTGCTGGGATGTTTCCCTTAGATCTCTGACCTTGTTTCCGCTGCTGTTTACAATACTGTCCAATATATTTATATTATTCTTACTTCCGCCATTGGCTATTGTCGCAACCATATCGGCTACCTGTACAGGTGTTGCCATAATTTGACCTTGCCCGATACACATATTTGCAATATCTCCTGGGTTTTGCAAGTCAGTCTTTACAGGTATTATTCCCTTTGCCTCACCTATTCCCTGTTTTGTTAAATTCGTATTATCACCGAGTCCAAGGGTTTTACACATATTAAGTATCGGATCTGCGCCTAGATCCAGAGACATATTAATAAAATATGCGTTACAGGATTTTGGCACGGCTATATTAATATCAACCGTTCCATGCCCCCCTGCTTCATAGGAGGAACATTTGAATTCTGTATCGCCTATCTGAAAATACCCCGGACAGCTGAATACCATATTGTAGTCAGGCTGAAGCTCAAAGATAGCAGCCAGATCAACCAGCTTGAAAACCGAACCCATATTGTATTGGGCTACTGCTCTGTTAAACAGCGGCCGCTTGTTATTTGAAAGATACTTTTCTATATCATTTGGATCGAAATCAGGTTTGCTGCAAATCCCGACTATATCACCAGTTTTTACATCCTCTACCACAATTGCCCCTGTAAGATTTCTGCTGTCCAATGCTTTTTCAATAATGTCCTGAATATGATAATCCAGCGTAAGTTTTATATCCAGTTTACTATTCTTTCTCTCATCATCCTTAATAATTCTGTAGCCAAGGCCGGTGAGTAAGTCGTTGCTTCCATCGGTTATAACCGCTATTTTATCCTCCTGGCCGTAGTTCAAGGTCTTTTCAAATAATTTTTCTAGCCCGTTGCTGCCAATGTTATCAACTTTGTTAAGGTAGCCTAACAAATGCTTCGCTTTAGTATCAGTGTTATACCTGCCAAGTGAATTAACAAATGATATTCCTTCTATATTCATCGATGTCAGAAGTGCTTTTGTTTCCTTATCAACCTCAACTAAAATAGGTATATTCTTTCTCTGAATTTCCTCCATGGTCTTTTGAGGTTCAAGGCCAAGAATCTGGCATAGCTGATTTAAAACCTCTGGCTGGCTTCGCAGCTCGGCAGGCTTTAGTACAGCGGTAATCTTTTGAGTTCTGCTGGTAAACCTTATACCGTTCTTGTCCAGAAAATCTCCCCTGGCACTTTCAATCTGGACGTTATTAACCCTTTGAGCTGATGCTTCCTTGGAAAATGAACCTCCCCCTATTATTTGCAAATAAAACAGCCTGGTCATAAGACATGCAGATATTGCCAAAAAAACGAAAAACAGAATTCTGATTCTCTTGAACATATAAAAACCCCTTTAACTGAATAATATATTGATTTATATACATTGTTTCCAGTTAAAGAGGTAAATTATACCACAAGTAATAATTGCGTAGAATTTCAGATACACGTACCCAAACCATCCATTGAGAGTACAGACTAAACCTTATCTTTTGGTTTCTTTGCTTTATTGGCTTTGTTAGAGATCTTAGGTGCATGAGTAACTTTTTTTACTTTATTCTTATCCTTCTTCAGTCTGTCAGGGTTTTTAAACGACAATTTCATCCCACCTTAGCTTTATTTAATATTATTCAGTTAAGCTCAATTATTGACATCTTATCCTCTGAAGAGCTTTTATGAACTCAAACATTTTCTTCTTTGTCATAAAGGACTTTATAAGTATATAATAAATACTGAAATATAGCGAATGAAATTATCGGTCCGAACCTATTGAATCGGACTATTTTTATTTTAAAAATGTTAGAATTAGTCTGCTTGCAAAAAACTTTCTGAAAATACTTTCTACCTTTGATTTTTTACTTTCCTCAATAAAATAAGCTATCAATGATATTTTGATTTATCATTGATAGCTTTATTTATTGAATTAATTTAACAGTCTTAGAATGATTCCTTAACTTACAGTCTCAGAACACCTCCATTTATATCAGAACATTTCCAAAAGTCTATGGTAAAATATACCACTAAACTATTTCATTCCATACTGCTTCTGAATTGATTCAAATAAGCTTGCAAACTTGGAGTTCTTTTTATAGAATGCTGGTGTGAAGCCTATTTCAGCCTTTACTGTTACTGTTCCGCCCTGATACTCTTTACCCGTCCACAGGTGAACCCACTGGTCATCCGGAAGATATGCCTCCCACTCCTTAACATCAGCCAAATATACAGGTGCAATCAACATATCCTCACCGAATAAATATTCTGTTTGAATATCATAGGTCTTTTCATCCTTTTCATAATGTAAAAATAATGGTCTTTGTACCGGGAGACCTGAAGCTGCATTTATTTTTACAAGGCTCTTTGTGTACGGTGCCAGCATTGTATAGATTTTGGTAAGTCTAGCAAACTGTTCCAAAGTATCAGCATCATCATAATACTGGAAATTTTCCTCTGGTCTATTTCCTTCATGAGTTCTCATAACAGGAGTGAATACCGCCATTTCGGCCCATCTCAAAAACACTTCCTTGGTTCTGCAATTATTAAACAGTGAGGTGTAGCCGCCGATATCACTATGATGCAAACCGCATCCACTCATTGCAGCACTGAGTGCCCCGCAGATTACAGTAACAAGACCGTCATGCATTGAGAAATCTACACTTTGATCGCCTGCCCAGAGCAAAGTACAGTACTTCTGAGTACCAGTCCCGCCGGCTCGCATAAAGTACACAATCTCGCCCAACTTACCTGTTTCTAAAAGAGCTTCATAATTACATTTTGCCCATAGAACCGGCCAGTGATTATGCTCTATCATAGCCGGCGCTCCACTGTGCAGCTGTAAATCAGTAGGGAGGTACTCCCCAAAATCAGCCATCCAACCATCTATTCCGAAATCAATCAGATACTTTTTGATTAATTTTTTAAACCATTCATAAGCCTCTGGATTGGTAAAATCTACTACACCACAGTCAAACTCTCCAAAATCTACTAAATAATCAGTTCCATCAAGTGACTTGGCAAAATACCCCTTTTCCCTACCTTCCCTGTATAAATCTCCCTCTTTTACAAGGTACGGGTTATTATAAGCAAGGAATCTGATACCTTTTTCTTTATACTCCTTTATTTTTTCAGGTAAACCCGGATACATTTCCTGATTCCACTTCCAGTTCCAGTTAAGACGCTTACCAAAGGAAGTGATTCTCTTACCGGCCCAGTCCTGACACCAGACCCCGGAGACCTTTACTCCATTTCTCAGGGAACGGTCAACAAGTCCGAAAGAACGTTCCGTTCCGCCCTGAAGTCCAAGAATTGCTCCATTATATATCCAGTCAGGCAGCTCTACCTGTCTTCCAAGAAAATCAGTCAATTTTTCAAGTAGCCCAATAAATGTAGGTGCCGCTTCAATCCTGATCTGCTTTGGGACTTCCCAGATCTGCAATTCATGAAAAGCTTTATTCTTAAAGTTAAAATCAGCGTAGGCTGTTGAATCCACATGCAGATAATAGTGTTTGGTTGATACGAAAGTAGGCTGAGGATAATTTGTATTGTAATAATCTCCTCCGGCTTTATTTTCCACATCAGATCTCCATGTTACATAGGTGGTTTTATCTCTGCCTACACCTGGCTCTGATGTCCAGAGCGGAAAATTTCTACCCCGCAAATTAAAGTAGGACATCTGCTCTCCACAGCCGTAGCATTTCTCATTCTCATCGGCATCTATTCTGACCCAGAACCGATTGATGCAAGGATCTGATTTCTCAAAGTCCATCAGAAATCTATCGTCCTCAATTTTTATTCGAGCAGTTAATTTATTATCAAAATTTAATGAATATTCATTGTTATTTTGCTGTATAGAAACACTCCTCAAGGGATACCTTTCAATTACATAATCTTTAATATCAAAGTTTCCTCTATACATCTCTACGGTTTCATTACCATACCCTATATAAATAGAAGGATTTTCTGCCGTGTGATGAATGATACACTGATTCTGATATAATAGCCTAAACCCATCCTTTAGTACAACTAGTTCCATATCTCTCCTCCTGGTATATTGCAGTGAAAATCAAAGTTTTAACCCTTTACAGCACCACTTGTCAAGCCCGATATAACCTGTTTCTGGAATAACATATACCCGATGATACTTGGAGCTATACTGATAATAATTGCAGCGTACATTGAAACATAATCTGTAGTAAACTGGTTTGTAAAATATCTTATACCTATCTGTATAGTTTTTGTTACTGGTGAAGAAGTCAGAAGATTGGCATAAACAAACTCGTTCCAGCAGGTTATGAATTCAAAGGTTGCCGCTGTTACCAGACCTGTTTTAGTTAAGGGTAAAATCATCTTAAAGAATCTTCCGTAAAAACCGCTTCCGTCAATATAAGCAGCCTCTTCAATCTCTGCCGGAAAGCTTTTCATAAAGCCGCGAATTATAAAAGTTGAAATTGGTAAACCTATTGCAGCGTAAAGTATAATTAATGCTGCGAGTGAATCTATCAGTCCAATTTTACTGAAAATCGAAAAATAAGGAACCATTAGTGCATTAAGGGGAACAAGTACTCCTACCGAAAAAAAGGTAAAAATAGTTTCTCTTCCTTTAAATTTAAAACGGGATATACAATAGGACAGCATGGAGGCAACCATAACATTGATAACCGTTGCCACTATCGCAACAATAACCGAGTTTGAAATCATTCTGCCTAAATTCGCCTGTTGAAATGCATTTACGTAGTTCTGCCATTGAGGTACAGCTGGTAAGGAAAATGGATTATTGAAATATTCCGCATTTGTTTTTAATGATGTAATAAAAAGCCATAACAGTGGGAACAATGTATAAACTGCAAAGAATATGATTAAAATCCATTTGAAAAAAGACAATATAATATCTTTTAAGTTCTTTTTATCTTTTACAATTAATTGAGCAGTTTTTGCCGACATATTTCTCCTCCTTTACTCCTTATTTAATTTTGCAAATATTCCACGAATAATTAAAATAACACAGGCCCCGGTCAATATAAGCATAACGCTGGAAGCATTTGCTCCACCATAGTCATTTGTTTTCATTTGATTGTACAGGTAAAGTACAAGCACCGAAGTTCTGTTTGCAGGTCCTCCGTTAGTCAGCAGAAATACCTGTTCAAATGTTCTTAAACCGAAAATCATTGCCAGTGTAACACAGGTCTGAAATGAACCGCTAATCAAAGGTATTGTAATATGGATATGTTGCCTTATACCGTCGGCACCGTCAATCTGGGCCGCTTCATAATAGCTTTCATCAATATTTGTTATATCAGCCAGCATAATTACCATATAATAGCCCACATAAAATACCCAATAAATCAGCATACACGGAAAAGCTGTTTTAATATTTCCAAGCCAATTTGTTGCATATTCACCAAGACCAACCGCTCTTAACAGCCCATTAATCAAACCGAATTCACTGTTGTACATTGCCGACCACAGCATCGCAAGAGCAATACCCGAAATAACCTGCGGCAGAAAGTACACTGTTCTGAAAAACTGCCAACCCCTTGGTTTCTTTGATAATATCAAAGCTATAAGCATTGCAAGAGGAACCTGCACGCCTCCGGCAACTACAGCCCACAGAACATTATTTTTCACACTGCGCCAAAACACTTTATCACCAAAGATATCTTTATAATTATTCAGACCTTTAAATATGGGAGATGTAATTCCATTCCATTCAAAAAGGCTGGTTATTGATACATACCCTACCGGTATAATAAAGAATAGGGTGAATAGTGCAAGCCCTGGCAATATAAAGATGCAGATGTTTTTTATGTCATGCTTTTTAACTTCCATCGCTCCTGCCTCCATCGTCAAAACCAACTCAAATTAATATAGTCGTAATTTGTATTTTGGCAGGCCTTTCAGCCTGCCAAATTATCTGATTGTTATAGTAAGTATTATACTATTTAAGTGTATATATTTTACATATATTATCTATGCTTTTTTTTGAATTTTAACTATAATGCTATTATTTATTTGCAGCCTTTAGTGCGTCAACAAATTGCTCAGGGGTTAATTCTCCGAGTACAAGACCTTCAAGTGCAGGTGGGAATGCTGTTGCTACCTTTGTAGACATAGTAGATTCAAAAGATCCAATCATGTATGGAGCAGCTGTACTTTGTTCAATCATTGTTGCCTGAAGCTTTTCTGTCTGATCAGTTATTTTTGACTTGATAGTAAATATTGAGCCGGATGAATTGGACAACTCAGTCACTCTGTCAACATCACATATATATTTTAAGAACTTGATTATTGCTTCTGCTTTTGCTGGATCCTTCTGCTCACCAACAGCTATGTAAGCCTGAACTGCGTTTACATATGCTCCCGGCTTACTGCCATTGTAGCCTAAACCGGCGCTGATAGCAAGGTTGTCATACAGGCCTGGAACACCTTCGGTTTTAATTCTTGACAAAATCCACGATCCATTTGTATATATTGCAGATCTTTCATTAAAGAAATGTCCGTTTACAACTGTAGCATCTGCTCCAACCGCATCAGGAGAGGTGTAAGTAAACATCTTCTGCATGATTTTCGCAGCTTCTAAGAAAGCTGGATCATCCAAGCCTTTTTCATATACATCGGGGCCTCCTACTGCTGCGAGCGCGTATGAATACCAGAGCATTGAGGTCCAGGCATTTTTATTTGTCATCTGTGCAGTTGGGAATATTTTCTTTGCTTTTAGTGCATCACAGGCTTTCCATAATTCTTCATAGGTAGTTGGAATGGTAGTTATTCCAGCGTCATTTAATAATTTCTTATTAAACATAATTGCAATAACGGCATTCTCATAAGGAATTGCATAATTTTTACCCTCGTATTGTGCTGCCTTTAATACACCCTCTGCAAATTTATCAGACCATTCCTTATCAGCCAAGTAAGAGGTAAGATCCATCAACTTTTCTGATTTAGAGTATAATTGTAAGTCTGCGAATGATTTGAAGGTAAAAATATCCGGGGCATTACCAGTAGATATCATAGCCCTTATTTTATCTTCATAGGCATCATAATCAGTGTATTCTTCGATTTTTACTTCAATTTTAGATTCATTTTCTTTATTAAATGAATCTACCATTTGACCAAACACTTTTGCTTTACCATCAGTTCCGACCCAAATACTCGGGAAGGTGATTTCAATCTTTTCATCAGTTACTTGCGTTCCAGTACCAGAAGAATTAGAAGTTGAAGTTGTCGTCTGGCTTACTTCAGATTTACCGCAAGCTGTAAAAATCACCATTGTCATTGTAAGAACTAACATTACTGCCATAATACGCTTGATATTCTTCCCCATAATTGTTATCCTTCTTTCTAATTTTATTTTACGAATTTAATTTTGACCCTATTGTATGGATTTTTACGTTGGGCTCAAGTTCTATTTTTAGGGCTTTTTACCCTTTCCTCAATAAATTAAAGGCTTTAATTTATTGAGGAAAAAAATAAAACCTGACGGTAAATACTATAGTTATTGCTACCTCCCGCAAAACCAAGGTATTAACAACTATGCACATTAACCAAAAATAATTCGTTTACTATGGCAATTATATATCATATTCAATAAAAAGTAAAGCAATTATTTTATATTTTTCGACTTTATAATACATATATTATGTTTTAGTATTTTACATACCCCAAACCAACATATTATTTGTTTAAATAATTTAATTATGTAAATATACTTCCTATTTGATGGCAGCAATTGTCACGCCAATGATTCTTCCTCCGGTTCGGTCTCGATACTTCTACATCCCCAGTTATTTTAAGTTATATGATTGAAAGATTTTAATTACTGTGATATTCTTAAATAAAGTTCTACATAATATTTTTTCTAACTCTTTTATTAACACTTATAATTAATTCCTCTTTTATAATATTAAATTTAGAAATATTACCATATATCGTGTAGAAAGCTTTATATTTTATTACAATATAATATAATTATAAGGAGAATTCTATGTTAAACCATTTAAAGCTATTTAATCCTACTCTGAAAATAAAAAGTATATTTGATGCTTCATTTTTAAAGTACGGAAAAGTACTCGCCCAGTATGACTTTTCTGAGTGTATCGAAGTAATGAATACCAAAGGAATTCCTGATACGGGTAATGTGTACGTTGCAAGTGATGCTGATTTAATGAACACTTCTATTGCAAAGGAGCTTAGCACTACATTTTATGGTAACATGCCTGTTCAGATAGGTTATTGTAACGGTAACAGTAGTAAACTCAATGCTCTTGAATACCATAAAGGTTCTGAGATAGATGTAGCCGTATCAGATTTGGTACTTATTTTAGCAGATATACGGGATATTAGGAATAATCAGTTGCCAAGTGAATCAACTGAGATTTTTTATGTTCCTGGAAGAACTGCTGTTGAACTATATGGCACTACACTGCATTTTGCACCCTGTAAAGTAGCTGATACTGGGTTTAAGAGTATTATAGTACTTCCTGATGGTACCAACCAGCCTCTCAGTTCTATTCCAGTACCTCACTCTGAAGAGGATAAGCTTTTATGGATGCAGAATAAATGGTTGATTGCTCATGAGGAGAGTATTCCGGCTGCTAAAGGAGCATATATAGGAATAACGGGAGAAAATTTCGAAATAAAATATAAGTAATATTTCTATAAATAACATAATCTTTCGAAAAGAGGTGATAACTATGGATAATTCTGCAAATGGAATAAATATGCTCGGAGTAAAAATTAAAAACAGGAGTTCTATCCTGTATTTGATATATCGCTCCGGCGGAATCTCCAGAAAGGAAATAGCCAATAAGCTCAATTTGACTCCAGCAGCTATAACCTTAATTACAACCGACCTTATTAATGAAGGTATTCTAGTTGAATCGGCAGTTGAACAAAATAATAATCGCAAGGGTCGAAAGGAAATTCTTCTAGATATTAACAGAAAAAAATATGCAACTATTGGTATCTATATAAGCACCCATAAGTTTCATATTCTCTGTATGGACTTAAATAGTACTGTTCTCTTTGAGGATACGGTGTTTACTGCAGATTGTCATAGGAAATCTACTGCAATACTGGATAAGGTATGTACAATCCTGGAACAAAATCTTATTAATTATGATATAGTCAGAACGAGAACCATCCTTGGTGTTGGTGTGAGTGTCAAGGGTATCGTAAATTCCAGAGCCGGAATAAGTATTAACTCTTATAACGTCTGGGAGGATAATGTTAATGTTGTTGAATATGTTCAAAAAAGAATGAAAGTCCCCGTTATATTAACAAACAACATTTGTTCCCTGGCACATGGAGAAAGTTTTTTTGCCCATATAGATGACCCAAAGGATATGCTGTTTATAAAATACGGCCCGGGTGTAGGTGCCGCCAGAGTATCTTACCAGGACAAGTTGAGCGTATTTGACTTTAACGCTATTCAACTTGGTCATACTATTGCCGATCCAAATGGTGTAATATGTGAGTGCGGCAATAGAGGCTGTCTTGAAACAATTGCCGGCTACGATGCCATAGAAAGAAATGCCGCCAACATATTATCAAACAAACTGACACCTTATCTCTTCTCATATACCGAGGGGAACACCGAAAATATAAATATCAAGAATATTATAAAGGCTTATCAGGATGGAGATAAATTGATAGAGGACATAATTGACAGATCAATTTATTTTCTGTCTATTGCAATAAAAAATGCAATGTGTTTATTTGATCCAAAATCAATAATTTTATACGGAGAACTTTTTGAGAACGACAAGTTCCGAAAAAATTTATATATACATTTGTCTAATTACTCGGGTTATGAAAAAGTAACCTTCAGTAAATTTAACTTACAATTGGAAACACAGGGGCCTGCTTCCACAATAATTAACTATTTCTTTGAAAACGGCGGCTTGATAGAGATTAATGAATAATTATTGAATTTTTTTGTAACTCAGTTAATTCATAAAAAGCTTCCTCGCAATGTACGTGAGGAAGCTTTTTAGTTAAACCCGCATATTAATCCGCTTTATGCCTATCAATTTATAGTAGTTTCTAAATTTCTGCATTTCAACATTTCGTATTACAACATTTCGCATTTCAACATTTCTGCATTTCTGCTTCTTTGCTTTTTTGTATCTCAGCTTTTTTCTTTTGTTCAATCAATATCCCAAACGCACCTGCCAATACTATAGCCATTCCGATATATTGCCCCAGCACCATAACATCCCCAAACAGGATAAACGCTACTATTGTTGCAACAATGGGCATTAAAAGCAGGAATACCTTTACAATCCAAACCGGAAAACGCCTAAGGTTATAGTAATATACAATATAAATAAGAGTCTGACCCAATCCGGCAGCCAGTACAGCCACCAAAAGCGGTCTGTTTTCAGCCAATAAACTGAGTTGTCCCATAGTCCCCATAACAACTGATGTAACTATAAACAAAATCATTGTTATAAAATTATTATAAAATGCAACTACATTATCTGCTGCAGGATTCTTCTTATCCAGCTGTACGCTCTTAATAATAAAAGCATTAATTGATACAAACAACGCACTCAAAATAAAGAATATATCCGCCCTATTCCCAATTTTGAGCTGACTGAAATCAATTCCCATTACCATAAGAACACCAAAGAGCATTATAAGAGTGTATGTCCAGTCCAGCTTTGTGAATTTTTCCTTGTAAATTATAACTGACATCAAGTTGACAAATATAATATCACATTTTAATAAAGCAGTACCTGCGCCTGCATGGGAGAGGCCAAGACCAATGAAGGCCGTCAGATCCAGTGAAAAGCCTAGAATCCCAATCATTATTAATCTCAATAAAATGCCTTTTGTTTTAAACAACAGCTTTAACTCATGTCTTTTAAGCATTATTACAGTGAGTAGAATCATGGTTATAAAACGAATAACAATTCCAACTGTAAACACCGACATTTCCGAAACGGCTTTTTGGCTTGCAACATAATAGCATCCCCATATGAATGCTAATAGCAATAAAGGAGCTGTTTGCTTTATTTTCATTAAATCATGTATCCCCTTACGAGTTTTAATAATTCATCATACCCACCGATAAATCCGGATACTGTAGTTCGGAAACCACCATACTTTTCAAACTCACAAGCCTTCATACGATGTTCGTCAAAGGATTTTCCAAACTCACTAATTTTTCTGAGCTGCTCCATATATGCTTCTTTAACGGGTTCCTGTATTCTGCTAGTAACCTCAACCTCACAGGCGTTCAATTTCTTATGCCAATTGAAAGGAATAGTCATTGACAAATCCCCGCCTATCAGTTGCGACCAATGATGATGGTTTCTGCATGCCGCTGACAGTAATCTGGTTGTATAGCCTCTTTCCTTATAGATTCTGTAGGCTTCTTTCATTACTGCTATGCCTGCCCATTCCAAGCTTTCAGGATCAACTATTATATCCTGTTCGTCTGTATATTTCTTCATCCAATCATCAGTCCTGCCTATCATTATTGTACAAACAGGCGACATTGTATCATTAGAAAGGCCTTCAGCTGCTCTTCTCTTCAAGCCTCTTTCAACAGCTTCAGCTACTGCAACAGCCTGTGCAACAGTAAAAGAAACGGTAGCATTAATACTGATTCCTCTATAGGTTGCCTCTTCCATTGCTTTGATTCCTGCTTCTGAGGCAGGCATCTTAATCTGCATGTTTTCTCCAAGACTATTAATAATTTCTGCCTGCTGCAGCATTTTTTCGGTATCTCTGTAATACTTGGGATTAGTCTGAATTGACAATCTGCCCTTCTTGCCCTTTGACTCATGAAAAATAGGAAGAAGTTTTTTTGATCTAAGGGTACCTATTTCATAAATAAGAGCCCAGGCCACGTCCTCTTCGGTCATGTCATTTCTCTCAGATACCATTTCTTTTATACGACCTTCCCATATGGACAGCTCTCCCTTGATAACCGAACCTACTATGGCAGGATTACTGGTAGCACCAACACACCCTCTTTCCAGTGCATAGTTCAATTCATTTTCCCCACAGGAATCCATCCATATATCGGTATTTGGAAATTTTACTACTGTTTCATGTAATTTGCCTTTAAATATGCTCATAATATTAACCCCCAATATATTTTAAGGTACTTTTGATAAGGCAATTACCATTAGCTGTAAAGCTGACAGTAATTGCCCATATATTTTCCTACTCTATAACCTCATAGTTCATCATTTTTGCTGCCAGCCTTAATACGTCCCTGTACTCCCCGTACAGCATAGCCAGGTGGTGCGCCACACCTGTTTCTGTCACTGTATTCAATAAATCATTGATATTCTGTTCAAATTTTACCTTTGTGTATGTTCCGCAGAGCTGTTTTTTCATTTCTATGGACTCACCGGCTGCAAGGAATAATCTGGTTTCTCCGCGGGCAGTATCAAATCTCATAAGATTAACATGACCCTCTTTCATTACAAAGCCTGCAGTTACACCCTTTCCCCCGGCAAAATAAGTATCAAGAGTTCTTTCACTCTTTCCATCCCACAAATTAGCCGGTGCTACACCACAATGCCACATAAGAGCAAAATCTTCCTGAAGATCAACCTGTGACAGGTCTGCAAGGAATGGTGTTTCAGCACCCAATGCAGCACCTGCCAGCATGGAGAGAGCACCCTCAATATCACCCTCACAGGATAAAATTATTCCTTTTGACTGGAGAATAGACATTGCAGCACAGGGTGAAATCCCATAATTCGCCGCAAATTCGGGCCAACATCTTACAGCTACTGCTGTAAGGCCATTTTTCTCAACAAACTTGGAAGCACTTACACAAAGCTGGGCAACTTTTTTAACCTGGGTATCATTTACATCCTTACATATAAATAAGGCCCTGACTTCTTTTTCTTCTTCCTCAATCTCGATATTAGTTACAGGCTGTGAAAACATATCTGCAATCTCATAATGATCTATCAGAATACCTGTTTTTTGATAAATATCCATGTCATCGACACCAACATTAAAAAATCCGTGGGCACGATAGCCTACAAGTCCTACCTTTGCATTTTGGAGAGCAACCTTTACTCTTAATGCATCTAACCATTTTTCATCAATGCTGTCACCTATAGTGCAGGAGTAATCATCCTTACCGGTCTTATAAAGATTGGATGCATTGAGATTCAGGCCGCAAACAGCATTCAGTCGGATTTTACCACCATCATAGGGAAGCTCATTGTATGCCCAAAGTAAAAACGGTTTTTTAATATATTTTGCAAAAATCAAAGCCAAATGACCTAAATGGAAGGTACCACTAATAATAACCACACCATCTACATTAGCTGATAACAGTTTAATTGCAGCTTCTTCCGCATCTTTTATTTCAATTACACAATCTTCTATGAATGTATAGTCCACATCAGGCAGCTTTTTGAGGTCTTCAATTGTCTTCGTATACATTGCCTGTGCTGTTTTATACTCATATGTGGTTCTTGTCAGGCAGACGACGCCCAGTTTTACTCTTTGTTTCATATACCTATCTCCCATCTACGCATCCAGCGCGTACACAACTAGTATGAAAAGCTGTTTTTCAGTTACTATTCTTTAGCAGTACCATCCCAGGCATTTCTGAACACACCTAAGCCATATGTAGTAAAGGGATGCTCAAAGCTTGCCTTGTATACATCAAGTCCGCAAGTCACAATATCTGCACCCAGGGCGGCAAAATCACCAATCTGTTTACCGTTTCTCACTGCTGCAACAATTATTTCAGTATCAAAACCATAGTTTCTATATATATCAATAATGTCAGAAATATAATCTATCGAGTTATCACCGCTATTTTCCTTCCAGCCTACAAAGGGTGAAACAAACTTAGCGCCCAGTTTTCCCACGGGAATCGCCTGTGACGGAGAAAATACCAGTGTTACATTTGTTCTTATCCCCATTTTTTCAAGCTTCTTAGCCGCAATTAAGCCCTGTTCGGTACACGGAAGCTTTATAACGTAGTTTGGTGAATAACCAGCTACTTCCTTTGCTGCCTCAACTATGTCCTCCCACTTATCATGGTGTGGGTTTATTTCGAAGGATACTGGAAATTTATCAATACCCTCAATTCCTTCTTCCTTTATCCAGGCGGCTACATCCTTAACAACCTGCATAAATGGTTTTCCACTTAATTGAATATGTTTTGGGTTAGTTGTAACACCATCAATACAATAATTCTCATATGCATACTTGATTTCATCCAGTTTTGCACTGTCTAAAAAATATTTCATAGTAATCTCCCCCACATTTATTATTAATTAACTTTAACAAGTTTCTATAATCAATTTTTAAATAGATTTACTTATAAATTTATTCATACATTTATTCATAGATCTATTTATAGATTTCAGCTTCAATAGCTTTAACCTTTTCTCTAGCATTTTTTAAATTTTTAGCACGCCACTCTTCAAGATTCTGCGTAAATTCTGTACTAAGGAAGGTGTCAACCATGGCACAACCGACAAACTCAGCAGTAAGCCAGCCACCAAGGCATAAAATGTTGGCATCATTTATAGCTCTGGCTTTTTCAGCAGCATAGGTGTTCTCACAAACTGCCGCATAAACCCCCTTGTACTTATTTGCAACTATTGATACTCCCATACCAGTGCCACAAATTAAAACCGCCTTTTCATACTCCCCATCAGATACTCTTTTAGCAACTGCCGAAGCCACTTCAAAATATGGCTTGGGTTCCTCTTCGTTGAGTGTGCCTCCATCGGTAACTTCATAGCCTAACTCTGTCAAATGGGCTTTAATAGCTTCCTTTAACGGGAAACCTGATTTATCGGAGCCAATAATTATTCTTTTCATAAAATCCTCCCTATTTTTTCATGGAAATGGCTTTTTCTGCTGCCTGAACAATTTCTTTTTCAGTAAGTCCGTATTTTTCTTTCAAGAATTCAGTAAAACCTACTTCTCCAAATGAATCCTTTACACCGACCCTCTGTACCGGAACAGGATAGTTTCCGCTCATAAATTCTGCTACTGCTCCCCCCAACCCATTGAGTATGGAATGATTTTCAGCAGTTACAACTGCTCCCGTCTTTCTGGCACTTTGTAACACAAGTTCCTCATCTAATGGCTTAATTGTATGAATATTTATTATTTCAGCATCAATTCCTTTTGCTGATAAAGTTTGAGCTGCCTTCAACGCCTCTGCCACCATTATTCCACTGGCCAGAATTGTTACATCTCTTCCCTCTTTTAGCACAATGCCCTTTCCGAGCTGAAATTCAGCATTATCATCAAATATCTGTACAGCATTTCTTCTCAACAGCCTAATATATACCGGACCATAATGCTCCAATATTTGCGGGAAAATTTTCTTCAGCTGAGCACTGTCTACAGGTTCGTATATAATCATACCTGGTATATTCCTCATAATTGCCACATCTTCCATACTCATATGAGTACCGCCATTCAACTCTGCGGTCACACCGGGATCACTGCCCATAATCTTTACATTCAAGCCTGCGTAAGCTACCGATAATGTAACCTGATCACATACGCGTCTTGTGGAAAAAGGAGTAAAGGTGTGAGTAAAAGGAATTTTCCCCATTGCCGACATACCTGCTGCAACACCTATCATATTTGCTTCCTGCACACCACAGTTTACCGTTCTTTCAGGAAAAGCTTCCCCGAAACGTGTAGTTCCTGCTGCTCTCATAAGGTCTGCTTCCACTATAACAAGCCTGTTATCTTGCTTGGCATATTCTATAAGCAGGTCAACATAAGTCTCTCTTAACCATCTATCTTCAAGTAACATTATTACACAGCCTCCCTTTTATCCAGTAATTCCACAGCCTTTTTCCAGGTATCTTCAGAAATAGGCATGTTGTGAGAGGCAACACTATTTTCACAGAAAAATCCACCTTTACCCTTAATGGTATTTAAAATAATCATATGTGGTTTTCCTTTAATCTTCTTAGCATTATCAATGGCATGTAGAATTTGTTTTATGTCATGTCCGTCTATTGATTGTACATGCCAGCCAAAAGCTTCCCATTTCCTATCAAGAGGTGCAAGTCCGTTTATTTCTTCGATTAGACCGTCAATCTGCATCTTATTGTAGTCGGTAAAGGCTATAATATTATCTAGTCCTCTGCCTCCTGCCAGCATGGCTGCTTCCCATATCTGTCCTTCCTGACTCTCTCCGTCGCCAATTATGGTATATACATAAAGGCTTTTCCTATCCATCTTTGCTGAAACCGCCATACCGGTTGCCGCTGAAAATCCTTGACCCAGTGAACCAGTTGACATGTCTATACCATTTGTTCTCTTCATGTCACAATGACTTGGAAGGTTGGTGTTTGGCTTGTTCAGAGTATCCAATTCCTCTATTGGAATAAAACCCTTTAACGCAAGCGCCGAATATAGTGCCGGACCGCCATGACCCTTTGACAGTACTAACCTGTCCCTGTTTTCCATTTTCGAGTCTTCCGGGTTAACATTCAAAACATCAAAATAAAGTACTGACAAAACTTCACAGAGTGATAACGCGCCACCTATATGTCCAACACCAAGCTTTCCTATGGTTTGTATGGTTAACCTGCGTATCTCAAACGCCCTGTTTTCAAGCATTTTGATTTTGTTATCCATTTTCTACCTCCGAATCCCTATTTTCAATTCATTCTTTATATATAAAATTTTTGTTTAGATACTGTTTTACAGAATTGACTTAAGCAATTGGTATACTGTTTCCTTATTCATAACAGCCGGAGTTAATTGAATAATTGCAGCTCCAAGGCCTATTTCAGTAATATGCTCCAGGTCAGCTTCCTTAACTCCGATTTGATGTAAGCGTACAGGCATATTGATACTTTTCATAAGCTCTTCAATCTCTTCAGAGAATTTCTCCAGACTTTCATAGCCCAGGTAACCAATTAATGCTTTCATTTTAATTTCCGCTTGCTGTCCGCTGATTTTTATAAATGCTGGAAGAGTTATGGAACAAGCTGTTCCATGGTTTGCTCCAAATTCTGTCGTCAAAGGAAAACTAATAGCATGAATTCCGGTAGTTCTTGTCTGACTAAAGGCAATTCCGGCAATCAGGCTGGCCTTTATCATTGCTGCTCTTGCCTCTTTATTTTCAGGATGGCTGTATGCTGTTTTAATATTATCAAGGATCAGCTTCATGGCACCAATTGCCAGCATATCGCAAATAGGCTGTGATGCTTTATTCCAGTACGCTTCTATAGCATGACAGAAAGCATCCATACCAGTGGAAGCTGTAACCGGAGCCGGCAGAGTATATGTCAGTTCAGAGTCAATTATTGAGAAGTCAGGCCAGAATTCATTATTAACCATAGGCATTTTTATGCCGGCTCTCTTATTTGTATATACACCTACATTAGTTACTTCGCTGCCCGTTCCGGCAGTAGTGGGTATACATACCAGCGTTGCCTGCCTCTTTGACAATGTTCTGCTGCCACCGCTGTAGTAATCATAAATACTGCCCTCATTTGTAACCAGGCAGGAAACTATTTTGGATATATCAAGGGCACTGCCACCGCCTAAGCCGATAACACAATCAGCCTTTATAGCTCGTGCAACTCCGGCAGCCTTATCAACACTTTCACATGTTGGATTAGGTTCCACCTCACTAAAATAAGCTACACTTTTCCCTTCCATACTGTCCCCAATTTGTTTTGCCACACCTGACTGAAAGAGGAAAGGATCTGAAATAATCAGAACATTCTTTCCACTGATATACTTGTCGACTTTCTTAGAAATTCCGGCCTCAAAACATATTTTTGTAGGCATAAAAAATTCGAACTGGTTATCCATAACTTATTCCCTCCTGAAATTAATTTTTACAATATTATATTTAATTAATCTTTTTAACTGAATTATGAAAAAAATATAAAAAAATATATAGTTTTCGACATCTTTCGTCTCTTTATGTATAAATTATATTGCACTTGCATCTGTTATGTCAATATATTTTTAAAAGATTTAATTAATTAACGCTAATTTGTATTATATAAAAAAACCGCATAAAATCATGGATTCTATGCGGTAAGGCTACATTCAAAATTGGGTTTATGTTATTTTTAATTAATAATTTTTTTACAGGTTTAAGTTCTTTGTCAATTCAGTAAAAATTACTCCGATAGCAACAGCTCCGGCGTCAGGATAGTTTACACTTCTTTCGCCTACATAACTGGCTCTGCCTTTTGTCGCCACCATGGTTTTTGTTTTCTCTGCACCTGCAACTGCCTCTTCGGCTGCCGCCTTCATAGCAGACAGCATTTCATTACCTTTGTCTGCACCGACTTTTAAGGCTTCTGTAGCTGGAATCAACGCATCCAGCAGGGTTTTATCTCCCAGCTTGGCTCCGCCTCTTTTCTGAATTCCATCAACTGCGCTTTGCATAAGAGCAGCCAAGCCTGCCAGATCCAGTTCGGTCTTGCCTGCTGCATATTTCGCAGCACTTCTGAATGCAGAACCCCATATTGGACCTGACGCTCCGCCACAGTATTCGGTAATTATCATTCCGCAGCCTTTAAGAAAAGCCCCTATATCCTCCTGGGGAACTTCATTCCAATCCTGCTTCAACTGCTTGAACCCTTTTGCAACCGACATTCCGAAATCTCCGTCACCTGCAACAGAATCCAGTTCACAAAAATAAACCTCGTTTGCTATGATAATATCAGCCATATTCATAACAAGCTCTGTTATTTTTTTTGTAGTCAACATGTATTTTGTCCTTCCTCTCGTTATTAAATTTTTAGGGCAGCAGTATCGCTTACAGCGTCTAAATAACTCTTAAGCTCATCATCCAATTTGAGCAGCGATATGGAAGCACCGGCCATATCTATCGCTGTCATAAAATTACCTACATATGTTTTGTATATCTTTATGTTTTTACTTTCAAGTACGTTTGCTACAGAATTGTTAAATAGATATAATTCCTGCAATGGTGTACCTCCCAGACCATTAACTATAAGTGCTACTTCATCGCCTGAGACTATTGGAAGGTCTTTTGTTATCAAATCAACCATTCTCTCTGCCAATTCAGCAGCAGAAGCAGTTTTTTCACGTGCTATTCCAGGTTCGCCGTGGATACCGACACCGAACTCTATCTCATCTTCATTCAAACTGAAGGTCGGTGTTCCCTTTGCCGGAACGGTACAGGAAGTTAACGCAAAGCCAATTGAACGGACGTTATCTATAACCTTTTGTGCAACCTGCTTAACCTGTTGAAGCTCCATTCCCTGCTCAGCAGCGGCACCGGCTATCTTATGGACAAAAACAGTGCCGGCAACTCCTCTTCTGCCTACAGTGTATAAGCTATCCTTAACTGCAACGTCGTCGTTAACATATACTCTTTCGACAACTATATCATCGTCTTCTGCCATCTCAGCCGCTGCGTCAAAATTCATGCAATCACCCGAGTAGTTCTTGATTATCAGAAGAGTGCCCTTATCAGATTGTGTTTCCACAATAGCGTTGTATACCTGTATTGTTGAAGGAGAAGCAAACACATCTCCGCAAACTGCTGCATCCAGCATACCTTTACCTACAAAACCTGCATGAGCAGGTTCATGTCCGCTTCCGCCTCCACTGATAAGGGTAACCTTGCTTTTATTCAACTGTTTTCTTTTAATAATTTTATATTTTTTACTGAAGGAAAGCTGCTGAGGATGTGCCTTTACAATTCCCTCACACATCTCGATTACAACATCTTCAACCTTATTTATTATTTTTTTCATATATCCCTACTCCTATTCTATTGACCCAGTTTATCAGCGGTCATAATTGCAGCATATACATCCTTTGCCGTAACAGGGAAAGGCATGTTGTGAATAGTCTCAGTCTCAGCAGTTGCAGCTTTTGCTACAGCCATAATTTTTTCCTCTGTGACCTCAACAATTCCAAGATCCTTAAGACAGGTTGGCAGACCTACTGCTTTACAATAGTTAATTACTTCATATAATTCTTCTTCAGGAGCATTCTCAAGTACCAGATGAACAACTGTTCCGAAGGACACCTTTTCTCCGTGCATATAATGATGTGTTTCTTCAAGCACTGTAAGACCGTTATGAATTGCATGTGCTGCCGCAAGACCGCTGCTTTCGAAGCCTAAACCACTCAACAGTATATTGGCTTCAACTATATTTTCAAGCGCAGGTGTAACAACTTTCATTTCGCAGGCTGCCTTGGCTTTCAAGGACTCCTCCATCAGGGTTTCAAAGCAAAGTGTTGCCAAAGCATAGGCAGCCTTGGTGCTTTTGCCTCCGGGCATATTATTTGCTCCGGATCTGATACATGACCTTGCCTCAAAATATGTGGAAAGCGCATCGCCCATACCTGCTATAAGAAATCTTACGGGAGCCCTTGAGATAATTCCTGTATCAACAAGAACAAGATCGGGATTACTTTGTAAATGGAAGTACTCTTCGAATTCACCTTTTTCATTATATACTATTGCAAGCTTACTTGTTGGAGCATCTGTTGATGCAATGGTAGGAACAATTACCACAGGTTTCTTTGAGAGGAAGGAAGCAGCTTTAGCAGTATCCAGCGATTTTCCTCCTCCTAACCCGATAAACACCCCGCAATTAGTATCCTCTGCAAGTTTTTGCATTCTTGCTATTTCTTTTTTGGTGCACTCCTCTCCAAACTCCCCATATACTATTTCAAACGAATCAGTTTCCAAGGCCTTATCTAGATAGCTCTGTACTCTTTCCTGATCTACCTTTGAGGCTACCAGTAATGCCTTGTTAGAAAATTCCTTAACGTAGGTTCCTAAATTATACAGTTCATCCTCTCCCTGTATATATTTGGATGGTGATATCATTACTTTTTTCATAAAAATAAACCACTCCTTTAATTTAATATAAAAATGAAATACGTTACTAGTTACATTTTTATTATAAATCAAGGGGTGGTATGGAACTTGAATATAAAAGCACAATATAGGGAAAAAACAATAGTAAAAATGTGCAATGATAGTAATATTCAGCACTAGGTTTTTGTGCATATTTTTTTATAAAAGCATATCATTTCTGTACTTCGAGGGTGTAACCCCCTCAAATTTTTTAAATACTTTAATAAAATATCCACTGTCCTCAAAACCCAAATCCAATGCTATATTAGTTATGGGTATATCGGTGGTCTCCAGCAGATCTCTGGCTTTTTTTATCCTTTTTCTGTTTATGTAGTTTGAGAAATTGTCACCGATTGTCCTTCTGAATAACTTACTGAAATAACTTGTACTGATATTACACAAGCTGGCCATACTGTTCAGGCTTATATTCCGGGTATAGTATTTTTCAATGTAATCAAGAGCAGGTTTAAGAATAATATTTTCTCGACTATTTAACAAATCACGCTCCAACGAATGAGAACTATATAAACCGTTATTATTTTTTTTATTTGATATAGCCTTCAAACTATCCTGATTTGCAGAAGTTTTTTTGTACTTATTTTCACTAAAATCTGTCACCTGCGAAATTTCCTCATCGCTCAGGTTTATTTTCAACAATGCCTCTCCTACGATATAATTACAGATGTTGTATATCATAGCAGCATTAGCCCGTACTTTTTGAAGCTTCATTATCGGCAGACTTCGATACAGTTCCTCAAGCTCACTTTTACTAATATATTCAAGTATATCAGTTTTTTGACTGGTTATTTTCTCGAGAGATTCCATATCAGAAGGGTCCTCAACACGGACTTGTCCTCCCATAACAGCACCAAGGTATTGTCCGTCAACAGCTATAGGTATGGCGAAATCTACTATCCCCATATGACATAAATATATATAGGGCTGATTTAACCTTGCTGCTTCCAGTCCCCCTCTGGAATCACACTTTTCACATATATGGGACAATTTTGGATGGGCACGTACAAACCTGCATAAATTTGTACATTTGCTATGATGGGTTATTGGTTTACCTTTATAATCCACCGTAATAATAGCCATATCTGTGGCATCAGCAATTGAATCCTGAATGTTCCTATAGTTATCGGCATTTATTATATAATCCAGATCCAACAAATTCTTTTTCACAGAAGACCTCCATTAGTACAGATTTTTCACCAAATATCGCCAACGCTCTACATAATGTTCAAACAATCTATAGCTTAACTCTACTATAAATATTTGTACTTTTGCAAGTGTATTTTCCGTCGAGGGGTAAACAAAACTCGTACATAAGGCATAAGACCAACATGTGCAGGGATACATATTTCTTTTTTTATATTCACATTCCTACGTGAGGAGCGATGGTTTGCCGTGGTAAATGTCTCACTTCCTCCTCAAAATCGTAAAAGGCTCAACCTCCTGCTTCATGGGCATATATACTATCATTTGAGCATGAGGAGCAGTTCTGATGCTCTCCCCCTCTTCGTTTTTCATAGCTTCAATAGTCTGCATAAAATAATCCTTTTTAGGCACCACCACTTCAATTTCATCCCCAACAATCATTCTGTTTCTTTGCTCAATCTTGGCAATTCCGGTTTCTTTATCGTACGCAAGAACCATTCCTACAAAATCATATTCCCTGATATAAGAGCTTGTGTTGTATATCTGGTCTGCTCCTGTGGTCTTATTGAAGTAAAAGCCGGTGGTATACTCTCTGTGACTTGCCTTTGAGAGTTCAGACAACCACTCCGGATCAAACCTGTAATTTTCAGGATCGGACATATAGGCATCTATCGCTTTCCTATATGCACTTACAACTGTTGCAACATAGAAGGAGCTCTTCATCCTTCCCTCAATTTTAAAGCTGAATATTCCGGATTCAATCAGTTGCGGAATGTATTCAATCATGCACAGGTCCTTGGAATTAAAAATATATGTTCCTTTTTCATCCTCATACACAGGATAATATTCTCCGGGACGCTTCTCCTCCACCAGCGAATATTTCCACCTACAGGGATGGGAGCAAGCCCCCTTGTTTGAATCTCTTCCTGTCATGTAGTTGCTGAGCAGGCAGCGGCCCGAATAGGATATGCACATGGCGCCATGTATAAAGGCTTCAATATCCAGCTCAGACGGTGTCATGGCAGCCATTTCTTTTATTTCATCAAAGGATAGTTCTCTTGCCACCACAATTCGTTTTGCACCCAAGTCATGCCAGAACTTTGCACTCATATAGTTTGTATTGTTGGCTTGGGTACTAATGTGTATCTCCATATCAGGAGCTGCTTTACGAACAATTGTAAAAATGCCCGGATCAGAAACAATAACTGCATCCACTCCCAAGCTATCCAGTTCTTCTATATATTCCGGCAGTCCCACCAAATCCTCGTTGTGGGGTATAATATTTACAGTAACATATACCTTACAGTCTCTCTCATGGGCAAATGCCAGGCCCTCTTTCATATCCTCCAGTGAGAAATTATCAGCCGAAGCTCTGAGACCAAATCTCTGACCGCCGATGTAAACGGCATCAGCCCCGAATAATATAGCCATTTTTAGTTTTTCCAGATTTCCCGCAGGAGCTAAAAGCTCAACCTTTTTCATTATATCCTCCAGTTTTTTCGTCAGTCGTTAGTGTTTTATGTTTCATCAATTACTTTGTCACATGCTTAGTCAGTTGTTTAGTCAGTTGTTTAGTCACTTGTTCTATCATTTGTTCCATTAATTATTTCAGCTAACTGGTTAATTATTTCCTAAAGCTAAGTGCAACCCCATCTCCAATTGGAATCAAGCTTGTTTCAAAGCTTTCATCCCTGCAGAGATTTTTTAGAAAGCTTCTCATTCGGGTTACAATAGTTTTTTTACGTCTCACTACCAAAGTATCCGTTGCAACCATTCCCTTGTAAAGTACATTGTCAGAAACAAGCAGTCCTCCGGTCACAAGCATTCTCTTGCTCTGTTCAAGGAATTCATTGTACTGACCCTTTGCGGCATCCAGGAATATCATATCATACTGCTTGTCTAAACAGCCTAACACCTCAATTGCGTCTCCGGCTATAACATTGATAGTATTCTGAAGGCCGGCGGCTTTTATGTTTTTTCTAGCAATCTCAATCATCTGCTCATTTCTCTCAATTGTGTCAATAACACCATCGGCTTTAAGAAAACCTGAAAATAGCATGGAAGAATAACCGATTGCAGTCCCCACCTCAAGAATTCTGCCGGGTTTCTGCATATTTCCAAGAACCTTCATCAAAGCAGCTACTTCGGGCTGAATAATAGGAACATGATTCTCAGCGGCATACTGTTCAAGTTCGGCCAGTAGACCTGTATTTGGCTTAATTGTAGCTCGGATGTAATCTGTAATATAATCGTAGTTTATCATTATTTTATCCCTTTTTTTGATAAGGTTGCTCACAATTATTAACTCTTTAACTATTTCCGCAAGCAATTTTGTGCCCGTTCAATTTTCTGGTGCAATTGTTCAACCTTAGTTATATTAACACATTCGAAGAATAGAAAATATAAAATTTCTATACGCTAAAAAACGGGGCGGCTTCAGCCACCCCAGTTTTTATTTTGCCAAGCCATATTCCTTCATGGCCTTTAAATGTTCAGCATAAGTTTTTGTAAACTTTGTTGTTCCGTCGCCCTTTGCGATAAAGAACATATAGTCTGTGTCTTCATCGGGATACAATGCGGCATTTATAGAGTCCATACCCGGTGAACAAATAGGTCCCGGTGGGAGTCCGGAATGAATATAAGTATTATACACGCTATTAATGGTAGTATCTTCGTAAGTAAGCTTTTCATGTACCTTTCCTTCAGTATTCAGGAAAACATACTGAATTGTAGCACAAGACTGAAGTTTTCTCAGATTTGCATCCTTGCTTTTAATACGCTTGTGGAATACAGCGGATACAAGTCTTCTGTCATTGCTGGTGTTTGCCTCCCTTTCTATTATGGATGCAAGTGTAATAATTTCATCCATGGACATGCCAAGTTCTTTTGCCCGTTTGTAGTGCTCTTTTGTCAACTTATTGTTAAAGTTCTGAAGCATCACTGTTATAATTGTTTTTTCACTGGCATTCATGGCAAATTCGTAAGTGTCAGGGAACAAATAGCCTTCCAGCATGAATTCACGATTGTTTACATTTTTAATCTGCTTAACAAAATCAAAATCATATTTTTCATATTTCATTGCCGAATCAAACTGATCTTCAATGGCAAGACCCTTTTTTACAAAGGTTTTTACTATCTGCTTGTAGGTGAGACCTTCCGGTATTGTAATCTTAACACTTTCAGGCTTACCGATAAGTATGTTCATTATAGTGTCAAGTTCAAGTCCCTTTTTCAATACATGAGTTCCTGCCTGATATCTGCCGTCGTAGCCGTTCAGCTTTGATACAATCTTGAATATCTGCGGCTTTTTAATAATTCCTTCTGTTCCAAGTATTTCAGCAATAGCACTTGTATCGGAACCCATGGGAATATCAACAAGCATAGCCCCTTCAGAGTCAGCAGGAATTTTTACAGCCTCCTTGACCACATTTTCTTTTGCAGACTCTACTGTACTCTTATAAGAGTATATAGATCCCACAGCAAAAACAAAAATAAATATAAGCAGGCTGGTTAAGATAAATGATAATCGTTTAAGTCCTGCACATATAACAAATATCCCAAAAAACACCAGTACAAGACCTAGAATTGTAAGAAACGCGTTAAGAGTCCCATATTGTGCATCATACCCCTTAAGTATTGTTCTTACGTATCTCATAATGTTGGGAACAGATAGAAATATTCCAATAATAATTGATAAAATACCAAGTGCTGCAACTTTCAGTTTTCTACTCATTAATACTTGACTCCATTCAAAAATATCTAAAATATAATGTGATTCTATTTGATACAGCTATACTAAATACTATAATATTTTTTTCAGAATTTGTCCAGCTTAGCGGACTTACTGGAAATTATACTACACAAATTTAAATAAAGTCTGATGCTTACAAATTATCTGCTTGGGAACACTATCACATCGACAAAACACACTGAAAAAATTACCGATGCAAAGAAAGAATTCTTTACATCGGTAACCATAAACAAATTAAACTGTATACTTAAAGCGGTTTAGTTCTTTCCAACTTCCTACCTCTTACCCCTAACTTCTTACCTCTAACTTCTAAATCATTTCTTGCTCTTGTCTTTTGCTCTCATTTCAGAATTGAGTATTTTTTTTCTAAGTCTGATGTTTTTAGGTGTCATCTCAACCAATTCATCATCAGCTATAAATTCCAACGCCTGTTCAAGACTTAGCACCGTCGGAGGAGTCAAACGCAGTGCTTCATCAGAACCGGAAGCTCTCATGTTAGTAACATGCTTCTTTTTGCATACATTAACAACAAGGTCATCATATCTTGCATTTTCTCCAACAATCATTCCCTCATAAACCTTTGTTCCGGGAGTGATGAAAAGAGTTCCTCTTTCCTGTGCATTAAATAGACCGTAGGTTACTGCCTCTCCGTCTTCCCATGCTACCAGTGAGCCCCTTTGTCTAGTAGCAATATCGCCCTTGTATGGCTCATAGCTGTGGAACACGTGATTCATTATTCCATTTCCCTTAGTATCTGTTAAAAGCTCTGATCTGTATCCGATAAGTCCTCTTGCCGGTATTTTAAACTCAAGTCTCATATACCCCTGGTTGGCAGAAGTCATATTCACCATTTCAGATTTTCTTGTTCCCAATTTTTCCATTACAACGCCCATAAATTCTTCCGGAACATCAATCATAAGATATTCAATTGGCTCCATTAATTCGCCGTCTATTTCCTTGTTAATAACTGTAGGCTTGGACACCTGGAATTCGTAGCCCTGTCTTCTCATTGTCTCAATTAAAATTGAAAGATGAAGTTCTCCTCTTCCTGACACCTCGAAAGCATCAGCAGACTCGGTTTCCTCAACTCTTAAGCTGACATTTGTTTCAAGCTCCTTAAACAATCTGTCTCTCAGGTGTCTAGAAGTAACAAAAGTTCCTTCTCTTCCCGCAAACGGACTGTTATTTACGCTAAAAGTCATTGAAATGGTAGGCTCATCAATTGCAACAAAGGGCAGCGGATCAGGCGCACCCACTTCACAGATTGTATCTCCAATTGTAACATCACCTACACCGGAAACAGCAACAATATCACCAACTTTGGCTTCCTCTGTCTCAATACGCTTCAAGCCCTCATAACAATACAGCTTTGTTATTTTGGCATTTAGAACATTTCCTTCTTTTTTACAGATAATTGCCTGCTGACCAAGCTTAACAGATCCTCTTTCCACTCTTCCGATTGCTATTCTTCCAACGTACTCATCATAGTCAATGTTGGAAACCAAAAGCTGAAGGGAACCCGAAAGGTCTCCCTTCGGAGCAGGAACCTTATCAACAATCATATCAAACAATGGCTTTAGGTCTTTTCTTTCTCCTCCAAGGTCGCATACTGCAAAGCCTTCTCTGGAAGAAGCATATACTACTGGGAATTCAAGCTGATCATCATCGGCTCCCAATTCAATAAACAACTCAATTATTTCATCTACAACTTCATCGGGTCTTGCTTCAGGTCTGTCGATTTTGTTAACGACAACAATAGGCTTCAGATTCAAGGAAAGAGCCTTTTTAAGTACGAAACGAGTCTGAGGCATAGAAC